>JAZSEC010000043.1:0-4684 GCA_045531485.1 Eubacteriales bacterium | reverse complement strand
CTTTGTAAACATTAGTTAGGGCGTTTTTTCTCTTTCCGGGGCGAAAATCCTCTTTGAAGGTGTGGTTTTTATTTGCCTTTTGCTGATGAAAACGGGTGAAAAATCCATGCTTTTTTTGAATGTTTTGAGGTCTGATTTTTTTCATAATCTTTGATGAATTTAAGGTGGAAAAATATCAGGATCTTTAATAGATTTTTTCCTGCTTTTTTCTGTGCTTTTTCCCTCTCATTTTTCCTTCTTTACTCACTTTATTTTTTCCGGCTTTTCCACTTTTTTTCTTATGAGTTCCTTTCTGTTTACAAGGCCTTTGATCCTCATTTTTTTATATTTTTTCCGGTTAAAAAATCATTAATTTTCTATTCTTTTTTAAGTCCCCGACAAGCCGTTTTTTGAGGCCTTTTCACCCTATTTTTTTGTCTTAAATCCGCTGACTTTTTTTAGTATTTTTTGCTCACTTTTTCGACGCTTTTTTTATTCATTTTCGACACCGAATTTATTGCATTTTTTTACTCTGATTTTTACATAAAAAAGGATGGAAAAATCAACGCTTTTTCCATCCTTTTTTTACTCTTTTTTTATTTTATTTTTCGCTCTGTTTATCGGCCTCATCGCCCAGGGCGATAGCCTTAATTACCTCGCCTGCGAGGATAAGACCCATGGCAGACGGAACGAAGGAAATGCTGGCAGGAACCCTCTTCCTTTCGCCGTCGCTGACAACGGGAGGTATGACGGGAGGCTCCTTCGAATAGACCACCTTAAGATGATTTATTCCCCTCTTACGCAGAGCGACACGGACCGCACGAGCCAGAGGACAAACGGTGGTCTTGGATATATCCGCCACCTCAAAGCCTGTAGGATCAAGCTTGTTGCCCGCACCCATGGCGGATATGATTTTCGTTCCCGCGGCAACGCAGGTTGCGATAAGCTCCACCTTAGCCGACAGAGAGTCGATGGCATCCACCACGTAATCGTAGGCGGTGAAATCAAACTGACCCTTGCTCTCCTCGTCAAAGAAGATATTATGGCAGGTTACGGTGGCCTCCGGGTTGATTGACAGAATACGCTGACGCATCGCCTCGGTCTTATACTGTCCAAGGGTGTCGTGGGTAGCGATGATCTGTCTGTTTATATTGGAGGCTGCAACTCTGTCCGAGTCTATAAGCGTAATATTACCGATTCCCGCCCTGGCAATAGCCTCGGCAGCATAGCCGCCAACTCCGCCAACGCCAAAGATAGCCACCCTTGAGGAGAGCAGCCTTTCCAGGCCGTCGGCACCGAGAAGCATTTCGGTACGTGAATGTTGTTCCTTCATTTTTTCTTCCTTTATAATAATATAGGCATTAAGGCTATATTATCAATTCATTTTATTTACCAAGATAGATAAGCAGAACGCTGATGTCGGCGGGATTTACTCCGCTGATGCGTGACGCCTGGCCGATGCTCATAGGACGGATCTTATCCAGCTTCTCTGCAGATTCAAGACGCAGACCTACGATACTCTTATAATCTATATCGGCGGGCAGACGCTTGTCCTCCAGCCTTCTCTGCCTTTCCACCTCGCCAAGCTCACGCTTAATGTATCCCTGGTATTTTACCTTTATTTCAGCCGTTCGGATAACAGCCGAGGGAAGCGTGGGTCTGTCAACGTCAAGCTCCGATAGAGCCTTATAGCTCAGCTCAGGACGGCGAAGCAGCTCGGAGAGCTTTATACCCGTTGTGATCTCGGAGGAGCCAAGAGAGGTGAGGGTGGCGTTATTTGCTTGTGATGGGGGGACCACCGTCTTTTCAAGTCGTTTTATCTCGGAGTCTATCATTCGCTGCTTTTCAAGAAAGGCGGCGTATCTCTCCTCATCAATAAGACCGACTCTGTGGCCGATAGGCGTAAGTCTTTCATCAGCGTTATCCTGGCGAAGCAGAAGTCTGTATTCGCTGCGTGAGGTCATCATACGGTATGGCTCGGCGGCACCCTTGGTAACCAGGTCGTCGATCAGCGTACCGATATAGGAGGACGAGCGAGGAAGGATCATAGCCTCCTCACCCTTCTCACGAAGGGCGGCGTTTATTCCGGCCACAAGACCCTGTGCGGCAGCCTCCTCATAGCCTGAGGTGCCGTTGAACTGTCCCGCACCGTAAAGACCGCTGACAGCCTTGAATTCAAGGGTAGGATACATCTCGGTGGGATCGGCACAGTCATACTCGATAGCGTAGGCGTATCGCATAATTTCAGCCTTCTCAAAGCCCTTAAGGCTGTGAAGCATCTCGTACTGAACGTCGGTGGGCATAGAGGTGGAGAAGCCCTGAATATACAGCTCGTCGGTGTCAAGACCGCAGGGCTCTATAAACAGCTGATGCCTTTCCTTATCGGCAAAGCGAACCAGCTTGGTTTCAATAGAGGGACAGTATCTTGGGCCCTCGCCGGTTATGTTACCCGAATACATAGCACTCCTCTCAAGATTGGAGAGAATGATGCTGTGGGTGTCAGAATTGGTGTAAACTATATGACATGGACGCAAATTCACCGATACGGTAGGCTTTTTTTCTGTCCTGACCGAGTATGGAACAGGCTCATCCTCACCCTGCTGAAGCTCAAGAGAGGAGAAATCCACCGAGCGAAGATGCACCCTGGCGGGCGTACCTGTCTTAAATCGCTGAAGAGTCAGACCAAGTCTTGAAAGGGATGCAGAAAGTCCCACGGCAGGCATAAGTCCGTCAGGGCCTGCGGAAAAGACCTTATCACCGACGAAGATCTTGCTGTCAAGGAAAGTACCGGTTGCAATAATCACCCGATTTGCCTCCCAGATCTCGCCGAGGGCGGTCACAACGCCGCGTACACGGACGCCGCCGTCAGCCTCCTCGGTAAGAATATCCACGATCTCCGACTGAATAAGGCGAAGATTTCTCTCTTTTTCAAGAGTCATCTTCATAACCCGCTTATATTCTGCCCTATCCGCCTGCACACGCTTTGAATGTACGGCGGCACCCTTACCCAGATTAAGCGTGCGGGACTGAATGGTAGCAAGATCGGCAGCATAGCCCATCTCACCGCCAAGAGCGTCTATCTCAAAGACCAGATGTCCCTTCGCACTGCCGCCGATTGAGGGGTTGCAGGGCATATTTCCAACTGCGTCAAGGTTGGTCGTAAAAAGAACGGTATCAACGCCCATTCTCGCCGAGGCAAGGGCTGCCTCAATGCCTGCATGTCCGGCACCTATTACGGCAACAGATGTTTTAAGCTCCATTTTTCCAACCTTTCTTTACATTTTGTGTATTTTTAATAATAATATTATGTAATTTACAAATTTAGAAGCCGACGGGCTTTACGTCGGTTACTCTGCCCGATGAGGTGTCAAGAGTAAAAATAACACCGTCAGCGTGACATTTTCCTACCGCCGCCTTGAAGCTGTGAGGCAGATTCGTACGCATACGGAGAACCACCGTATCCGCGTCCATACCGAGAATACCCTCGCTCTCACCGCACATGCCGACGTCGGTTATATAGCCTGTGCCGCCCGGCAAAATCCTGCCGTCAGCCGTCTGAACGTGGGTGTGAGTGCCGAAGATCACATTGATCCTGCCGTCGTAGGCATAGCCTACCGCAAGCTTCTCACCCGTTGCCTCAGCATGAAAATCAAGAATAGAATAATCGTAGGATCCCTCATTCTCGCGAAGCACCCTATCTATATAGGTAAAGGGTGAATCCAGCACGGGATCAATATGAACCCTGCCCAGTGCATTGATAACGAGAATACGGTAGCCAAGACAGTCGAGAATGGTATAGCCGTGGCCGGGTGCCCCATCACCGAAATTGATCGGACGAAGGATCTCGCTCGTATCATCCAGGTACGTATAGGCCTTTTTGTTACGAAGGGTGTGATTTCCACCCGTGATACAGTCTGCTCCCGAGCGAAGAAGCAGCTCGGCAAGCTCGGGCGATATACCCGTAATAAAGGATGCGTTCTCTCCGTTTACAACGCAGAAATCCACACCGTGCTTTTCTCTGAATTTCCAAAGATTTTTTTTGAGATGCTCGATTCCCGAAGGACTGGTAACATCTCCGATAACGAGTATTTTCAAGTTTTTTTCTTCTTTCTATGTGCCGACGGCACGAATATTAAAGTTTATTTTTCAAAATAAATAACAGCATCTTTAGGGAAAGGATATATGCTATCCACATCTACCTTGTCCCAATCTGCTTCCGATCCGCAATATCGAACAACTTTAAGAGTATTATGTTCAGAGAATGCCCAAATGCCAATACTTGTTACACTATTAGGAATTTCAATTTCTTTAAGTAAATAACAATCTTGGAATGCGTTACCTTCAATTCTTGTAACACCATCAGGTATTTTTACAACAGAATCGTGGCCCTTGTATTTTACTAATACACCTGATATAATTCTGAAATCCGGGTTGTCAGAAATTGTTTCTGTTCTTTCAAAGTAAATGGTAGCATTATCAAATAAAGTATTGAAATTCAAATCATCCCACTCTGCTTTAGATCCGCAGTATCGAACAACTTTAATATTATCACACGAATCGAATGAACTACGCCAAATGCTTATCACACTATAAGGAATCACTATACTTGTAAGTGACTTACAACCGTAGAATGCATATCCACCAATACTTGTTACACTGTTGGGAATTACTACACTTGTAAGCGACTCACATCCGTAGAATGCCG
>JAZSEC010000013.1:0-104121 GCA_045531485.1 Eubacteriales bacterium | reverse complement strand
GGGAATAAAGTCATGCTCCATCGACAGCAGCCTCTGATACAGCTCCTGGGTCTCGGTCACCGAGGCGTCCATATCAAATTCCGAGAACAGCTGCTCGAATCTGCCGTAAAGCACCTGGTGCAGAGTCCTTTCGCCACGCTCAAGAGCACGCCAGCAGCTGACGTTTATCTCGGAATACCGCCTGAGAATCTCATCGCTGATAGGTATATTCAGTTGTCCGAAGGCCTTTTCAATCGCCATAAGCTCGCCCTTGTGAAAATCGAGCAGGGTATTGTCCAGGTCAAGAAATATGAATTTTATCATAAACAAGCTCCATTTGTTCTAACTTAACTATTTTATCATATACTTATTGGAAAATCAAGACTAAATGTAAAAAAAGAAAACCGAGCGAAAATGCTCGGTTTTCTGTACTTTTAAGAAAGAATAGCACGGTCGTTTGCAAAGTGATCGCCGCTTGCCTTGTTGAACATTTCAAGCAGATCCTCCACGGTGAGCCTTGCCTTTTCCTCGCCCGATACGTCGATGATAACTCTGCCCTCGTGGAGCATAATAAGACGGTTGCCGTGGGTGATGGCATCACGCATATTGTGGGTTATCATAAGTGTGGTAAGGTGGTTTTCCTTTACAATTCTGTCGGTGATCTGCAGCACCTTTGCCGCGGTCTTGGGGTCAAGGGCGGCGGTATGCTCGTCGAGGAGCAGTATCTTCGGCTTTTTTACCGTAGCCATAAGGAGAGTGACCGCCTGTCTTTGTCCGCCCGAAAGCAGACCTACCTTGGAGGAAAGCCTGTCCTCAAGTCCAAGCTCGAGAGAGGAGAGCAGAGCCTTGTATCTTTCTCTGTCTGACTTGGTGCAGCCCCAGATTAGTCTGCGTTTTGTGCCTCGACGCTCGGCGATGGAAAGGTTCTCGGCAATCTCCATATCGGGAGCCGTACCCTTCATCGGATCCTGGAAAACTCGTCCGAGGAACTTTGCCCTCTTATGCTCGGGCATGGCGGTAACGTCAATGCCGTCGATCTCTACCGTACCCTCGTCGGGCTTCCACACGCCACAGATGGCGTTGAGCAGGGTGCTTTTGCCCGCACCGTTGCCGCCGATCACTGTAACAAAGTCGCCCTCGTTTACAGTAAGGCTAAGGCCGTTAAGTGCCTTTTTTGCATTAACCGTTCCGGGCATAAAGGTCTTGTGAAGGTTAGTTATCTTAAGCATTACCGTCACCTCCCTGGCCGTTTTCGGCTACAGCCGTCCTTTTCTTCTTGAAATAGGTGGATCTGATGTGAGGTACTGCGAGGAAGAGTGCAACCACCACCGCAGAGAGCATCTTTAAGAGATCGGTATCAAGACCTAAGAAGATTACGAAGGAATATACAAGATAGTAGGCAATTCCGCCGCCCACTACGCCAATAAGGCTGACGACGAAATTAGGCTTTATCTTCAGCGAAACCGAAAGGCCGATGAAAATAGCCGCCAGGCCGATTACTATTGCTCCGCGACCCATATTGATGTCTGCAAAGCCCTGATACTGAGCGAGCAGAGCACCCGCCAGAGCAACGATGCCGTTTGCGATAGCAAGGCCGATAACCTTGTTAACGTTAACGTTTACGCCCTGGGCACGGCTCATATCGGGGTTGTCGCCGGTGGACTTAAGGGTAAGACCGATCTCGGTGTAGAAGAACAGCCAGAGTCCGACGATAAGTGCGGCGATAATAATTGCCGCCACCAGTATAGCCATGGGATTGTTGAGCTGATTGAGAAGAAGATCATAGGAGCGTGCATTGATGGCAAGCAGCGATTTGCCTCCCAGAATCTTCAGATTGATAGAATAAAGCATAAGCTGGGTCAGAATTCCCGCTAAAATAGAGGGAATGCCCATAAATGTGTGCAGTAGTCCTGTAACAATACCGGCAACAGCACCGGCAAGGAAGGCGATGATCACACCTACCCAGGCAGGTACGCCGTTGGTTATCATAACCGCCAGAACACAGGCACCTGTACAGATAGAGCCGTCAACCGTAAGGTCGGCGATGTCGAGTATCTTGTAGGAAATATATACTCCTATCGCCATCAGGCCCCATATCATACCCTGTGCGACTGCACCGGGTATCGCGTTAAGAAAACCCATTATAAATTACCTCAAAAATCAGTTGGCAGGAACGGTGATGCCGAGCTTGCCGCAGATATCCTCGTTGTAGCTGACGGCGGGAGTGAGGGTAACGATCTTCATGTCGCTGACCTTTGCGGTGCCGAGAAGGATCTGGGCAGCCATCTCACCGGTCTTGTAGCCAAGCTGATAGTAGTCGATAGCAAGGCTGGCGTAGCAGATGCTTCCGCCGTAGCTGGTGTAAACGGGGGTGTTTGCAGCCTCACAGGCAGCACCTACGATGCTGTCGTTGGTAGCAACGGTGTTGTCAGAGGGAACGTAGATAGCATCGCACTCGCTTGCCGCAGTGGTAGCGATTGCAGAAAGCTCGGTGGTCTCGGAGAAGGTGTACTTCTCAACGATGATGCCCTTTTCCTCGAAGAGAGCCTTTACAGCCTCGTACTGAATAACCGAGTTGGATTCGTTGGTGCAATAGATAACGCCAACCTTGTCGCCTTCCTTAAGACCGAGGGTGTCGATCATCATCTGTGCCTGCTCGTCGAAGGGAACTGCGTCGGAGGTACCCGAAACGTTCTCGGGAATATTTCCGCCGAAGGTGTCGCTGTAGTCGGTAACGGAGGTACCAAGCACGGGAATGGTAGCGGTGCCGTTAGCCGCCGCAAGAAGAGCGGGGGTAGCGTTCGCCATAATAAGATCAACGCCCTTCGCCACGAAGGAGGTGATAACGGTGGAGCAAAGGTCGGAATTACCGGGGATCTGCTCGTCGAAGGCAACGGTCTTGCCTTCCTTTTCAAGCTCGGCGGTAAGTGCATCCTTAAAGCCCTGGGTCGCCTTGTCAAGCGAATCGTGAACCATAAGCTGGCAGATACCGACGGTAAAGTCGGCTTCCTTCTCGCAGGAGGCGAGCGAAGCTACGCTGCATACGATAAGAGTGATTGTGAGAATGAGTGAAAGGATCTTTTTCATTTTATTTTCCTCCGAAAAAATGTTTATAACCTGCATACACCCGTGGGAAGCGATCCCCGGGCGAGCCAATTATCAAAAAAATAAAAGTCCCTGAGCCAAAAATGACACAGGGACGTAAAAAACACGTGGTACCACTCTGCTTTGCCACCCACTCACGCGGGACAGCCTTATCGGGTGCCATCACACCCTCACGATATAACGGTCGTACCCGGTGTCGCCTACTCGACGGACTTTCAGCGAACGGCTAACGAAGTGAATTCACATATCCCCCGTCTCCGTCTTTCACCAGCACGACGGCTCTCTGCACACGGTAAAATATGCTACTACTCTTCGCTCAAACGCCTTTAAAAATAAAGATACATCAATTTTAGCAGAAAGTGAGAATTTTGTCAATAGTTTTTTGAAGCTTTTTGTTAATTCTTTTTTTCGCGGTCGGCAGTAAAAAAGACCTTAATAAGAGCTTTTCAGCATTTCTTCGGGCTATTCCTTGCTCCTCTGATCCTTCCTCGCCAGGCTCAGCGTCTGCTTAAGTGCCGAGCTCTTTTCCACTCCCGCCAGACGAAGCTTGTGAGCGAAGGACAGATAATCCGAGAACTGCCTTGAGGGCCTTAGTCCCGCATCTATAAGATCCTTACCCATCACGTATGGGCGGGACATATACTCACGGTAGATGGAAAGTCGCTCTCTGAAGAAGTCGTTATAGGACACGTACTCTCTCGGTGAGGTCTTGCCAAGACCATCGGATATGGCAAGGCATAAAAGTCCCTCCGGATCCACCGAGGCGTCAAGCATACGGTTGGTGGATTTAACCGAGGCACCGACTGCTGCCAGTGCGTTCGGCTTCATGTGAAGCTCTGCCATATTAAGCACGTATTTGGTAAGGCCAACCTCGTGTGTCAGCCTGTGCATAAACTCCGATACCAGCGGCAGACCCTTTATCTCGTGACCGTAGCAGTGAATCTCGCCTCTTATCACCTCGGTGCATATAGCCTTACCGAAGTCGTGGCTAAGTGCGGACAGCATAAGGCCCAGCGGATTTTTTGAATATTCCTTAAGTCCTGCCGCCACGTCCAGCACCATCATGGTATGCGTCCATACGTCGCCCTCAGAGTGATACTTGGGATTCTGCTCAATTCCGATAAGAGCCATCAGCTCGGGGAACCATACCGAAAGCTGATCCATGCGTCGCAGATTTTCGAAGAACAGCGAGGGCCTTTTCGCCTTAAGCAAAGCCTTCTCAAGCTCGCCCATTATTCTCTCACGGGGCAGGGTAGAGATATCCATCCCGCGACACAGCTCCACCGTTTCATCGGCAATATCAAACTCAAATCTTGCAGCGAACTGACATCCGCGAAGCACTCTCAGCGGATCCTCGGCAAAGGAATCGCCGTCTACGTGACGGATAATGCCTCGCTTAAGGTCCTCTCTGCCGCCGAAATGGTCGATGATCTCGCCGGTAAGAATGTTCTGCATCATGGCGTTGACGGTAAAGTCGCGACGCTTTGCCGCGGCGGGTGTACCGATATGCGGATCTACGAAAACGTCAAAGTCGCGGTGGCCTCTGCCTCGGCACTCCTCCTTCCTCGGCATAGCAATATCCAGCGAGTAGCCACGCAGACCGAAAATGCCAAAGCTCTCGCCAATATCCAGCCTCTCGCCCAAGGAGTCAAGTATTTCCTTCAGCTCGTCGGGAGTCAGACCGTGAATCTCCACGTCAATATCCTTACCCTCCTTACCCATCAGCAGATCTCTTACGTATCCGCCAACCAGGTAGGCACGTCCGCCTCTCTCGGCAGCCGCCTCGGCGATTTTTCTCGCCATTTCCATATCTTTATTAACGGTAGGCATTTCTTCAGGTCCTCCTTCCCTTCGAATTTTTCTTTATTATAGCACAAAACCGACGAAAGTGCAAGACCTCCGTCGGTTTTGTTTTTATGCTTCTTGCTTTAATTAGTCAGGCTTAACAGGCATAACGAGTGCTGCGATAAGATATGCAAGCAGACCTACTCCTGCGAAAATTACTGCCAGAACCAAAATAAGACGAACTACGGTGGAGTCAATTCCGAAATATTCAGCGATACCGCCGCATACGCCTAAAATTTTCTTGTCGGTCTTTGATCTGTAAAGCTTTCTTTCCATAACTGTTTTCTCCTAATGATATATAAGATTTTTATGAAATCGCAATTAAGCCTCGGGCTTCATGGTGGGGAAGAGCAGTACGTCCCTGATAGAAGCAGAGTCGGTGAGAAGCATTACGAGTCTGTCAACGCCAAAGCCAAGGCCGCCTGTGGGAGGCATACCGTACTCAAGGGCGGTAACGTAATCGTAGTCAACCTCTGCGGGAGAGTCGGGATCCTCTGCCTTCTTCTTTGCAACCTGGCTCTCGAATCTCTCTCTCTGGTCGATGGGATCGTTAAGCTCGGAGAAGGCGTTGCCGTACTCGGTGCAGTTGATAAAGTACTCGAATCTCTCGGTGAAGGCGGGATCGGTGGGCTTTCTCTTAGCGAGAGGAGAGTTCTCAACGGGATAGTCGTAGATGAAGGTGGGCTGGATAAGCTTGTCCTCAACGAAGGCGTCGAACAGCTCTACCAGGACGGTACCCTTGGTAGCGTCTGCGGGAACCTCAACGTGATTTGCCTTTGCAACGGCTCTTGCATCCTCGTCGCTCTGCCAATCATTGTAGTCGATGCCTGCATACTTCTTAACCGCGTCAACCATGGTAAGTCTTTCCCAATGGCCAAGGTCGATCTCGATGCCCTGATAGGTGATCTTGGTATCGCCGCAAACCTCCTTCGCCAGCATCTTGTAAAGCTCCTCAACCAGATCCATCATGCTGTAGTAATCGGTAAATGCCTCGTAGAGCTCGATGGTGGTGAACTCGGGATTGTGCTTGGGGTCCATACCCTCGTTTCTGAAGATACGGCCAACCTCGTATACCTTATGCATACCGCCGACGATAAGACGCTTCAGATAAAGCTCGGTTTCAATACGGAGGTACATGGGGATGTCAAGGGTGTTGTGATGGGTCTTGAAGGAACGGGCAGATGCACCGATCTCGATAGGAAGGAGTATGGGTGTGTCAACCTCAAGATAGCCCTTGGAGTCAAGGTAGCTTCTGATAAGCGAAAGGATCTTCGATCTCTTAACGAAGGTGTCCTTAACCTCGGGATTTACGATAAGGTCAACGTATCTCTGTCTGTATCTGGTTTCAAGGTCGGTAAGACCGTGGAACTTCTCGGGCAGGGGAAGGAGCGACTTTGCAAGCAGGGTAATGCCGGTAGCGTGTACCGAGATCTCGCCGGTTCTGGTGCGGAAGAGATGACCCTCAACACCGATAATGTCACCAACGTCCCACTTCTTAAAGCCTGCGTAAACCTCCTCGCCAACGCCGTCACGTGCAACGTAGAGCTGGATCTTGCCCTTGCCGTCAAGCATGTGAGCAAAGGAAGCCTTACCCATAATTCTACGGCTTACAAGACGTCCTGCAAGGCGTACGCTGATAACCTCACCCTCTGCGAGAGTGGATTCCTTCTCCTCGAAGAGCTTGATTGCATCTACGCTCTCGTGGGTTCTGTCATACTTAGTAATTTCAAAGGGATTGTTGCCCGAAGCATAAAGGTTGTTAAGCTTCTCGCGGCGAACGGCGATCTCGCTTGTGTTGCTTATAGCCTGGTTCATATTCTCGTTTGCCATTTTTTTGTCCTTTCTTAAAGCGATCTGGCTTAGATCTTTGCTCTGGTTACGCTGATAACCTTGAACTCCATAGAGCCCTTTGCGGTGTTGGCAACCACGGTGTCACCCTCAGACGCACCGATAAGTGCAAGGCCGATGGGAGATGCGTCGGAGATCTTTCCCTTGAGGGGATCTGCCTCGTAGGAGCCTACGATGTGGTAGGTCTTTTCGCCTCTGTCGCTCTTAACCACTACGATAGAGCCGACGCTGATCTTCTTCTCGTCGATCTCGCTCTCGTCAATGATCTTAGCATTTGCGATCATCTCCTGAAGCTCTGCCTTTCTGGTGTGAAGCTTGCCCTGCTCCTGCTTTGCCTCATCATATTCCGAGTTCTCGGAAAGGTCGCCGTAGGAACGGGCGGTGGAGATGTCCTTCTTGTTTTCCTCTATCTTCTCGTTGATCTCGGCAAGCTCCTTCTGAAGAGCATCGTAGCCTGCCTGAGTGTAGGTCTTCTGTTCCATTGTTCTGTACTCCTAAAAAGTATATATTTGTAAATATTAGTTAGCATTTATAAGCTTATTAAGCTCTTCTATGCCTGCGTCAAGCTGTGTATCGGTGTCGTTTTCTATTTCAACAACTCTGTCGGGAGCAACGCCCGTGCCGTGATAATTCTCTCCGCAGGGAGGGTTGTAGTATGCCACGGTAAGAGTTACCGAGGACTGATCGAAGGGATAGTAATAGGTGTTCTGCATAATGCCCTTGCCGTAGGTGTTGGTGCCTACGAGGGTAGCGTTAAGCGTTCCGTCGTTACGGTAGTCGCGGAGTGCGGCGGTGAATATCTCACCTGCAGATGCGGTGTACTCGTTGCAAAGCACTACGAAGGGAATTTCAATTTTGTGATCCTCACCCTCATCCTTGGATTTCAGAGTGATGGGATCCTGACCGTTGTACTGGTAGCTCATAACCACCTTGCCGTCGGGAATAATGTAGGAGATAACGTCAAGCACGCTGTATACGTATCCGCCGGGATTGTTTCTTACGTCAAATACGATACCGTCGACACCTGCTGCCAAAAGCTCGTCGACTGCCGCCTTGAACTGATTAAAGGTGTTGTCCTTGAAGGAAACTATCTGTACGTAGCCTATATTCGTTCCCTCAATGATCTGACCTGCCGCGTTGATCTCCTCGACCTCGGCTCTGGTCGCTACTACGGTAACAAGCTGACCGTCACGGAGCAGGGTAAGCTCCACCTGGGTGCCGATCTCGCCTCTTACGTAGTAAACTGCGTTGAGATAGCCAAGCTCGCTGACAGTCTTGCCGTCAACGGCGTAGATAATATCGCCGACCTTGATGCCTGCTGCCTCGGCGGGAGATCCGGGATAAACGGTGTTGATCATTATGCTCTCGTCCTGATCGTTATACTCGACCATAACGCCGATGCCGCCGAACTTACCGCTCATATCCTCCATATACTCCTCGGTCACTGTCGGGGGACGGTAGGCGGAATAAGGGTCGCCAAGCACCGAAACGTAGCAATCCATAATGGCGTCGGTAACCTTGGTCTTGTTGGATTTATCGATCTCGCTGTAATAGTTCTCAAGGAAGGCGTTGGCAGTCAGCTTCGCGTGTGTAAGGGTGTCGGGCATGCCGTCACCGTAGTTGAAGAGCTGCTTGAAGCACTCCTCGAAGTACTGTACCTTTACCGTATCGAAGATGGGCATACCCCAGTCGCGAAGGTAATTGGATACGAATTTGTAATCGTCGTTTTCGGTGGCGTTGTCAACATTTCCCTGTATCTCGCTCTCCTCACCTGCCACGTATGAGAAAATGTCGCAGGCGGTAAAGCTGCCAAGCAGAATAGAAAGGGTCAGTACTAGCAGAATAATTCTGCCGACTGCATTTTTAAGGATATTTTTCATAAATTTGACCCCGCGGTTCTAGTTTACATATTTCGGGGTTGTCTTCGTCAACGACTAGGCAACCCCAAAAAGCTATTCTTATTTTGTATAGATGAGGAAATTTTAGTCCTACTTCCTCATTGATCGGTTCTCAGAAGAAAATTAATACTTGGTAGGCTTGTTGGAAAGATACTTCTTAACCATAAGTGCTACCTTGAAGGTAACGGCGTGGTCAAATTCACGAAGATCAAGGCCGGAGAGCTTTCTGATCTTCTCAAGACGGTATACAAGGGTGTTACGGTGTACGAAGAGCTTTCTGGAGGTCTCCGAAACGTTAAGGTTGTTCTCGAAGAAGCTCTGTACGGTCATAAGGGTTTCACGGTCGAGCGACTCGAGCGAGCCCTTCTTGAATACCTCTGAGAGGAACATCTCGCAGAGAGTGGTGGGCAGCTGATAGATAAGTCTGCCGATACCGAGATTCTCGTAGGAGATAACGGTCTTCTCAATGTCGAATACCTTACCAACCTCGAAGGCAATTCTCGCTTCCTTATACGCTCTTGCAAGATCCTTAAGGTTATCAACCACCGAGGAAATGCCTACGGTAGCCTTAAGTCCGTACTTGGAGTGTGCGGTGTCGATAAGTCCGCGTGCATATTCCTCCATATCCTTCGCATCGGAGGAGTCGGTGATCTCTCTTACAACTACCACGTCCTGCTCGCTGATGTTGATAACGTAGTCGCGATCACCCGAGCCGATCATCTCCTGTACAACCTCGTAGGGAGGAGTGGAGGAGGTGCTCTGGAACTTGATTACGAATACGATACGACGCTCGTCGTTGGAGAAGTGGAGCTCGTTAGATTTTATGTAGATGTCACTGGGAAGTATGTTATCAAGGAGAATACTCTTGATAAAGGATCCCTTGTCGTATTTCTCGTCATAGAGAGATTTCATATTACCGAGGAAGATAGCCAGCAGAGAGGCCATGCTGCTTGCGTGGGAGTCACCGCCCTCAACAAAGCAGATGCAGTCGCTCTTATCGTTTGCGTTGATAAAGCGATAGGTATATCCCTCGTAGATAACGGCGTCGTTAGAGTAGGCAAGCTCCTCTCTGATTCTCTGCTTGGACTCTCCGATCTTGGAAAGCTCGCTGCAGGCGATAACGATACCGTTCTCGTCAATGATACCAATGGTGCGGCCGATTACGTCCTTCATCTGATGAAGCACAGTCTGATACAAGCGATTAGACATTTTGGTCGTTCCTTTCTTCTTAAAAACCTATAATAAACTTTTTTAGTTAGCAAATTAAACAAAAAAACACCTCGGATCGCTCTTGGTTAAAAACTCTCTTAGGCACTTTTTGTGTATACTGTACTATATTCTAACTCATTTTTGGACAATTTGCAATAGGTTTTTTAAAAAAACTTGAAAATTTCACAAAAAAATTAAATATTCTTTGTAAATATTAACAAGAAAGGCAAAAAAATGAAAAAAATAGAGTCCTTACTTGCAGAGTCGCGGGTCTGATGATGATAAAAAAAGAAAAAGAACCCCCGAAAACGAGAGTTCTTACATTTATATTATATTTTAGCTTGCAATATAGCAATGGAGATGGTCAGGCAGTCGCATCTGTTGGTGGCAGATTATTAAGTCCGACTATATCTCATACTCGTAGGAAATCGCCGCCAGAGCAAAGGACGGGGCAGTTTCACATCTCAGTATTCTATTGCCCAGCGAAACCGAAACACAGCCTGCCTCGGCTGCCCTTGCTACCTCATCCGGCGAAAAGCCGCCCTCGCTGCCTACGATAACCGAAATGCTTTCGGGTCTTTCTCGTTCTGCGAGAGCATTCTTCAGCGTAAGTCCATCCTCGTTTTCATAGCAGAGGAGCGAAAGAGAGCTTTCGGCAGCCTCCTTCAGCATAGCAGAGTAGGGCATTGCCGCAGTTACTGTAGGGATCTTTGCTCTGCCGCACTGCTTTGCCGCCTCCTCGGCGATTCGCTGAAGCCTTGCGGTCTGCTTTTCCGCCTTCTCGGCCTTGGGTCGCTTGATGCATCTTGAGGACTCGAAGGGAATTATTCTGTCTGCTCCAAGCTCCACCGCCTTCTGAATCACAACCTCCAGCTTATCTCCCTTGGGATATGCCATGCACAGCGTGATCCTTACGGGCGATTCAGCACCGCTGTCGACTTCCTCGATGATATCGAGCAGACATTCCTCGTCGCGTATACGGGCAAGGCGGCAGCGATACTCTCTGCCAAGTCCGTCGCATGCGGTCACTTCGTCACCCTCAGCCATACGCAACGATCTTGCAATATGGTGGGCGTCCGAACCCACGATTACTATTCTGTTTTCCGAAATGCTCTCACGGGCAACGAAAAATCTTGCCATAAGGCGTCCCTCCCTGCAATCAAAAAAGTCGCAAATTTTATGTAAATACCGAAAAACACCTATACGTATGCCTTAAATTCGTACCAGCATACCTACCCAGTCGTTTTCATTTATCTCTTTTTCTACTGTAAAGCCGGTCTTGATAACCGCCTCTCTTACCTCGTTTGCACGCTCACCGATAATACCCGAAAGGATAAGGGGCGAGCCCTCCTTGACGTAATCTCTTACGTCGGGAAGCATTCTGATAATGATATCGGCTACGATGTTCGCCACGCAGAAATCATATTTTCCACCCGAAAGATCAACTCCGCGGAGCAGATCGCTTACGCCGACGGTAATATTGTCGCATCCGTCGGCAAGGCAGTTTTCTCTCGCTACCTTCACCGCCAAGGGATCAATGTCATAGGCGTTGCAGCTCTTAGCACCCAGCTTTGATGCACAGATGGACAGTATGCCCGAGCCTGTTCCAACGTCGAGAACACGCTTGTTCTCCAGGGGCTCGTCCTGCATAAGCCTGATAACCAGTCTGGTGGTTTCGTGAGTACCGGTGCCGAAGGCCATGCCGGGATCCATACGGATGATCACCTCGTCCTCCCCGGCGTCATACTCCTCCCAGGCGGGTACGATTGTCACCCTTCCGAGAGGCACAGGCTTGTAATACTGCTTCCAGCTCTCAGCCCAGTCGTCCTCGTTCATTCCCTCAAGCTCGATCGTCGCCTCGATACCCAGGGCGGGAAGCCTGGTGGTAAGGAACTCTCTGTACTCCAGGGGACTTCTCTCCTCGGGAACGAAAAGCGATACGCGTACGATCTCTCTGTCCGCATTGAGTATAGATTCGTCAACCAGCTCGCCATACATGCCGTTAAGCGAAAAATCGCTGTAATCCTCGATCATAAGACCGTTGTCCAGCATGCTCATTACCGCTACTATTCCGTCAAGGTCACGTGTCTTTCCCGTAACCGTTACTTTAGTCCAAGATCCTGCCATTTTATATCTCCGTTTTCCTTAATTGTCCTTAATTTGTCAACATTTATTTGCATTTTCAGTTCATCAAGCGACTCAAAGCGTCTTTCCTCGCGTAAATATCCAAGCAAATAAATGCGTATTTCCTTATCGTAAAGATCGCCGTCAAAGTCGATTATATGGCTCTCAAGCCGAGTTTCTCTGCCATCGAAGGTGGGGCACACACCGATGTTACTTACCGCACTGTAGACCCTATCGTCAATTATTGCTGCTGTTCTGTATACGCCGCTTTTCGGTGTGATCTTACCATCAGGGATAATCATATTCGCCGTAGGGAAGCCAAGCCTGCGTCCGTCGCTTCTGCCGTGAAGAACTCTTCCTTTAATATAATAAGGAGCACCGAGATATCCGTTTGCCTCCTCGATTCTTCCTTGGGTGATCAGGCCTCGTATCAGCGTTGCCGACAGGGTAGTTCCACCTGCGGTGATCTCCTCGCGGATAACCGCCTCGCCGCCGCATTCTTGCATCAGTCGGCACAGCATTGCCGAATCGCCTGCCGCACCCTTGCCGAATCTGAAGTTAAAGCCGGCTACGCAAACCCTGCAGCCAAGCTCGTCGCATAGGGTTTTCTTAACGAAATCCTCGGGAGAAAGTCCTGCAACCCTTGAAAAATCGGCAAAAACCACCAGCTCAGCACCCATAGCCTCGAATAGCTCTGCCTTCTCGACGTCGTCGTACAGCCTTTGAACGTCACCCTTGATACCTCCTGCCGAGCTGAAGGTAAAGATGCCGAATTTCAGACCTCCCTCTCTTGCTATATCTCTCGCGGTCAGCATCAGATCTCTGTGGGCGATATGTACTCCGTCAAAGAAGCCGAGGGCCAGCACACAGCCGCTTATATTCAGTTTTTCCTTTGTCGGATAATTGTAAATCTGCATAATCTATTCCTTACATTACCAGCTCGTAAAGCTCGAGCAGCTCCTCCTCGATCTCCGTCTTTCTCGCTTCGATCTCGGCAGCCCTTACGTAGTCGCTGGCCGCCTCGCCGAACAGCTCCTCCTCCAGTTTTTCAAGCTCGCCTTCAAGCTCCAGGATTTTTGCCTCGGCTCTTTCGCGACGCTTTTCTTCGCTTCTCGCCCTTGCCTTTTCACGCTTCTTTTCCTCATATTCCGCCTTCGCGTCGGTGGTGGGGGCATTTCTTTTTGCCGCCGCCAGCATCAGATTTCTGCTCTCGCGGATTCGCATATATTCGGTAAAGGCGTCGTCATAGCTCTCCAGGGGATAGTCGATCATGCCGTTATCTCTCTCGGGAGAAAGCTCTATGATTCTGGTAGCAATTCTGTTAATAAAATATCTGTCGTGGGATACAGCCACTATAGTTCCGTCGAAGCCCAGCAGTGCGTTCTCCAGGGCGTCGCAGGAGCCGATGTCAAGATGGTTGGTCGGCTCGTCCATTACCAGAAGATTGACCTTCTTAAGTATAAGCTTCGCCAGTGTCAGCCTTGCACGCTCGCCGCCCGAAAGGGTGGAAACCGAACGCTGTATATCGTCGGCATCAAACAGGAAGAGTGCCAGGGTAGAGCGAAGCTCCAGATCCGTCTTGTCGGGATATGCCTCACGAAGCTCGCCGAAAACGGTGTTCGTGTCGGTAAGACCGCGGTTCTCCTGATCGTAGTAGCCTATCTTTATGTTGTATCCCAGGGTGATGCGGCCGTGCTTTGGAGGCATCATTGAGTTTATCAGCTTCATAAGGGTGGATTTGCCCGTTCCGTTAGCACCGAGAAACATTACTCGCTCGCCCCGTCTGATAAGGAAGGAGAGATTCTTGATAAGCTCCTTTTCTCCATAGGAGAAATCTACCTCCTTCGCCTCAATAACGTTGCCCGTGGATTCCTCCTCGGAGGCAAATCTCAGACGTATGCTCTTCTCGTCCTTGGGTGCCAGCTCCACCTTCTCCATACGGGCAAGCTGCTTTTCCTTGGCACGGATGGTAACGTAGTTATGCTCCTGGTTACATCTGCGTTGAAACTCGATATTCGCCTTGATCCTGTCGATAACCTTCTGCTGCTCCTTGTATCTCTTCTCAAGGGCGGCTGCCTCTGCGTTTGCCTGCTCCTTACATCTGGAGTAGCTGCCGTTATACAGCCTTGCCTTGCCGTATCTGAGCCAGAGGGTCTTGTTCGTGGTTCTATCAAGGAAGTAACGGTCGTGGGAAATGATAATGACCGTCTTTTTATATCCCATAAGAAAGCTCTCAAGCCAGGCGAGAGCGTCTATATCAAGATGGTTGGTCGGCTCGTCCAGCATAAGAATATCGGGCTCGGTTGCCAGCAGCCTTGCCAGAGCCAGTCTTGTATACTGTCCTCCCGACAGCGTACGGATCTGTCTGTTGATCAGCTCGTCGTCAAATCCCAGACGCAGAAGCATTCCTCGACATCTGGATCTGAATTCCAGACCGCCAAGGGTGGCAAATTCGCTGTTCTGCTCGTTTAGTCTTGCGGTGAGGGAAATAGTCTCCTCCTCGCTCCTTGCCTGCTGAAGTGCCGCCTCCGTTCTGGCTATCTCACTCTCCAGGGCGATAAGTCCGGGGTATGCGGTATACATATATTCAATACAGCTCAGGTCACCGGGCAGGGAGGAAAGGTCGGCGTTCTGCTCCAGCACACCTACGGTGTGACCCTTCTGAATATACACAGCACCCGAGTCGGGGGTGTACTCCCCGGTGATAATTTTGAACAGTGAGGTCTTGCCCGCACCGTTCACACCGATAACACCAAGTCTGTCGCCGTCGTTAATGGCGAAGGAAATATCCTTTAATATTATATCAGTCCCGAAGGAAAGATTTATGTCCGAAGCAGATAAAGCTATCATTTTTTCGTTTTCCCTTACGGGACTCCTTTCATAGTATAATGCTGAATGCTGAATGCAGAATGCAGAATGCTGAATGTAGAATGCTGAATTCAATGCTCAGGGTGTGATTTTCTCAAACCCGCAAAATCTCACAATACTATTCTACCACAAACGGATAGAAAATGCAAGATTACGAATAAATGAATAAATATGCAGAATAAAACCTGCACATTCACCTTAAATTACTAAATTTAAGAAAAATGTCGAATAAAAATTCAAAAATGTTGAATTTTTTTGCAAAAAACTATTGACAATTGAAAAAAAGGGGTGTATAATAGGCACGTTGAATTTGAGAGGGCGTGAAAATATCGCCCCGTACTATGAAAGGAACTTAACAACAATGAAAAAAATCATCTCACTTATTCTTACGGTAGTTATGCTTCTCGGAGCTGCATTTACCCTTGCATCCTGTGGCGGCGAAGAGAACGATCAGCCTCTCGTAAAGGTTGTTGACGTAAAGCTCACCGACGAGCAGTACGCCTTCGTTATCGATAAGGATAACACCGCACTCGTAAACGACTTTAACTCCTTCTTTGAGGGCATCAAGGCAGACGGCACCTTCGATAGCCTGGTTGCAAAGTACTTTGAGGGTAAGGGCGAAAAGGTGGGCTATGACGTGACCACCGAGGACGTAGTTAACAGCGACACTAATCTGGTCGTAGTTACCAACTGTCCCTTCGAGCCCTTTGAGTACATCGGCGACGACGGCAAGATCTACGGCCTTGATATCGAGATCGCGGCTGCCTTCGCAGCCTCCAAGGGACTTACCCTGGTGATCAAGAACATCGGCTTTGACGACATCTTCACTCAGGTTGACGCAGGCTATGCTGATATCGGTATGGCAGGCATCACCGTAAGCGAGGACCGTGCGGCTCTCTACGGTTTCACCACCACCTATTTCAATGCATCTCAGAAGCTTATCGTTGCTTATGACAACACCGATTTCGATAACTGCAAGACTCTTGAGGAGGCAGAGGCAGTTCTCGCAGGTCTTCAGGGTAAGAAGGTTGGCTTCCAGAACGGTACCACAGGCGGCATGTACGTTATAGGTGACGAGGACTGGGGCTATGCAGGCTTTGCTAACCTTGAGGGCAAGGGCTATGCCAGTGCACAGGAGGCAGTTTCCGATCTTGTAAACGGAAATCTCTATGCGGTAGTGGTTGACGAGGCACCCGCCAACGCAATCGTTAACGCAGTAAACAACTAATATAAATAGAAGTTCCCGCAACAGCCGTTGCGGGAGCTTTTGTGTGAAAAAAGGACGAAGAAAAAAGGAAAAAACGGATAAGATATGAACTGGAGTGTAAAAATAGAAAAATTCCTCTCCACCATGGAGAGCGATTATTTCCAGGACCTGCTGGTTACGGGTCTTATAAACACCGTTAAGGTAGCCGTTCTCGGTCTGCTTATCGGCATAGTGATCGGTACCGTCATCGCGGTGATAAAGGTCGCACCTAAATATAAGCTTGGCATCCGCATTCTCGACAAGGTATGCAGCGTCTATATCGCTATGTTCAGAGGCACGCCTATGGTAGTTCAGCTCTTGCTGGCGTACTACGTGCTGCTGCCCACCCTGGGTATAAAGAACGTGGATTCCATCGTTGTCGGTATCGTGGTATTCGGTATGAACAGCGGTTCCTACGTTGCCGAGATCATGCGTGGCGGTCTTAACTCTGTCGATCGCGGTCAGATGGAGGCGGGACGTGCCGTCGGACTTTCATATAACACTACAATGATGAAGATCGTCATTCCCCAGGCGATAAAGAATATTCTTCCCACCCTTGGCAACGAGTTTATCACTCTTATTAAGGAAACCTCGGTGCTTAGCTTTATCACCGTATACGATCTGTACACCGCACTCAGCACTATCGGTAGCAAGAACTATGAGAAGATGGTGCCCTATATCGTGATGGCACTTATCTATATCGTCCTCGTTCTGCTTATCACTCTTCTTGTTAAGCTGCTGGAGAGGAGCTTTGCCAAGAGCGATAAAAGGGTAGTGAAGAAAACAGCAAAGGCGGTGTAAAAGATGGGAGAAGGCGTAGCTATGGAAATATTATTTATAGTTTTTATGTCCGTGATTGTTCTCGTGGGACTGATCATGGTAGCCGTTATCGTCAGGGATATAGTGAAGGCTATTGCAGATGAGATCAAGGAGCGAGAGGACAAAAGATATAACGAAACCGTCGCCAGAATGAAGCTTCAGTCCGAGCAGGCGGCTCTTAAGGCGAAAGGTGAGGAAAAGCTCGCAGACAGTGAGGCTATCATCAGCGTTCGCGGACTTGAAAAGACCTTTGAGGACGACGGCAAGGTGGTGCTTCGCGGTGTGGATCTTGAGGTAATGCCCGGCGAGAAGGTGGTTATTATCGGTGCATCCGGCTCGGGTAAATCCACACTCCTCCGTTGCCTTAACTGTATGGAGGATCCTACCGGCGGATCTATCTATTTTGAGGGTGTTGACCTGGCGGATATGAAGGTTGATATTAACCTTTACCGTGAGCGTATGGGCATGGTTTTCCAGCAGTTCAACCTCTTTAATAACAAGACCGTGCTGGAGAATATCACCCTGGCACCCGTCCATATCGAGCTTCGCGAAATGCGTAAAAAGAAGCTTAAGAATATTGGCATCAAAATCGCCAATATCTTCACTAAGGACAAAAAACAGCTATACGTTATCGAGAAAACCAAGCAGGAGATAAAGAGAGAGAAGAAGGCAAAGGCTATGGAGCTTCTGGCAAGGATCGGCCTTCAGGATAAGGCGGACGCCTATCCCGCCACCCTTTCGGGAGGACAGAAGCAGCGTATTGCCATAATCCGTGCTCTCGCCATGAATCCGAAGGTAATGCTCTTTGACGAGCCCACCTCCGCCCTTGATCCCGAGATGGTTGGCGAGGTTCTCGACCTTATGAAGCAGCTTGCCGCAGAGGGCATGACCATGGTAATCGTAACTCATGAAATGGGCTTTGCCCGTGAGGTTGCCGATAAGGTGATCTTTATCGACGAGGGAATTATCAAGGAAACCGCTCACCCCACCGAGCTGTTTGAAAATCCCAAGGACGTCCGTCTTAAGGAATTTCTTTCTAAGGTGCTTTAAGAATTAGGAATCAGATAACAAAAAAGACCGCCTAAGGCGGTCTTTTTTCATACAATTATTTACATTTTAATGCAAAATGAGTGAAAAAGCTACTTATTTTCCTTTCTTAGCAGCTCAAGTGCCTTTTCAAATTCGTAAGGCAGATCGCACTCAAAGGTCATTCTCTCGCCCGATTTTGGATGGGTGAGGGTCAGCCTTTTTGCATGGAGAGCCTGGCCTGAGAATAGCTGGGGATGCCTTTTTTCAAACTGGGTCTTGTTCTTAGAGTAGACCTCGTCGCCCAGCAGGGCGTGACCGGTGTAGGACATATGAACTCTGATCTGATGGGTCCTTCCGGTTTCAAGCTCCAGGGCAAGGTAGCTTACGCCACCAAATCTCTCAAGCACCTTGTAATGAGTTATAGCCTCCCTTGCGGTATGCTCGCCTGAGGTGATGACCGCCATTTTCTTACGGTCTACGGGATGACGGCCGATTGGATAATTCACCGTACCCGTATCCTCCTTAAAGCCGCCCGTGACTAAGGCACGGTACTCACGAACGATTCCGTGATGCTTCATCTCCTCGGATAGCAGGGTATGTGCCTCGTCGCATTTCGCCACTACCAGAAGGCCGGAGGTGTCCTTGTCAATTCTATGTACGATACCGGGTCGCATAACTCCGCCGATGCCCGATAGCGAATCCTTACAGTGATAGAGCAGGGCGTTGACCAGCGTGCCCGAATAATTACCCGGTGCGGGATGAACCACCATGCCCTTAGGCTTGTTGATAACGATGATATACTCGTCCTCGTAGACTACGTCCAGTGGAATATCCTCGGGAAACGCCTCGTATTCCTTTACCTCGGGCAGTATTATCTCTATCTCGTCGCCAACCCTTGCAGCATATTTTTTCGGCTGACGTCTGCCCGAAACCGTGACAGCCTCCTCCTCGATCAGCCTTGCCGCCGCCGACCTTGTAATATCGGCATACTCGGCACACAGGGCGTCAAGTCGCTTGCCCGCGTCGCCTTCGGTTACGGTGTAGATCATTCTTCGTCACCCTCGGTGGCAGAGCTGTCGTCTGCATCGGCCTTTGCTCTCTTAGCCTTCTGTGCCTTGGATTCCTTGATTATGTCAAGGATAAGTGCCAGCACCAGAAGCCCCGCACCAACGCAAACGAAGGAGTCTGCACCGTTGAAAACTGCGTTCCATATACCGCGGAAGTCGATAAAGTCGATAACCTCGCCCTTGCCGTTTGCGGGATTGACGTAGAAGCCAAAGCCCAGACGGTCGATCATATTACCGATGCCGCCCGACACAACCATAGCGAAAGCAACGCCGTATAGCATATTGTCTGCGTGACCAAGGTAGAGATAAACGCCAAATCCGATAATGGCAACCGTGGATACCACCATAAGTATGGTTCTGCCAACCGGATCGTCCATCTGACCGAAGGCACCGCCGTCGTTGGTAATATAGGTGATGTGAAGGAAATCCTTTATCAGCGGTATGGTCTGACCAAGGGTCATATATTTATAGGTTAAATATTTCGTCAACTGATCGAGAATGATGCCGACGATGATTATCGCCGAATAGACAATGTATTCCATCGGCGTTTTTTTCTTGAAGATCTTCATTTTTTACTCCCTCTGATGTCATATAGGCGGCAGGAATGCACCCAGCAGCCAGATGATGATATAGGTGAAGGAAAAGGCCCAGTCGATGGGCGAATCCTGACCGATATTCAGCCTTACCATAATTGCTCGTACCGGGGCGATAAACGGCTCGGTGATAAAGCAGCTGACGGCGTATATTCTGCTCTCCATCGGATCTACGAAGAAGGGCAGCAGCATCCGTACTATCATGGTAAAGGACACCACCTCAAGAGAGATGGCTACGGTCTTTGCTAAAATATATAGTATTTCTTGCACTTTTTTCGTTCCTTTATACGTGCTTTGATGACACCGACTACGGTCGGTGTATCGGGGATATAGCTCCCCCAAAATATTGTGTTCGCCCGTAGGCGATCCGTATTTTCCTATGGAAAAATAATAACAAATGGGCTGTCGCAAGAAATATTGCAACAGCCCATCAAGGCTCTCTGAAGGTTAAAAGGGCATAATACGCCCAAAGAGGCCTGTGTTTCGACTGCCTTGTGGCAGGGTAATGCTTCCGCTACCGAAATCAGTCGTCGTCAGAAACGTCTACGTTATGGGGGGTGATGATGTAGGTGCTCTTAGCAACGTTCTTGATCTCTCCGTCGTTGGAGTAGGTAACGCCGTTAAGGAAGTCAAGCATACGTACGGTCTGTACGTTGTCAAGCATCTCCATATTAAGCACTACGGTGCATCCGTCAAGAAGATAGTCTGCGATCTCGCTTACCTCGTCAAAGGATGCGGGACGAACAACCTTAAGCTCGATGTTGCTGTCTGCATCGGGGGTCTGTGCTACGATAGGAGCAGCGGGCTTCTTAACCTCTTCGTGTCTTTCATAATTCATGGGTGTAACCTCCTCGTATGTGGGGAATTCGGGAATATCGGTACCCTCATCCGATCCGATTCCTTTTCTTAATTTTTTCATGAAATCCTCAAACATTTGTGTTTTTCCTTTCTTTACTGTTTATTAAAGAGCTTCCGTCCTACTCTTACCAGGGTCGATCCCTCCTCGATGGCGACACGATAGCTGTCGCTCATACCCATGGATAGAATACCCTCGGTGAAGGCACGGTTTCTGTTTAATCTGTCGAATAGCACCTTTGTTTCTCTGAAATAAGGACGCAGTGCCTCGGCGTCCTCGCATACGGGACCCATTGTCATAAGACCCGCAACCTCAAGGCTGGTAAGCTCCCTAAGTGCCTCGATAAACTCCTCGGCCTCCTCGGGTAAAATACCGCCCTTCTGCTCCTCTCTTGCAGAGTTTATCTCTACGAGAACGGGCACGGTCCTGCCAATAGCCTTCGCCTGCTTGTCGATCTCTCTTGCAAGCGGCAGACTGTCCAGCGAGTGAATGAGAGCGGTGCTGCCAATGATCAGCTTGACCTTGTTACGCTGCAGATTGCCTATCTCGTGAAGGCGGGGGGCGTATCCACGCTCCGAAAGCAGCTCGCCGCGACGCTTAAGCTCGGCGGGACGGTTTTCGCCAATATCAGTCACTCCCGCCTCGGCAAGAGCGATCAGCTCCTCGTCGCTTCCACTCTTTGTAACGGCGACCAGACTGACCCTTTGACCGTGAATTTTGCTAAGCTCTTCTATCTCAGAAAGCAAATCTATGTAATTCCTTCTGACATAGTCAAAACTGCTCATTTTCGGCCTCCGTGGGGGATTTTTCTTGGCAGAATGCATTTTGCACCTTGTTTATTTTATTATAACATACGCTTTTTTATTTTGCAAGGGGCAAATAAAATTTTTAATAGAAAATATTATATTTATTTGCTATTGATTTTATATTATTTTTGTGATACAATGTATTTGTGAAAAAATGACTATTTGTCGAATTTCTCGGTCCTCAGCCGTTCTTCACGAAGGAAGGTGTTGGTACGTACGACGGACAAGCCTGCAAAAAAGCAGCCTTATTCGGCAAACAAGTAAGAAAGAGAGTAAACAAAATGCACGATAAACTTATCGGGGCAGATCTGCCTACCACGGCGGCTCTGGCATATCTTGGCGACGCACGGCACGCCCTCTACGTAAGGCGTATGCTGGTGGAGAAGGGAATATGCAAGTCCGGCGAGCTTAACGAGGCTGCACTTGCCTACGTTACCGCTGAGGCACAGGCGGATATGATGCGTAAGATCGAGCCTCTGCTTCTCGATGACGAGCGTGATCTCTATCGCAGGGCGGTAAACTCGGGACATCTGAACAGACCGAAGCACGCTTCTGCCGCGGATTATCGTGCGGCAACCGGCTTTGAGGCGGTTATCGGTATGCTGGAATGGATCGGCGACGGGGAAAGGCTTGAGCTTCTTCTTCACGCCGCACACGGCGAGTAATATGCACCTTGGTGCCTTATGATTTCCTTTTCGCAAAGGAAAAAGATTTAACTGATAATAAAACATAGGAGATATAAAAAATGATTCAGAAGATTAAAGGAACGATGGACATACTGCCTGAGGAAACTCCTCTCTGGCGTCACATTGAGAAAATAATGCGTGAGGAGGCGGAGAAGTACGGCTACGGCGAGATCAGAACACCCACCTTCGAGAACACCGAGCTTTTCGTTCGCGGTGTTGGTGACACCACCGACGTGGTGCAGAAGGAGATGTACACCTTCGCTGACAGAGATGAGGGCAGAAGCATTTCGCTTCGTCCCGAGGGAACCGCATCGGTGGTAAGAGCACTTATCGAAAACGGACGCTGCTCCGATCCCATGCCTCTTAAGTATTATTACATTATGTCCTGCTTCCGTCACGAGAAGCCCCAGGCCGGCAGAAGCCGTGAGTTCTTCCAGTTCGGTACCGAGATGTTCGGCTCTCACAGCCCCGCATCCGACGCTACCGCTATCGCTCTTGCGAACTCGGTGCTTACACGCCTCGGACTTACTAACGTAAAGCTGCACGTCAACTCCATCGGATGTAAGGAGTGCCGTCCCAGATACAGAGCCGCTCTCGTTGAGTACTACGGCTCTCATATCGACACGCTCTGCGACACCTGTAAGACCAGACTTGACAAGAATCCTCTTCGTCTTTTAGACTGTAAGAACCCCGACTGTCACGCCCTGGCAGAAAAGGCTCCCAGAACCGTAGATCACCTCTGCGAGAGCTGTAATAACAACTTCGAAATGCTTAAATCTGCTCTCGACGCTATGAATATAAGCTACGTTGTGGATTCCTCTATCGTACGAGGCCTTGACTATTACACCGGCACCGTATTTGAGTTTATTGCTGAGGGCATCGGTGCTCAGTCCACCGTCTGCGGCGGCGGTCGATACGACGGACTTGTTTCCTCTCTCGGCGGCCCCGAGCTTCCCGGCATTGGCTTTGGTATGGGTATCACCAGACTTATCCTGGCTATGCGTGAGATGGGGCTTGACAATATCGAGGCAGCGAAGCCTCTTATCTATATTGCCGCTCTCGGTGAGAGAGCTATGATAAAGGGTCTTGAGATCACCGAGCGACTTCGCAGAGAGGGCAAATTTGCCGAGTGCGACGTGGTTGGCAGAAGCCTTAAGGCACAGATGAAATATGCTAACAAGAAGGGTGCAAGATACACCCTCATAATCGGTGACTCCGAGGTTGAGGCAGGCAAGGCACAGCTTCGTGATATGGAGAGCGGAGAGCAGAGCGAGGTAGCCCTCGACAGCTTTACTATCTGATATGAAAAACAGACTGGATTTTCTTCCGGTTTCGCCGGATGACGTTAAGGACAGGAATTGGTCCTGTGTCGATTTCGTATACGTGACGGGTGATGCATACGTGGACCACCCGTCCTTTGGCGTTGCAATTATTTCCCGCGTTCTGGAGGCAGAGGGCTTCAGGGTGGCTATCCTTGCCCAGCCCGACTACAAGAGCGTGGATGATTTTAAAAGGTTCGGAAGACCGAGGCTTGGCTTCCTTGTCAGCGGCGGAAATATCGACTCCATGGTGGCACATTACACCGTGTCGAAGAAGCGTCGCTCCTACGATTACTATTCTCCCGGCGGCAGGATGGGTCTGCGTCCGGACAGGGCAACAATCGTCTATTGCAATCGCATCCGTGAGGCTTACGGCGATATTCCTATCATTATCGGCGGCCTTGAGGCATCGCTTCGCCGATTTGCTCACTATGATTACTGGGAGGACAGAGTCCGTCGCAGCATTCTGGTGGACTCCCGTGCGGATATTCTCACCTACGGTATGGGCGAGAATATTCTTCGCCGTATCGCACGTCTTATGGACAAGGGTGTTCCGATCAAAAAGATCCGCGACGTCCGCGGCTGTGTATATCTTGCTAAGGCGGGCGATCCCATTCACTTCGACTACGTTGAGGTAGGCGACTATGATACTCTGAAAACCGACAAATCCGCATACGCCAAGGCCTTTTCCGTACAGTATAAGAACACCGATTCGGTGGTCGGTAAGGCAGTAGTGGAGTATTACGGCGACAAGATGCTGGTTCAGAATCCGCCTATGCCCCCTCTCGAGAGGGAGGAGCTGGACGCTGTCTACGCTCTGCCGTACGCAAGGGACTATCATCCCGATTATGATGAACTGGGCGGTGTTCCCGCCATCACCGAGGTCAAGTTCTCCCTGACCCATAACCGTGGCTGCTTCGGTGCCTGCAATTTCTGTGCTCTCGCCTTCCATCAGGGCAGGGAGGTCAGGTCGAGAAGCGAGCGTAGCGTTATCGAGGAGGCTCGTAAGATCACTGCCATGCCCGATTTCAAGGGCTATATCCACGACGTGGGCGGCCCCACCGCCAACTTCCGCTACCCCTCCTGCGACAGACAGAGAGAAAATGGCGTCTGCAAGAACCGTAAGTGCCTTTCTCCCACCCCCTGTAAGCATCTTAAGGTGGATCACACCGAATACGCCCATCTCCTTCGTGAGATCGAGGCTCTCCCCGGCATAAAGAAGGTGTTTGTCCGTTCGGGCATCCGCTTTGATTATCTTATTTACGACAGCGACGATTCCTTCTTCCGTCAGCTTGTGTCCCATCACGTATCGGGTCAGCTTAAGGTAGCACCCGAGCACTGTGCCAACAACACCCTCGGAATGATGGGCAAGCCGCCTATTGAGGTTTATGAAAAATTCAAGAAGAAGTATTTTGCTCTTTGCTCTGAGGCAGGGCTTGAGCAATATCTCGTTCCCTATCTTATGTCCAGCCACCCCGGTACCACCCTTGCCGATGCGGTGGAGATGGCTACCTGGTTGAAGAGGTGGGGATATATGCCCGAGCAGGTGCAGGATTTCTATCCCACACCGGGTACTATCTCTACGGTAATGTACTACACCGGCATCAATCCCATGAACGGAAAGAAGGTGTACGTTACCACCGACTATCACGAAAAGCAGCTTCAGCGTGCCCTCCTTCAGTATTCCAAGCCAGAGAACGCTAACCTCGTTCGCGAGGCACTTCGTCTTGCAGGTAGGGAGGATCTGATAGGCAACGGCCCCGAATGTCTTGTCCGTCCCTCCTTCAAGGGCGGCAGATTTACTCCCGAAAAGAAGCAGTCCCATTCCTCCAGATCCCAGGGCGGCAGAAAGGGTCGCACACCCACACCCCAGGGTGCAAGATCCATAGGCTTAAATTCCGCACCCAAAAGAAAGGGCGGTAAGTTCGATCGCATTTTTGGTGAGGACGCTGACAGAATTCGTCGCGAGGCGGATATGCTGTCAATTCCTAAGGGAAGCAAAAAGACCAAAAAGGATACCGATAAATTTATCGTAAAGCGTGGGGCAGAGAAGGGTACGGCTACCCGTAATAAGTCTGCCAAGCGACCTGCCTCCAAGAAGGGCAGGTAAAAAACTTCGTAATTTTTACGACGCTTTTTGGTGGATTTTTGAGCCTGTGAATTCATGGCACGAAAAAAGCCGAAAACCGTCGAAAATGAATAAAAATCAGGCAAATAACGGAAAAGTGTAATTTTGTTGAATTTTTTCACCGGAAATAATCCTCTTTCTCAAAAATGTGGAAAAATAGCCGTTTTTTCGAAAAAACAGGGCAGAATAGAGGTTGAAAGCGGTTTTTTCAGCGAAAGGTTATCCACATTTTCAACAGTCGAGGGTGTGGAAAACGATTCAATTTAGGTGTCACAAATTCTTCCTAAATCGACTTTTTATACTATTCTCCTATGCAGCATTATTTGTGTAAAATTTAACGCTTTACAGTCCCTATTCCTTTTTATGGAAAAAGACGGAGTAAAAATTACGAACAAAATCACCACCTAATATCAAACCAATTACGAAACCAAGGTATAATCTAGAAATGCAGGAAACAGTACAGAAATTCCTAAGGGCAAAGCGTGCCCTTTTCGATAAGGTGTACAGCCGACGTCTTAACCCCGAGCAGCGTCGTGCCGTATTCACCGTTGGTGGCCCTCTGCTCGTGCTTGCAGGTGCGGGCAGTGGCAAGACCACCGTCTTAGTTAACCGAATAGTTTTCCTTCTCAAATACGGCAATGCATATTTCTCCGAGGTTACCCCCGACGGACTTTCGCCGGAGGCGGCCGAGATACTTGAGGATGCCTTTAATATGACCGAGGAGGAGATTGAGGAGATACTTCCTCAGTTCATCTGCGATCCGCCTGCACCCTGGTCGGTCCTTGCCATTACCTTTACCAACAAGGCGGCAGGCGAGATCCGTGACCGACTTAACCGTGCCTTTGAGGGCAGTGACGTGGCTGGGGCGGTATGGTCGGGCACCTTCCATTCGGTATGCCTGAGGATCCTTCGCCGCTTTGGTGACAGGCTCGGCTACCGCGAGGGCTTTTCCATCTACGATACTGATGATAAGAAGCGTCTTATTACCCACGCTATGAAGGAGCTTGACATCGATGAGAAGCGACTTGCCGTCAAGGCTGTTGCCAATGCGATCAGCATTGCGAAGGACGAGCTTAAGTATCCCGATGACGTGGAGATCAGCCGCGATCCCAGAAGCCGTGACGTAGTTGCCATCTACCGCCTCTATCAGCAGAAGCTTATGGAAAATAACGCCGTTGATTTTGATGATATTATAATGAAAACGGTAGAGCTTTTGCAAAGCGATGCTGAGGTCAGGGAGTATTATCAGAATAAGTTTAAGTACGTTCTGGTAGATGAGTATCAGGATACAAACTACGCACAGTTCGTTCTTACCACTCTCCTCTCGGATAAGTACAGAAACATTATGGTAGTCGGTGACGACGACCAGTCTATATACAAGTTCCGCGGTGCCACTATCGAGAATATTCTTAACTTTGACACCACCTATCCCGATGCCACCGTTATCAAGCTGGAGCAGAACTATCGCTCTACCGGTAACATTCTCGATGCCGCCAACGCCGTCATTCACAACAACGGTAATCGCCGTGACAAGCGACTCTGGTGCGAGAAGGGGGCGGGCGAGAAGATCATTCTCCATGAGGCAGACGATCAGAACGACGAGGGCAGATATATCGTCGATCGCATTAACCGTGGCATCAAGTCGGATGGCAGACACTACTCTGACTTTGCCGTTCTTTACCGAATCAATGCTCTCGGCAGATCCCTGCAGACCAGCTTTGCGAAAAGCGGTGTGCCTTATCGCGTTGTGGGAGATATGGGCTTCTACGATCGCAAGGAGGTCAAGGATATGATGGCCTATCTGTCGGTGCTGGTTTCTCCCTTCGATAATCTTCGCCTTAAGCGTATAATCAACGAGCCTAAGCGTAAGATCGGTGACACCACCGTTGCCGCCATCGAGGAGCTTGCCACACAGATGGGCGTTCCCATGTACGAAATAGTAAAAAATGCGGCAAATTATACCGCATTAAGCAAAAATGCCGAAAGACTGCTTTCCTTCTCGGCAATAATAGAAAGGGTGAGGGAGGAGAAGACACTTCCCTCCGAGATGATCGCATCTCTCTTCGAGTCGTCGGGATATAAGGCTATGCTTGAGTCCGAGGGCTTTGAGGGCGAGGGCAAGATCGAGAACGTAAACGAGTTTATCGGTGCAGCCGTGGAGTATGAAACCAGATGCACCTCGGTTGGTGAGGAGCCTACCGCCATTGGCTTCCTTGAGGATATCTCCTTGGTTGCCGACGTGGATAAATACGACGAAACCGCCGATGCAGTTGTGCTTATGACCGTTCACGCGGCGAAGGGACTTGAGTTTCCCATAGTATTCCTTGCGGGAATGGAGGACGGTATCTTCCCCTCCCAGCAGAATATCGGCGAGCAGGATGAGATGAGCGAGGAGAGACGACTTGCCTACGTTGCCATCACCCGTGCCAAGGAGCAGCTCTATATCACCCACGCCCGCAACCGTATGATGTACGGCAGAACCACATATAATCAGCTGTCCAGATTTGTGAAGGACGAAATGCCGAAAAACCTTATTTTTGAGGACGCACCCCGCCGTCGCGAAAGACAGGGATACACCTCCTACGGCAGCTATTCGGGATATAATTCCTCGTCCTACGGCTCTCAGGCAGGAGGCACGTCGGGATTTATGGGCGGATATAATAATGAAAGAAGATCGCCTATGAACGAGCTTCGCCGTCCCTCCGACATCTCAACGAAAAAGAGCGACAGCGGTGCCGCTAAGTACGGCATCACCCGCTTTGCCGCCGGCACCCGTGTTCACCACGATATGTTTGGTGACGGCACAGTCCTATCCTCTCGTGATATGGGCGGCGACGTACTATATGAGGTCCGCTTTGACAATGGGCAGGTTAAGAAGCTGATGGCAACCTTTGCTAAGCTGAAAAAAGTGTGATTTTTTGTGCTTTTTCCGCCTCGCTCAGTCGACGTATTTTTATACGCCTTCCTTCCCGAAACGAAAAAATCATCAAAAAATTTCCGCTTTTGTTTGCATATTTTGGTGTTCTGCTCGCTCGGAGTAGGTAACTACACCGTCGCTCACACAACCCAAAAAACCATCAAAACCCCTCCATTTTATCTCGTCTGATCAAGCCTTCCCCATAGGGAAAGTGGGACCGACCTTGGCGGTGGATTAGGTGTCCATATTTATCTTCTGTAAATCCATATACGTCTTATAGTACTCAAAATAGCATTTCAATGCAAAAAAACTCAGAAAGGAGAGCGAAAAATGGAACAGAAAAGAATAACAAAGAACGGCGTAGAGATCTATTCCTATAAAAATCCATCCCTTGGCGGATTTTTCATTTCGCTCTATCTCCGTGCGGGTAGTATGTTCGAGGATCATCAGGGAATTACTCACTTCCTTGAGCATGCTGCGATCCGTAACGTTAACGCCGTAATGAACGGAGGTCTGTATTCCACCCTTGATAAGTACGGCATTGATTTCAACGCTACCACTTACAGCGAGCTGGTTCAGTTCTACATCTCGGGTGCTTCTGCGAATTTTAGAATTGCATCCGATATTATTACCAAGCTGTTTTCTCCTATAGCTCTTTCCTCGGACGAGCTTTCGCTTGAGCGTGGACGTGTCAAGGCAGAGATCAGAGAGGGAGATGATGCCACCTCGCTCTTTGCCTTTGCTGGTGGAATAGTTCACCGTGGAACCAAGCTTGCCAATCTGATTACAGGAACGGTAGGCAGCGTCAATAAGATCACAAGGCGGCTTCTTGAGGATTATCGCAGAACGGTAATGACACCCGAAAATCTATTCTTCTACGTAACAGGCAGCTTTACCGACGAGGACCTTGATTACCTTTCCTCTAAGATCAGTGAATACCCTCTTGAAAATGGCAAAAAGAATGAAAATTACGCACCCGTTTGCGAGAATTTTGGACATAGAGATGGAAAGGTGCATATAAAAAACGCCGATTTCACCATGCTCAGATTCACCTTCGATATGGATATGACCAGGCTTTCGGTGGCAGAAACCGATCTTATCTACGATATGCTCTTCAGCGGCAACAACTCGCTGCTCTTCATAGAAATGAGCGAAAAGCGTGGCCTATGCTATGACATATCGGGATTTATCGAGAGGTATCTGAATATAGGTAGCATTACCATATCCTTTGAGGTAAGGGGTGGACTTGTCTATGACGCGGCTGAAACGGTGGTGGCTTTGTTAAACGGACTTAAAACCAAGACGGTGGATGACTCCGAGATGATGAAGGCAAGCTACGTTACCAATGCACCCCTCCTCTTTGATAATCCATCCGAGCTTAACTTTACCTTTGCCTACGATAACCGCATTATGAACGAAGGCTACACCAGCCTTCAGGACAGGGTAGAGATCTATCGATCGGTAACTCCCGACAGAATAAAAGAGATCGCAAATATGATCTTCAGACCGGAAAATCTTACACTTACACTTAAAGGCAACAAAAAGAAAATCGACGCCGCAAGGCTCGAAAACATCATAAAAACCCTTTAAATGTCAACTAACATTTACAAAAAAGCAACCGTTTTCTGAAATTCGGTTGCTTTTCTTTTTTTTGGCTTCTGCAAAATGATGCTCGAAAACACATCATTGACAACTGTAAATTTATGTGCTATACTTTAATTGTATTAAAATACAAAGGAGAACTCCTATGGACAAGATGGAAAAGCAGCGTCTTAAAGAACAAAAGGAGCTGCAAAGGCTTCGTTTAGCACAGGATAAGCCCGACTACAAGGGATATTTCATTGTTATGATCGGTCTTGTGCTTCTGTTCCAGTTCCTCGATATGATGGCAACTACGATCTGGAACAATCTTCAGGAGGTTATTGTAAGAGATTTCGCAGGTCTGACACATGATGCAGACATCTCCGAGGGTTCTGCCGGCTTCCTCGTTTATAACGAAACCCTCTCAAAGATAACCATGATTCAGATAGTGAGCTACGTTGCTCTCGGTATCGTTCCCTGGTTTAAGTCACTTGCTGACAGACACGGACGCCGCTTCTTCTTTATTTTCAACGCGGCCTTCCTTGGCTTTGCTATGTTTGTTGCAGGTCTGACTAAGGATCTTCTTATTTTCCTCGTGGCATCCACCGTTATCACCTTCTTTACCATTCATGATATGCAGATTATTTACGTCACCGAGTGCGTGCCTGAGCATCAGCGTGGTACCTGGACGGGTATAGTTACTGCGGTTGGTAATGCGGCTGCCTTTGTGGTTATTCTTTTAAGACTTACCGCTATGAATCCCGACGGCACCAGCGGCCCTATCGAGTGGCGTGGCATCTACGTGCTGGTCGGTGTAATCGGTATAATCACCTTCGTCCTTTCGGCTGTCCTCCTTCGCGAGTCCCGTCCCTATATCAAGTCCCGTATCAAGTATCTTGAGAAAACGCCCGAGCAGCGTGAGGCTGAAAAGCGTGATGCGGCAAAGGCACAGGGCGGCGTTATTGCAGGTCTTAAGCTGGTTCTTAAGAACAAGCAGCTTCTCTGGCTCGCCATTGCTACCTTCCTTATCAACGCGGCAAACAATATGGTGTCGGCATACAACACCTCTATTATGGCACAGAATAACTTCACCACCTTCGAGATCACTATCGCCCTGGCGGCAAGCTGTGCTACGGGTATCGTTATCGGTTACATAATGGGCCCCATCGCCGATAAGGTAAGCCGTAAGACCGCGGCGGTTATTTTCGGTGTGCTTAGTGCTGTCAGCTTTATTGGATTCGCCTTCGGTGCCCCCTTTATCGGTAACGGTATCGTAGGCAGCATCGTTGCGGGCGTGCTCTTCGGCATCTCCACCAACAGCTATACCAATATCCTTAATATATCCATTCTTATGATGACCGAGTCCTCGCCTGCATCCATGCGTAGCTCCATCGTAGGCGTAAGTGCCTTCTTCCGTGTGTCGGCGGTTATCGCTATGGGTATCAGCAGTGCTATGTTCTCTGCAGGTATTCCCACAGGTACGGTTTGTACCGTTCTCTCCGCACCCTTCCTTATTGCAGCCTGCCTGGTTATCTGGTTCAAGACTAAGGAAACCAAGGACAAACGCTTTGATGAGATCGAGCAGGAGTTTCAGAATGCTTAACCGTTTTATCAAAACTATCACACAGCTTAGAATTTTTCATTTTAAAAAAGGACAGAGCAGCTTGCTCTGTCCTTTGATTTTTTTAGTATGCTCTTACTTGTTCTCGGGATTTGCCGAGATATGCTTAAGATAAGCATTGATAAAGCCGTCGATATTACCGTCCATTACCGAGTCGATATTGCCGTCCTCATAGCCGGTACGTGTGTCCTTTGCTAAAGTGTAGGGCATAAATACGTAGCTTCGGATCTGGCTACCCCACTCGATATTCGCCTTGTTGCCCTGGATATCCTCGATTTTATCCAGCTTCTCGCGGAGCTTTATCTCCATCAGCTTAGCCTTCAGCATCTTGAGTGCGGTCTCCTTGTTCTGCAGCTGGCTTCTCTCTGTCTGACAGCCTACAACGATACCGGTGGGCTTATGCACGATACGGATAGCAGAGTCGGTCTTGTTGATATGCTGACCGCCCGCACCGGAGGAACGGTGTGCCGTAATATCAAGATCCTCGTCGCGAAGCACGATGGTGTCATCATCCTCAAACTCGGGCATAACCTCGACGGATGCAAATGAGGTCTGACGTCTGCCCGACGCGTCAAAGGGAGAGATTCGCACCAGTCTGTGAACTCCGTTTTCACTCTTAAGATAACCGTATGCGTTCATGCCCTCGACCATGATCGTCGCCGACTTGATGCCTGCCGCATCACCGTCAAGCCAGTCGATAAGCTTTACGTTAAAGCCGTGCTTCTCACCCCATCTTACGTACAGACGGTAGAGCATAGATGCCCAGTCCTGAGCCTCTGTGCCACCTGCACCGGGATGGAAGGAAACTATAGCGTTATTTTTGTCATAGGGACCGGAGAGGAGAACCTCAATTCTCTTCGCCTCTGCCTCCTTTTCGATAAGCTCGGTCTCGGATACAACCTCATCCACCGAGCCATCATCCTCCGCCTCGATAGCCATCTCGCAGAGGGTAAACGCGTCGTCAAGCCTTGCAACAAGAGCCTCGTAGCTCTCGTACTTATCCTTCAGCTGCTTTATCTCCTGCAGCTTCTTTGAGGACTTCTCCGCATCATTCCAGAAATCCTGCACCAATGTTTCTCTCTCGAGCTCGGCACATCTTTCCTTGGTTTCTTCTATTCTGAGCTGGCTCTTCAGCTCGCCGACCACGTCGTACAGAGCCACCAGTCTTCTTTTTGCTTCTTCAAGGGCAACTATCATTTCTATCCTTGTCCTTTCGTATAGTCGTAATTAGTGTAACAAGAGTATTGTACCATAAATAAAAGAAAAAGTAAAGAGGGAAATAAAATAATTATTTTGCGATACAATATGTACAAATCTGAAAGGGTAAGGGAGAAGCCGCGATGGAACAAATCTTTTAAAATATATTGATTTTTCTTAAGCTATGTGATATACTATATTTGTAAAAATTTGTTTTCATGAAAGGAATACCTAAAATGCAGATTACTAAGGATACACTTATCGGCGATATTCTCGACTATGACGTAAATACCGCCCAGTTCTTCTTTGAGATCGGTATGCACTGCCTTGGCTGTCCTCACTCCAGAGGCGAGTCTATTGCAGACGCCTGCGAGGTTCATAAGACCGACGCTGACGAGCTTGTTACCAAGATCAACGCGTATCTCTTGAACAAGTAATATGAAATGTGCAATTAATGCACGGCTGCTTTCAGCGGCAGAACTAGTGAGGCAGAATGCTATCCTTGCCGACATTGGCACCGACCACGCGTATCTGCCTCTCTTTTTACTTGAAGGCGGCCGCATAGATTTTGCCTATGGCTGTGACGTAAACGAGGGGCCGCTCAACTCGGCAAAAAAGAACGCCGAGGAACGAAAAATGCACACACGTATGTGCTTTATTCTTACCGACGGTGCTACAATCCTCGACGGCAAGGGCATTACCGACTATACAATATGCGGTATGGGTGGCGAGCTTATTGCCGATATAATCGACCGTGCTCCTCATCTGAGAACGGAAGGCGTCAACCTTATCCTTCAGCCCATGTCCCGCCAGGAAAAACTGCGTTGCTATCTTGCCGAGGCAGGCTTCCGTATCATAACCGAGAGCTATTCCTTCGACGCTGGTAAATATTACGTCTGTATGCAGGCGGTGTACGACGGTATAAGCCGCCAACTTTCTCCTCTTGAGGCGGTGGTTGGCTCGGGCGAATCGAGATACCTTGGCGACGATTGTCGCAGGGAATATCTTCTTAGAAAGCTCTCATCCCTTGAGCGTGCCGCTAAGGGTAGACAGCAGGCGGGCGTCATTGATGAGGCCGAGGCTGAGCTGTCGGCACTTAAGGAATTTATTAATAATCTCTGAAAGGACAGAATATGAACGCAAAGCAGTTGTATCAGAAATTTCAGGTAGCCATTCCCGACTACCTTCGTGAGAGCTGGGATAACGACGGCATTATGTGCTGTCCCGACGGCTCCTCCGAGATCTACCGCGTTCTCGTTACACTTGACGTTACCGAGGAGATCGTGGACTATGCTATCGAGCGTGGCTTTGACCTTATCGTGTCCCACCATCCTCTTATTTTCAGACCCATCGCCTCGCTGGACGAGGAGAATCATATTTCGAGAAAGCTGATCAAGCTGGTAGGCAGCGGCATATCGGTGTTCTCCTTCCATACCAGAGCCGATAAGCTTGTGGGCGGTGTAAACGACCGTCTTGCCGATCTCCTCGGCATCAAGGATACCGAGCCCTTTGGCGAGGGTGATCTCGGACGTATCGGCAAAATTGACGAGCCTATGGATATCCAGGACTTTGCTTATAGGGTAAAGCAGCTTTGCGGCTCGGACGTTATCCGCTATGCCGACGGCTTCAGCGACGTGCGTACGGTTGCCCTGGTTGGCGGTGACGGTAAGAGCTACGTTAAGGCGGCTATCGAGGCAGGTGCAGATACCTATATCTCGGGTCGAATAGGCTATAACGTGATGGAGGAGGCTGCCGAAATGGGCATTAATCTTATCGAGGCGGGCCACTATTTCACCGAGCAGCATATCTGCGAATTCTTCCGCGAGCTTCTTGTGGAGTTTGATCCCAACCTCTACGTTGAGATCTCCGACTCCAATATGATAAGAACCATTTCTTAAAGGAGAAATAATGAAAAAGCTGACTGATATTATTGGCATTCTCTTAGTTTTTATTCTTTGTGCCTCTATGCTTCTTTCATGCGGCGGAAAGGATAAAGAGGGCAGTGCAGAGGCACTTGATCTCTTTGGTAAGAACCTTACCATTTCGCTTTCCGAGAGCTACGACGGTGACAAGCTTTCTGCTACGGTTATCGTTATCGATGGCGAGACCTATTATAACTCCGATTTTGGCGGCGACCAATATTGGTACGTTGACGTAGGCGATCAGTATCTTAATGTTATAGCCTCCGCGGGCAGTAAGTTTTCCTCCTTTGAAAATAATGAAGGTAAGTATCATGCCGATACCTTTATCTATACGGAGGATGGCTACGATTACGAGCTGGTAAACGTATGGTTCACCTTCGATTCCGAGGGTAGACTCGCTACCTTCCATTTTGAGGAGGCTGAGGAGGACTGCAATCGCGTCTATGATATTACACTGTCTGGATACGGCGAGGCACAGACTCCCGACGAGGAGCTTATCGTCAGGGATGATGACAGCATTACCACCGATCCCGAGGCTCCCGACGGTCCCGGTCATATTGAGAATCCCGATGACTCCAAGAATGAAAGCGACGATCCCGCAGGTAATACCCCCGATGATCCCGCAGACACCAAGCCCGGCGAAGGAAATATGGGCATTACCGAGAAGGAGTGGATGGATGCCTTCGATCTTCGTGACTCTAACCTTACCGCTATGATCTACGCCAGCTCCCCCGGTGGAGTTGTAAGCAGCGAGGTTCGCTTGGTTAACGGTGTGACCTATTGCCTGGAAAACGGTAGTGACGAGTGGCTCGTAGGCACTCTTAACGATCTTCTTCAGAACATCTCTCCCTTTATGACCAGATACTCCGAGTTTGAGCTGAAGGGCGACGCCTATTTCTGTGCTAAGAGCGGTCTTGATCTTGGCGAGGGCAACAGCCTTGTAGATATCACCATTCGCTTTGACGCTAAGGGCAGGATCACCCACGTTTCCTACAGTATGATCATGGGCAGTGAGCGTGGCGATTGCTCTATTGATTTCGGTAAATTCGGTGAAACCGTAGCCCCCGAGATTGAGGGTGGCGTTGATGTTGACGGTGACGGAACTATCGACGTTGGCGACGGTAAGGGTGAAGGTAATATGTCGGGCGATAACTATCCCTCCCATGAGGGTGACGGCGGAAAAGCTTCCACCCCTGATGCTCCCGTGGGGGATGGCAGTGTTGCTCCCACGCCCGATGCCGATAACAACGGTGCAACCGACAGCAAGGGTGATGCCTCCTCGGAGGATAACGCCAATGCCGAGGATATGTCTGATCCTGAAAAGTAAATAAAATTCAGGGAAAACAAGCACTTTTTCTTTGAAAAATACCATAAATACATAAAAAAGCCTCTCCGAAGCGGAGAGGCTTTTTTATCGGGAAAATACTGGAGCAGATCTAAACTTACACTAAGGTCGGTATCGCCTTCCTTAAATTAGCATCAGATCGCTCTCTCAATAATCGACTTCAGCTGCTCGTAGGTCATAAGGCCGTCCTGGGCGTAGATGATAACGCCGTTACGGTCAAGGATAGCAGTTCTCGGCACGTATTTTGTGCCACCCGCCGCATTGAAGGCGTCGCCGTAAACCGAATCATAGGCGAAGATTATGCTACTATCGGGCAGGTTGGTCTGTATATATGCGGGTGCATTCTCTCTGCCGTAGCTGTCGTGGGCGGCAATTATAACCACATCGTCTGCATACTCTTTTGCAATACGGTCGAAGTCGGGCAGCTCTGCCTTACAAGGCGGACACCAGGTCGCCCATATATTTACAATAACGATCTTGCCGCGATAATCGTCGGGGCTGACCGTACCGCCGCCATTCTTTTCCAGGGTTATACTACGGAATAGATTTCCAATGGCATTACCCACCACGTACACGGGCTTTTGCTCCTCGGTGGTGTTATCGCCCGAAATTCCGCCGTTTCCGCCACCCTCGGTGGTGTTGTCACCCGAATTTCCGCTATTTTCGCCACCCTCGATGGTATTGTCACCCGAAATTCCATCGTTTTCGCCACCCTCGGTGGTGTTATCGCCCGAAATTCCGCCGTTTCCGCCACCCTCAGAGGTGTTATCGCCCGAATTTCCGCTGTTTTCGCCACCCTCGGTGGTGTTGTCGCCCGAAATTCCATTATTTTCGCCACCCTCGGTGGTATTGTCGCCCGAAATTCCATCGTTTTCGCCACCCTCGGTGGTATTGTCACCCGAATTTGCGTCGTTTCCGCCACCCTCGGTGGTATTGTCGCCGTAATTAGTGTTGCTTTCTCCACTATTGGCAGGGCCTTCATTATCATTTTCGGTATTTTCGTCCTCGGTTTCACCGCCATTTCCCACGTCGGTGTTATTTTCACCTTCGCTTTCACCGTTTTCACCCACAATACCGCTGATTTCGCCGTCATTTTTACCGTCGCCAAGGCTGAAATCGGGATTACAGCCCACAAAAACGGTTAAAAGGCATATCATAATTAAAATAGAAACTATCTTTTTCATAAAAAAACTCCTTTCTTTTTGCCATATTATAGCATGAAGGGAAGATTTTTTCTGTGACATTATCACAAAAAGGGAAGGGCTGTCTTAGATTTCTCACACTGACAGCCCTGAAATTGATCAATCAAACAAAATTTTACGAAGCTCCTCAACGCTTTTGCAGAAATACTCACAGTTTTCCCTCATAAAGGATGCAATCTCGGGCACGTTATGAGCCCATCCTGCCGCCGCGATGTCAACACCCGCTCCGCGAGCCATATCATATCCCGGCTTCAGATCGTCTACCACCAGTATCTCATCGGCACTCAGCGAATACCTTTTCATAAGGTCGAGCAGTGTTCCGGGTGCAGGCTTTCTCATCTCCTTGGGAATGTCCCAGCCGTAGATAATATCCGGCTCGGGCAGACCGTTTGCCTTGTAGTCGCGGATTATATTTTCGGTAACAGAGTGGGAATCCACAGCTACGATGCCACCGCCTGCCTTAAAGTCGGCGATGATCTCCTTCATACCGGGGTAGGCGTTCGGAATATGATTTTTCACGTACTCACGCCAGAACTCCTCCTCCTCGGCAAGCTCCTTTTCGTTAAGACCTATCTCCTCGGTAAAAAGCTCTAGGATACCGGGATGAAAATTCTTCTCAAAATACTCCTCCAGGCTATATTTGTCAGCAAGGTGAGGCCTTGCGATCTTCAGATATTCCACGAAGGAGGGGTAGTGTATAGATGCCGAGCTGTCAACCACGGTGTCGTCGTGATCAAGCACCAGGCACTTGTATTTTTTTATCATAATCTACCTCATAAGATTATTATTCCAGATTCATAAAGCTTACCTTCGGCACACCGATAGTAAGATCCGATCTCTGCACGGTAAGACTGCGTCCGCGGAGAATGGATTCCCATCCCTCACGGCTTCCGCCAAAGGAAATTTCATCAAGCGAGTCACAGCCACCGAAGGCGTCGCCGTCCTCTATCTCGCGAAGTCCCTTCGGGATCGCGATCCTCTTAAGCGAGCTACAGCCTGCGAAGGCGTCAAAGCCGATAACCGCAGTGCTGACCGGCAGAATAATTCCGGCAAGCGAGGTGCAGCCCCTGAAGGCTCTGCGACCGATTTTGAAAAGTTTAGTTGGCATATCGACGTATTTCAGTGATCTGCAGCCCTCAAAGGTGGATTCGTCGATCAGCTCCATGTTGCAGGAAAGCTTTACTCCCTCCAGCGAAAAACAGCCGGAAAATGCATTAAATTCCACCAGCACACAGCTGTCGGGAATAGTCACGTCGTTAAGGTTAAAGCAGAAGGCAAAGGCACCCGCACCGATCATAATGATCGACTCGGACAGCTTGATCTGACTAAGACTTGCACACGCCTCAAAGCAGCCCTCGCCGATCCTCTTGACCGAGTCAGGCATATTGATGCTTGTAAGAGATGAGCAGGAGGAGAATGCCTCGTCACCGATCTCCTCAATTCCGTACTCCATCTGCACTCGTCTGAGATTCATACATCCTGCGAAGGCACAGGCGGAGATCTTCTTTACAGAGCGTGGCAGGATCACCTCGGTAAGATGGGTAAAGTCCCTGAAGGCATTCTCGCCGATCTCCACTATTCCATCGGGAATAGCGACTCTGCTATTCTCCTCCGAATCCTCGTATTGACCGGAAAACACCACCACGTCCTCGAGTTTTTTGGACATTTCTATCATTTTTACTCCATTCAGGTCGGGCATTTTATCTGCCCGACCTTTAATTTTTGCTTTTATCAGTTAAGCTTAGCGAGAGCAACAGTAAGCGACTCGCGTACCTCGAGATACTTCTGAAGCTTTGCCTTCTCACCCTCAATAACCGCGGCAGGTGCCTTGGCTACGAAGCCCTCGTTAGCAAGCTTTCTTTCGATTCGCTCGATCTCGCCGTCATTCTTCTTCATCTCGGCGGTGAGTCTTGCTCTCTCCTTCTCAAAGTCGATAACCTCAGCAAGAGGAATGTACATACGTCCTGCGTCGGTTGCGATCATAACCGCATCGTCCGACTCATAGCTGTCGGTAAGGATAACCTCGGATGCACTTGCCAGCTTCTCAAGGATCTTGGATGCGTTTCTGAAGCTTTCCTCATACTTGGTAACAACGTAGAGCTTTGCCTTCTTCGAGGGGGGAACGTTCATCTCGGCTCTGCGTGTTCTGATAGCGGTAATGCAGGAGATAATTCTCTCAACAGAGATCTCAGCCTCGGTGTAAACGAGAGAGGAGTCAAACTTAGGATACTCGCTGATCATAATAGACTCGCAGCTGTGAGGAATAGCTTGGTAAATTTCCTCGGTGATGAAGGGCATATAGGGATGAAGCAGGCCGAGAATACCTGACAGAACGCGAACGAGGGTTCTCTTCGCTGTAAGTGCAGCGGCACCGCCCTCGAAGATACGGCTCTTCGCCATCTCGATATACCAGTCGCAGAAGGTGTCCCAGGTGAAGGAATAGATCTCCGCCAGTGCAACGCCAACCTCGTAGTTTGCAATATTGTCGTTTACGCTCTTTGCAAGGCTGTTGAACTTGGAGAGTATCCACTTGTCCTCGATGGTAAGATCGCTCTCATCGGCAGGAGCAAGCAGCTCCTCGTCGCTCTCGGTAAGGTTCATAAGCACGAATCTGGATGCGTTCCAGAGCTTGTTTGCAAAGTTTCTGGCAGCCTCAATTCTCTCGTCGGAGAATCTCATATCGTTGCCGGGTGCATTACCGGTAGCCAGGGCAAATCTCAGTGCGTCAGCACCGTACTCCTCGATAACCTTAAGGGGATCAATGCCGTTGCCAAGCGACTTGGACATCTTTCTGCCCTGTGCGTCACGTACCAGACCGTGAATAAATACGGTAGAGAAGGGTTTCTCATCCATGTGCTCAAGGCCGGAGAAGATCATTCTCGATACCCAGAAGGTGATAATATCATAACCGGTAACAAGGGTGTCGGTGGGATAATATCTCTTAAGATCCTCGGTAACGTCGGGCCAGCCCAGAGTAGAGAAGGGCCAGAGGGCAGAGGAGAACCAGGTGTCAAGCACGTCCTCCTCCTGTCTTACCTTGCCGCCACACTTGGGACAGGTGTCGATATCGGTCTTGGAAACCTCCATGTGACCGCACTCGTCACAGTAGAAGGCAGGAATGCGGTGTCCCCACCAGAGCTGACGGGAAATACACCAGTCAAGGATGTTGTTCATCCAGTTGAAGTAGTTCTTGGAGAATCTCTCGGGAACGAAGCGAACAGATCCGTTCTCAACCGCCTCGATGGCAGGCTTTGCCAGAGGCTTCATCTTAACGAACCACTGGTCGCTGGTGAGAGGCTCAACGGTAGTGCCACAACGGTAGCAGGTACCTACGTTGTGGTCGTGAGGCTCGGTCTTAACAAGATAACCCTCACTTTCCAGATCTGCAACCAGTGCCTTACGGCAGGCGTATCTGTCCATACCCTCGTACTTGCCTGCGTATGCGTTCATAGTAGCATCGTCATTCATAACCTTGATCTGCTCAAGCTCGTGTCTTTGACCAACCAGGAAGTCGTTGGGGTCGTGTGCAGGAGTGATCTTAACGCAGCCGGTACCGAAGCCGATCTCAACGTAATCGTCAGCGATCACGGGTATCTCTCTGCCAACGATGGGCAGAATAAGGGTCTTGCCGATAAGATGCTTTGTATTTTCGTCCTCGGGATTTACCGCAACGGCGGTGTCACCGAACATAGTTTCGGGTCTTGTGGTAGCTATCTCAACGTAGCCGTCCTCGCCCTTTATGGGGTACTTGATATGCCAGAAGAAGCCGGGCTGATCCTTATATTCAACCTCCGCGTCCGAGAGGGCGGTAAGGCATCTGGGACACCAGTTAATAATTCTGTGTCCGCGGTAGATAAGTCCCTTGTTGTAAAGGTTTACGAACACCTCGCGTACTGCTCTGGAGCAGCCCTCGTCCATAGTAAAACGCTGTCTTGACCAGTCGCAGGATGCACCGAGCTTTTTAAGCTGACCGGTGATGCGTGCCTCGTAGGAATCCTTCCACGCCCAAACGCGATCGAGAAATTTCTCACGGCCGAGATCATAGCGGGACAGACCCTCGTCAACTCTGAGTCTTTCCTCAACCTTTATCTGTGTTGCAATTCCCGCGTGGTCTGTGCCGGGAACCCAAAGGGTAGAGTAGCCCTGCATTCTCTTGGTACGAACCAGAATGTCCTGGAGCGTTTCGTCAAGAGCGTGACCCATGTGAAGCTGACCGGTTACGTTAGGCGGAGGAATTACGATAGAGAAGCTTGGCTTCTTATCGTCCGAATCGGGCTTGAAATAACCCTTCTCGCACCAATTTTCGTATATCCTATCCTCAAACTCGGCAGGATTGTAGTTTTTTGCAAGTTCTTTCATTTTGTTTCTTCCTTTCGGTAATTTATCAATAAAAAAATCCCAAGCGACGAAAAGCTGTCGCTTGGGACGAAAAGACTCCGTGGTACCACCCAAATTTGCAGAGAAATGCTCTGCCTCATTAACGCAGATAACGGTGCTCACCGCCCGGTTCTAATAAGCTAAAACGCCGTTCTTCCGGGGATACTTCGGGCTACCTTCACGTGCATCTCCGTATGCTCGCACCAACCGCACACTCTCTTGTGGCAAATAACACGCTACTCCTCCCGAAGAGGTAAAACCTATAATAAATGTATTTTAACACAATCTTTTTTGTTTGTCAATATAATTCACAAATATAAATATATTATTTATTTAGTAAAATTTGCTTGATTTTACTGCGAATGTATGTTAAAATTGTATTGTGGAGAAATGGCCACAGAAATGAAATTTAGATAATTTATATAAAAAGGAGATACATAATGGAAGTCAGAGATGCAGCAAATGCAAAGGACGTGAAATTCTATACCACCGACAGACTCAGAGAGGAGTTCCATATTTCAGGCCTCTTCCCCGAGGACGATATCAAGATGGTATATAGCCACATTGACAGAATCATAGTTATCGGTATGAAGCCTGTTCATAAGACCCTTACTCTCGAGGCGGGAAAAGAGCTTGCGGCTAACTACTTCCTTGAGCGACGCGAGCTTGGCTGTATCAATATCGGCGGTGCAGGCGTTATCACCGTTGACGGTGTCGATTATAATATGAATCCCCGTGACGGCATCTATATCGGCAGAGGTAATAAGGTGATCTCCTTCCGCAGCGACGATCCTGAGAATCCTGCTAAGTTCTATTGCACCTCCTGTCCCGCACATACCGAGTATCCTATCGTTAAGATAGATATTACCAAGGCTCGTAAGGTTCCCTGCGGATCGGTTGAGGATTGTAACAAGAGAGTTATCAACCAGTACATTCACCCCGAGGTTATGAGCTCCTGCCAGCTTGCTATGGGTCTTACCCAGCTTGACGTTGGCTCTAACTGGAACACTATGCCCTCCCACACCCACGACAGACGTATGGAGGTTTATCTCTATCTCGATATGGGCGACAACGACGCCGTATTCCACATGATGGGCGAGCCTCGTGAGACCCGACATATCGTAATGCATAACGAGGAGGCGGTTATCTCTCCCTCCTGGTCTATCCACTCGGGCGTCGGAACTAAGAACTATTCCTTCATCTGGGCTATGTGCGGCGAAAACCAGGAATTCACCGATATGGACCATATCTTAACCAAGGATCTTCGTTAATCTTATTTTTTAAAATATTTATCAAAGGAGAACATATACTATGTCCAACACACAGATCTTCAACCTTGAGGGCAAGGTTGCTCTCATCACAGGTGCGTCCTACGGCATCGGCTTCGCTATTGCAAAGGGTCTTGCTGCTGCAGGTGCGACCATCGTTTTCAACGACATTAAGCAGGAGTTCGTAGATCGCGGTCTTGCCAGCTACGCTGCAGAGGGCATTGATGCCAAGGGTTACGTTTGCGACGTTACCGACGAGGATGCAGTAAACGAGCTCGTTGCCAAGATCGAGAAGGAGGTCGGCGTAATCGACATTCTCGTAAACAACGCAGGTATCATCAAGCGTATTCCCATGATTGAGATGAAGGCGTCCGAGTTCCGTCAGGTTATCGACGTTGACCTTAACGCTCCCTTCATCGTTTCTAAGGCGGTTCTTCCTTCCATGATCAAGCAGAGATCGGGTAAGATCATCAACATCTGCTCTATGATGAGTGAGTTCGCCCGTGAGACCGTATCCGCTTACGCTTCTGCAAAGGGCGGCCTTAAGATGCTTACCAGAAATATTGCAAGTGAGTATGGCCAGTACAACATTCAGTGCAACGGCATTGGCCCCGGCTATATTGCTACTCCCCAGACCGCACCCCTTCGCGAGCCCCAGGCAGACGGTAGCAAGCATCCCTTCGACAGCTTCATCACCGATACCAAGACTCCCGCAGGCCGTTGGGGCAACCCCGAGGATCTCGCAGGTCCCGCTGTATTCCTCGCATCCACAGCATCTGATTTTGTAAACGGTCAGATCCTCTACGTTGATGGAGGTATTCAGGCGTACTTTGGCAAACAACCCGGCTAAGAGGCAAAAATCGCCCAATACTGCGTTAAAGCTTCGACTCAATCGGATCGCCGTAGGTTACTACGGCTTCACCTCAATCGCTTGCTTTGCCTTGTCTTGAACGATTTTTCCACTCTTATCCTATAGCCTCACTATATGTTTAAATCCGCCTTCCATTTTGGTAAGGCGGATTTTTTCTCGCTAAATATTTATTTTTCGCCGCAAAATTTCATAAAAACAGCGATTTTGCCAACTTAACATTACAAAATCGCCATTTTTTATAATTCTGAATTTCACATTATGTATTTAAAATTAAAACTCCCGATTTAAATTTTATACTGTCCGCTTACAACCTTGCCGAGGATACGAATGCGATCTAGCTGGCTACCGAAGTAACGCATTGGCTTGTAGGTGGGATTCTCGGGCATAAGGGTTAGGATGCCGTCCTCACGGTTGAAGTAAACACGCTTTACGGTTGCCTCGTCGTCGATAAGCACCACGGCAATATCGCCGTCATCTACGCTATCCTGCTGACGGACAAAGAGCAGATCGCCGTCGAAAATGCGTGCGTTTACCATACTGTCGCCCCTTGCCCTGAGGCAGAAGTCGGCGGTTATCTCACTGCAGGCTTCTACGTAGTAGCCCTGCTGCTCGGTGGCGAAGATAGGCTCACCGCAGGCAACGTTGCCCAGTATGGGCAGCTTTCTCTTTTTCGCCGCGGTAGTAACAGTTCTATTATTATTAAAGGAAGGAATCTTCTCCTCCCAGCCCATAAGCCGTGCGGGCGTAGTGTCTAAGGCTCTTGCCAATGCCTCTACCTTCTCGCTTGGGATATTCGATATCGCACCTGTTTCATATCTATGCACAGTCTGTCTGCTGGTGCCGATCATATCGGCTAACTGCTCAAGTGACAGACCCTTTTCTTTTCGTAGCTCTTTGATCTTCTCGTTTAACATACCATTCCTCTTTGCCAAAAATAGATTATTATGTTCCGACAGGTGAAAATACAACCGAAAATTACCGTAAAAGCCTGTTTTCCACGCTAAAAAGTCGCGTAATTCTGCCTCGTATTTTCTCTCTCGACACATTCTGCCTAATTATAACATATTGTCACGTAATATGCAATAGTTTTTTTGAAAAAATCTCAAAAATGTCACTTGACAAGTTACAAATGCTGTGCTATAATTGTCACGCACTGAGCAACAAGCCCCTTGTTGCACTCGACTAAAATTAACACTTCAGGTGACAAACTAAGAAAGGAAGAAAAAATGTATTCATGTCTGAACACAGCCGAGGGCATGGCACCGAGGCTGTATCGAACCCCCCTTGAAATACACCGAGATATGCTTCAAATATCCGCAAAGGTAAGGGAGCAGGAGGAAATGCTATCCGTACATAATTTGCTGATTGAGATGATTCCCACCTGGGCAGAGCAGTCGCCCGAGAGGTGGATACCCGAGCTTGAGGCCACTGTTGCCGAGGCTAACGAGGCACTTGAAAACCTGGCAAGGCTGAAGCTTGCCCTTGAGGAGCTACGTGCCGAGCTGGAGGAAGTAAGATGCATGATAAACACTTGACGCCTCATTCTAAGGCGGAGCATTCTGCGACAGTTGGGATCAGCTCCCCCGATCCCCAAAACACAAAATCGAACCACCGTATAGGCAAAAATTCGACAAAAGACGAAAAATTTAAGGAAAAATCCGCAATCTCCTCTGGTAACAGGGAGGAAAACAATTCATCCATACCCGAGCCTATTGATAAGCTGATCCGACTCCTCTGTGCCGACTATCCGCGTCGCGACAGGGTGATCAGCGAGCGTGCCGCACCCTACAACGTGATAATGGAATACCGTTTTTTAAACTATCGAATTCTGAACGCCGCCACCGAGATTGCGGGAAGTCGCGACGCCCGTGATTTCATCTCGGATATCGGAAGCAACCGCGGCTATTCCTCAAGCGAGCTGTGGATCCTGCCCGAGAGGATATACAAGGAACGAAAGGGGGCGGTAAAGCATAATATTGCAAGACGGCTTTCTTTAATATAGCTTTTTTTCACTGGGTAAATAGTGGGCTGAAAGAAAAAATTTCACTCTGTCACCATGCGACAGTTTTTTCTTCTTCTATGTGATAGAATTGTCCTGTCAAAAAAAGAAAAGGGAGTAAGGAAATGCAAAAGGACGTAATTTTTAGGGAGATGGATGACGGTCTTGTGGCTGTTATTGGCTGCGATATTGATCACCACTCGGCACGGCTCATCCGTGAGAGGATAGACGCCAGGCTTTTTGAGCTGCGACCCCGTCGGCTGATCCTGGATTTCTCGGGTGTCAGCTTTATGGACAGCTCAGGACTTGGTCTGATAATGGGCAGGGTAGAGAAGGCATCTCTTATCGGCGGCGAGGTGCTGCTAGACGGCCTATCACCGACTCTTATGAAGCTGATCCGTCTGTCCGGCATCCGTCGGATACCGAATCTTTCCATATTAAACGAAGCTTTAAAGTAAAGAAAAGGAATGGTCAAAAATATGAAGAAAAAGATAAACGAGCTACAGCTTCGCCTGCCTGCGATCAGCATAAACGAGTCGGTCGCCAGGTCGGTCGTATCGGCCTTTGTGGCATCGCTTGACCCTACGGTAGAGGAGCTTGGCGACCTTAGATGTGCCGTCAGCGAGGCGGTTACAAACTGTATCGTCCACGCCTATCGCGGCTATCCCGCAGACGATCCGGGGCAGATATACATATCCGTAAGGCTCTATGACAGCCGTGAGGTTACCGTTGAGATCCGTGACAGTGGCTGCGGCATCAAGGATCCTGAAGCCGCCAGAAGACCCAGCTTTACCACCGGTGAGCCTACGGAGAGATGTGGAATGGGCTTTCTCGTAATGGAGAGCTTCACCGACTATCTTAAGGTTGATTCTACGGTCGGTGAGGGAACTGTTGTCCTTATGAGGAAAAATCTAAGGCCCTGACCGAAGGACAAAAATGAAAGCTAAAGAAGAAAAACGATCCCCCTATGACGAAAATCTATCGCTTCTCCATGCCTATCGTCAGGGTGACGAGTACGCAGGCGAGCGACTTGCCGAGCTTAACGCACCCTTAGTATACAGCATTGCGGGACGCTTCAGCGGACGGGGAGCAGATATGAGCGACCTGGTGGAAAGCGGAACTCTCGGTCTTGTAAAGGCTATGAAAACCTTTGACTTCTCCCATGGCTGTGCCTTTTCTACCTATGCGGTACCGCTTATATTCGGTGAGATCCGCCGCTTCCTTCGCGATGACGGAATAATTAAGGTTTCCAGGGAGGAAAAGCGGCTATCCGCCCTCCTCTGTGCCGAGCGTGAGCGTAGGCTCTCCGCGGGTGAGGATGCAGATATTTCCTCGGTTGCCGCCGCTGTCGGCATTTCTCGTGAGGACGCCGCCTCGGCTCTCTTTTCCGCATCGCCCGTTCGATCGCTGGATGAGGCGGCCTATGACGACGACGATAGCACCACCCTTGGCAGCACCATCTGTGACGAGGATGCCGAGATGCGACAGTTTGACCGATTCGCTCTGCGTATGGCGATAGAAAAGCTGCCCGAGGCTCAGCGTAGACTCATAATCCTTCGATACTTCCGCGACCTATCCCAGACCGAAACCGCGAAGCTCCTCGGTCTTACACAGGTAAAGGTGTCCAGGGAGGAGAAGAAGATCATACAGATCCTGAGACATGAGCTTTGTTAGAGAAATTTAAATATTTTATTAAAAACAAAGAAAACTATTGACTTTTTATAGCGTATGGGTTAAAATATATGCTGTAAGCGTTAGCACTCCAACTGTTCGAGTGCTAAAAACACTAAAAGGAGAAACTAAAATGACTATTAAGCCTTTGTTTGACAAGGTTGTATTAAAGGCTGCAGTTGCAGAGGAAACCACCAAGAGCGGCATTCTTCTCACCGGCAGTGCAAAGGAAAAGCCTCAGATGTCCGAGGTTGTGGCAGTAGGACCCGGCGGACTCGTTGACGGCAAGGAGATCAAGATGACCGTTAAGGTTGGCGACAAGGTAATCGTTGGCAAGTACAGCGGCACCGAGGTTAAGCTTGACGGAGAGGAATATTCTATCGTATCTCAATCCGACATTCTCGCCATTATAGAATAAATTTTGCGAATTGCTTCGGATCGCTTGTCTTGACGTAGGTGACTACGCCCGGCGACAACCGTTCCTCGCACTTCATCAAAATTTTGCGAATCGCATCGGATTACTTGATTTGACGTAGGTGACTACGCCCGGCGACAACCGTTGCTCGCACTTCATCAAAATTTTGCGAATTGCATCGGATCGCTTGTCTTGAAGTAACTTGAAGCAAATAATTACGCAAGACATCCATTTTCATCATTCTATTTTAAAAAAACACGAAAGGAACATATAATGTCTAAAGAAATTCTCTACGGTATGGATGCAAGAGCCGCCCTTCTTCGCGGTGTTGATAAGCTTGCCGATACCGTTAAAATTACACTTGGCCCTAAGGGTCGCAACGTGGTGCTCGAGAAGAAGTTCGGTGCACCCCTTATCACCAACGACGGCGTTACCATCGCGAAGGAGATCGAGCTTGAGGACGCTGCCGAAAATATGGGTGCCAGCCTGGTTCGTGAGGTTGCCACCAAGACCAATGATGCCGCAGGTGACGGCACCACCACCGCAACGCTGCTTGCTCAGGCTCTCATTCACGAGGGTATGAAGAACGTTACCGCGGGTGCAAATCCCATGATACTCCGTAAGGGTATCTTTAAGGCGGTTGACGCGGCGGTTGCCGAGCTTAAGAATCAGTCTAAGGCAGTTTCCGGCTCTGCTGATATTGCCAGAGTAGGTGCTATCTCCGCCTCCGATGAGGATATCGGAAGGCTTATTGCCGACGCTATGGAGAAGGTTACCTCCGACGGTGTTATCACCGTTGAGGAGTCCAGAAGTGCCGAGACCTACAGCGAGGTGGTTGAGGGTATGCAGTTCGACCGCGGCTATCTCTCTCCCTATTTCGCTACCGATACCGATAAGATGGAGGCAACTCTTGACGATTGCCTCATTCTCGTAACCGATAAGAAGATCTCCAACATCCAGGATCTTCTTCCCCTTCTTGAGCAGATTGTCCAGTCGGGCAAAAAGCTGCTTATCGTTGCTGAGGACGTAGAGGGTGAGGCTCTTACCACCCTCGTTCTTAACAAGCTTCGCGGAACCTTCACCGTTGTGTGTGTAAAGGCACCCGGCTTTGGCGACAGACGTAAGGAAATGCTTCTTGACATCGCTACCCTTACAGGTGGCGAGGTTATTACCGCAGATCTTGGCCTCGATCTGAAGGATACCACCCTCGGTCAGCTTGGCCGTGCAAGACAGGTTAAGGTTACTAAGGAAAACACCATCATCGTAGGCGGCATGGGCGACAAGCTCGCTATCACCGACAGAGTAAGCCAGATCAAGCTTGCTCTTGAAACCACCACCTCCGAGTTCGATAAGGAAAAGCTTACCGAGCGACTTGCAAAGCTTGCCGGCGGTGTAGCCGTTATTAAGGTCGGTGCAGCTACCGAGGTTGAGATGAAGGAAAAGAAGCTTCGTATCGAGGACGCTCTTAACGCTACTAAGGCAGCCGTTGAGGAGGGTATCGTTGCAGGCGGCGGTGCCGCACTTGTAAACGTTATCTCGGCGGTTGATGCGGTTGTCGCATCTCTTGAGGGCGACGAAAAGACCGGTGCTCAGATGGTTGTCAAGGCACTCACCGCACCCATGAAGCAGATTGCCGACAACGCGGGCATCGACGGCTCGGTTGTAGTTTCCAAGGTTCGTGAGAGCGGTAAGTCCGGCTACGGCTTCGACGCCTACTCGGAGCAGTACTGCGATATGATCGAGGCAGGCATCGTTGATCCCGCCAAGGTTACCAGAAGTGCTCTTCAGAACGCGGCATCCATCGCATCCACGGTTCTCACCACCGAGGCGGTAGTTTCGGATAAGAAGGAACCCGCACCCGCAGCACCCATGAATCCTGAAATGGGCGGAATGTACTAAGCAATGCCATATTTGGTGATTGACGCCGTTTGCTGAACTCTCGTCGTAACTATGCCTTGGGTCACAAACGACTCCTCTCACCAAAATCTGACGTTACTTTTGAGCAACTCTTGAAAAACAATTTTTTAAATAGAGCCGCAGCTTTCTGCGGCTCTAACTTTTTTCTTGACATATCCTCATCTTTAGTTTATAATCTAATTAACAAAAATTGGAGGTTATTTATGAAATACGTAGATTTTCAGGGAAAGAAGCTCTCTCTCTTAGGCTTCGGTGCTATGCGACTGCCCACGCTGGGTAAGGACGATCAGATCGATGTTGCCCACGCCGAGCGAATGATAGACAGAGCTATGGAGGCAGGCATCAACTACTTTGACACCGCCTATCCCTACCATGGCGGTAACTCCGAGCTTGTGACCGGTAAGCTGCTTTCCAAGTACCCCCGTGACAGCTACTATCTGGCTACCAAGTATCCGGGTCACCAGGTGCTTGACTCCTACGATCCTGCCGCTATCTTTGAGGAGCAGCTTAAGAAGTGCGGTGTTGACTACTTTGATTTCTATCTTTTACATAACATAAGCGAAAGCTCTATTGCCACCTATCTCGATCCCCGTTGGGGTATTATCGACTACTTTGTGGAGCAAAAGCGACTTGGCAGAATAAAGCATCTCGGCTTCTCCACCCACGGTCTGCCCGAGAATCTTCGCGAATTTCTTGATGCAGCCGGTGATAAGATGGAGTTCTGCCAGATTCAGCTGAATTACCTGGACTGGACGCTCCAGAGGGCAAAGGAAAAGTGCGACCTCCTTGCAGAATGGGGCATACCCGTGTGGGTAATGGAGCCCGTCCGCGGCGGTAAGCTGGTTGATAAGCTGCCCGACTCGGCAAAGGAGCATCTTAAGAGCCTTCGTCCCGACGAGAGCGTTGCGTCCTGGTGCTTCCGTTGGTTGATGACATTGCCTAATATGGGTGTTATTTTAAGCGGAATGTCCAATGGCGAGCAGCTTGAGGACAATATCAGAACCTTCTCGGAGGATAAGCCCTTAAACGACGCAGAGATCGACACCCTCTATGCCATTGCTGAGAGTCTTAAGAGCAATATCCCCTGTACAGCCTGCCGCTACTGTACCGACGGCTGTCCCATGGAGCTTAATATTCCAATGCTTATCGAGGTGTACAACGATCTTCGCTATGCTCCCGGTGTGAACAGTGCCTCCAAGATAGAGTTTATGCCTGAGGATAAGCGACCCACCGCCTGCATTTCCTGCGGTGCCTGCGTCCACGCCTGCCCTCAGAATATCGATATTCCCACCGTCCTTTCGGACTTTGCAAGACTGCTTACCACCATTCCCTCATGGAAGCAGATCTGTGCCGAGCGTGCCGAGGCTGCCGCAAAGCTTGCGGGAAATGGCGGAAAATAATATCTTAACTTAATAAAAACATCCCTCGGCATCCTTTCGGACACCGAGGGATCTCTTTGTTTACTTTTCTTCGTCGTGATTGATTTTTGTCGTGCGGATAAGCTTCTTTATTTCTTCCTTTATTGCGGTACGGCGCATATGTCTTTCCTTCTTATGCTCGGGCATATTTTCCACATGAGCGTGACGGGCACTTCTTCTCTTCTCGGGATCAATGTCACCCGCCTTGAGCAGAGCCTCCTTGGTGAGTGCGGGACCGACAATCTCGTAGATAAGCACGGCAAAGAGGGTGATGGTTGAAACCATTTTGCCAATCTCGCCAAACTCTTCTGCCTTCATAGCCATACCGAGGGCAACACCCGCCTGGGGGAATAGGGTAATGCCGAGATATTTTACGATATTATCGTCGCACTTTGAGATCTTTGCACTGGTGTACGCGCCAGTGTACTTACCGACGCAACGGAAGATTATGTAAACAATACCTATAATAATGATAAGCGGATCCGAAAATACCTTTTTCAGATCAAGCTCCGCACCGGACAAAACGAAGAAGAGCACGAACAGGGGAGCAGTCCATTTATCAACCCTTTCCATAAGCTCCTCGGAAAAGTCACAGATGTTGCAGAAGATAGTACCGAGCATCATAGCGGTGAGTAGCGAAGAGTAGCCTATGTGTATTCCTGCAACCTCAAACTTCATTTGAGACAGCGCGATAGTCAGAAGAACAAAGCCTATGGAAACCGAGATGCGCTTGGAGTTGGAGTGGAAGAATCTCTCGCAGATATGGAAGACTAAACCCATCAGAGAGCCCAGCAGCAGAGATGCCACGATCTCAATAAGAGGTTCTACGATAACTGAAATTATGTTGATCGTGCCTGCGTTAAGAGCCTTAGCAACGCCAAAGGAAATGGCAAATATTACGAGACCGACCGCATCATCCAGTGCAACAACTGGCAGCAGCATATCTGTGACGGGACCCTTTGCCTTATACTGTCTTACTACCATCAGCGTTGCCGCAGGTGCGGTGGCAGATGCTATAGCACCGAGAATGATCGCCGCCTCAATGCTGAGGAAGCTCGGAATTGCAAAATGAAGTCCAATAAGTGCAGCGTCAACTACGAGGGTGGTGATTACAGCCTGAAGAATACCTACGATAGTTGCTTGACGGCCGATTTTCTTGAGCTGATTAAGTCTGAACTCGTTTCCAATAGAAAAAGCAATAAATCCGAGAGCAACATCACATACGATAGAGAATGAATCAACGTAGTCTTGGTTATTAAATCCAATACCCTCGATTCCGAGAGCACCAATACAGCAGGGGCCAACTAAAATACCTGCTACAAGATATGCGGTGACGGCAGGCAGGTCAAGCTTCTTCGTGATTCTGGAGAGCAGAAGTCCTGCGATAAGTGCGATAGAAAGCGATAAAAGTGTTTCCATTTGATTGTCCTTCTTTAATTCTTTTTTTCAACAGTTAGATATTGTACTCCTAAATCCGACAAAAGTCAACTACTAAATTGAACAAAAATAAAATATTATTTATATCTTTTTTGTCTATTATTTAAAACCTTGGCGGTTGACATTTAAATTATAATGTGTTAAAATACTCTGGTATGTAAAATAAAGGAAAAAGGAGGATAAAAATGAAGGAGCAAATACAGCTTTCCGACCATTTCAGCTACCGAAGACTTATCAGATTCGTCATTCCGTCGGTGGTTATGATGATATTCACGTCTATCTACGGCGTGGTAGACGGTCTTTTCGTTTCCAACTTTGTTGGAAAAATACCCTTCGCGGCAATAAATCTCATTTATCCTCTTATAATGATCCTGGGTGGCTTCGGCTTTATGCTCGGTACGGGCGGCACCGCCATTGTTGCCAAGACCCTTGGCCTTGGTGAAAAGGATAAGGCAAACGAGTATTTCACCTTTATCATAATTTCCACCGCCGTAATGGGCAGCATTCTTGCGATCCTAGGTATCGCCTTTGCCGAGCAGGTGGCAGTTCTTCTCGGTGCTGAGGGCGATATGCTTCACTATGCGGTGCTTTATGCACGTACGGTGCTTGTGGGCTTGCCATTCTTTATGCTTCAAAACACCTTCCAGAACCTTTTTATCACCGCAGAAAAGCCTAAGTTGGGTCTTGCCGTCACGGTGATCGCTGGTGTTACCAATATGGTCCTTGACGCACTCTTTATTGCCGTGCTTGACATGGGCCTTGCGGGTGCCGCCATTGCCACCGCCATAAGCCAGGCGGTAGGCGGTCTTATCCCCGTTGTGTACTTTTTGTCTAAAAACACTGCCTCAATTAAGTTTACACGGACCAAGGCATATTGGCGTGTGCTTCTTAATGCGTCGGTTAACGGCTCCTCCGAGCTGATGAGCAATATTTCGGCGTCCGTCGTTACCATTTTATACAATTACCAGCTTCTCCGCTTTGCAGGTGAGGATGGCGTTGCCGCCTACGGTGCTATCATGTACGTGGCGTTTATCTTTGTCGCCATCTTTATCGGCTTCGTTATCGGTGCAGGCCCTATCGTCAGCTTCCATTACGGAGCAGGTAATACCGATGAGCTGAAGAACCTTAGAAAAAAGAGCATAAATATCGTCTTTCTGGTGGGAGGTGCAATGCTTCTGGTAGCACTTTTACTGGCAGCTCCGCTCTGCCGTCTTTTCGTTGGATATGACGCTGATCTCTATAATATCACCCTTCGCGGATTCATAATTTACGCCTTTTCTTATCTTATTGCAGGGTACAATATCTTTGGCTCTGCCTTCTTCACCTCGCTGAATAACGGAGGCGTGTCGGCAATAATTTCCTTCCTACGTACCCTCGTTTTTCAAACACTTGCCGTGCTTTTGCTACCCGAGATATTGCAGCTCGACGGTGTGTGGATGTCCATAATCCTTGCTGAGCTTTTGTCTGCTATGGTGACCACGTTCTTCCTCGTTTTCAAGCGAAAGCAGTATAATTATTGATTATCCACTGACGATTTTTCACACAAAAAAGTCCCCGAATAATCGGGGATTTTTTTATTCCTTATTAATTGAATCCAGCTGCCTTCTAAGCTCAGCTCTCGTGCTTTCTCGCGGCTCGGATAAGGGCAGGCGGACCTCGCTTTTACACAGTCCCATCAGGCTCATTGCATATTTAACTGGTGAAGGGTTGGTTTCAAGGAATAAGGAGCGTATCATAGGCAAAAGCCTTAGCTGAAGCGAAAGTGCCTCCTCACGCCGCCCATCAAAATAACTGCTGCAAAGTCGACCTACCTCTCTTGGCAGAATATTCGACATAACCGAGATCACTCCCATTCCTCCAAGGGCGAGGGTAGGGTATATCTGGCTGTCGTTACCTGCGTAAATGGTCAGCTCATTGCCGAAAGAGGCAAGATTTACCAGCCTGTCGGTAGAGTCGGAGGCCTCCTTGATTCCAACAATATTCTGATGCTTAGCCAACCTTTCGAGAAGTCCGATTCCAAGGTTTACGCCCGTTCTTGATGGCACATTGTAAACAATTATTGGCAAATCTACCGATTCTGCCAGCGTAAGATAGTGTTTTTCCACTCCCTCCTCGGTTCCCTTGTTGTAGTAGGGCGTCACCACCAGCACACCGTCACAGCCCAGCCTCTCGGCAAATTTCGTATGCTTCAGGGCGACCCTTGTATCGTTGGTCCCGGTGCCTAGAATCAGCTTGGTGCGTCCTGCGATCTTCCCCTTGGCAAAGCTGTATAGCTTGTATCTTTCGTCATCGGTCAGCGTTGCCGCCTCTGCCGTCGTGCCTCCTATTACCAGTGCGTCGATTCCTTCACCGATCTGCCATTCTATCAGCTCGCCCAGCGTCCTGTAATCTATCTCACCGTCCGAAAACGGTGTTACCAGAGCGGTTGCCGCCCCCGAAAAAACTCTTTTCTTGCTCATTTTTAAGTAAAAATCCTTTCACGTCTTGATTTATCTCTTCGTTTCGTGTATAATAATGGCTGCTAATATTATATGACTTGATTTGAAGAAGGGATAAAATGGATAAGGACCTTATTTTAAACGACCGTGTGGCGACCGATCTTGCCACCGAGGATTTTTATTACGATCTGCCCGAGGAGCTTATTGCTCAGTCGCCCAGCGACGTGCGTGACGGCTGTCGACTTATGGTGCTAGACCGTGAGAGCGGCAGGGTGGAGCATAAGATATTCAGAGATATAATCGACTACCTAAATCCCGAGGATATGCTGGTGGTCAACTCCTCTAAGGTAATTCCCGCACGTTTGCTTGGCAAGACCGAAAAGACGGGTGGCGATATGGAGCTTCTGCTTTTGCGTATGCTTGAAAACGGCGAATGGGAGACCCTTGTCCGCCCCGGTAAGCGTGCCAAGGTTGGTGCATCCTTTGATTTTGCCGGCATACTCCGTGCCACTGTCACCTCCATCGTCGAGGGTGGCAACCGTACGGTAAAATTCGAATACGATACCGAGAAATATAAGAATATCTACGAGGTGCTTGACGTTATCGGCAATATGCCTCTGCCTCCCTATATTACGAAGAAGCTTGAGAATAAGGACGACTACCAGACCGTCTATGCGAAGGAGGAGGGCTCTGCTGCCGCTCCCACAGCCGGTCTGCATTTCACCGACGAGTTGCTAGAGAGGATCAGGGCAAAGGGCGTTGGCTACGGTGAGGTCACTCTTCACGTCGGCCTTGGCACCTTCCGTCCCGTGAAGGTGGAAAGGATAGAGGAGCATCAGATGCACGGCGAGTACTTCCATATTTCTCCCGAGGTTGCCGAGGAGATAAACCGCAGAAGAGCAGCCGGAGGCAGAATAATTGCCGTCGGTACCACCTCCTGCCGTGTGCTTGAGAGTGCTTCAACTCCCGACGGTAAGCTTCATCCTATGAATGCCGAAACCGCGATCTTCATCTATCCGGGCTACAAATTCAAGGCGATCGACGCCCTCATTACCAATTTTCACCTGCCCGAAAGCACCCTGATCATGCTTATCTCGGCTTTGGCAGGTCGCGATAAGGTGATGAACGCCTATGACGTCGCCGTAAAGGAAAAATATCGCTTCTTCTCCTTTGGAGATGCTATGTTCATTAAATAATAGAAGGACGGCTCAGCCGTCCTTTCTCTTTGGTAAAGAATTGGTTAAGAAAGTCTTGACAAAGCTCTTCCTTTATGATATACTACTGTCTGTGTGAGGGAGTAGCGAGCGTTATGCGTGTCAAGTCAACATCCTGACCTTCGGTCTGGCTTGAATTAAATTGCGAGACTCATGTATTGCGTGAGCTTACATGAACCCTCGGTGTATTCGGGTATGGCCACGCGGTCATACTTTTTTTATTGGAGTAACGAGTAGCTATGTTTAATTTTCTCTTTTTCTTTAATAGCCTACTTATCGGCATAGGACTTGCCATGGATGCCTTCTCCGTTTCGCTGGCCAACGGACTGAACGAGCCGGATATGTCTGAGGAAAAGGCTCTTGGCGTTGCGGGTATTTTCGGTTTGTTCCAGGGACTTATGCCTCTTATAGGCTGGTTCTGCGTTCACTCCATCGCCACCGCATTCTCAATTTTCGAAAAATTCATCCCCTGGATAGCACTTGGACTTCTTGGCTTTATCGGAGGCAAGATGCTCTTTGAGGGAATCAAGGAATATAAATGTCATAAGGACGGCGGCACCGAGTGTCCCGTACCTAAGAGGCTTGGACTCTCGGCACTTCTGGTGCAGGGAATAGCCACCTCCATCGACGCACTGTCGGTTGGCTTTACCATCTCGGATTACGTTACCGCTCAGGCAGTTGTATGTGCTCTGCTTATTGCGGCTGTCACCTTCGGCATCTGCTTTGCGGGCATCCACCTGGGTAAGAAATTCGGTACGGCACTTGCCGGTAAATCCGCAATCTTCGGCGGCTCGATACTGATCTTTATCGGTCTTGAGATCTTTATTACCTCGTTTATTTAAAATTGATATAAAAGGAGAAACAAAAATGTTTGATTTCATTCCCGATTTCGCCTATCTTCTGGTGTTCGGCTTCATCCTGCTCATCAAGGGCGGCGACTGGTTCGTTGATGCAGCGACAGGTATTGCAAAACGCTTTAAGCTCCCCGAGCTTCTTATCGGTGCAACCGTCGTTTCCATCGGTACCACTCTCCCCGAGGTAATGACCTCCGCCATCGGTGCGGCAAGCGGAAGCGGTGCTATGGCATACGGTAATGCCATAGGCTCCATCATCTGTAACACCTCTCTTATCGCGGCACTCACCATCGCCATCAAGCCTGCCAAGGCAGACAGAAAGTCGCTCATCTTCCCCGTATGCTTCTTCTTCGGTGCAGCAGGGTTCTACGTATTTAATGCATACGTATTCGGTAGATTTGATCTTTGGATGGGCATCATTCTTCTTTGCGGCTTCGTTTGCTACATGATCATCAACGTTGTTAATATGAAGAAAAATCCCGTAGAGGATGAGCATGAGGAGGTAGAGACTCTCGAGGAGCCCGAGGTTCCCGAAAAGAACCCCATTGCGGGTCTTATCAAGGATATCGTAATGCTTATCGTTTCTGCGGCGGTTATTGCAGTAGGTGCAGACCTTCTTGTAAGCAATGCTATCATTATCGCAGAGAAGCTTAACGTACCTCAGACCATTATTTCTCTTACCATCGTTGCTCTCGGCACCAGCCTTCCCGAGCTTGTAACCGCCATCACCTCTCTTATGAAGGGTCACGGTGCACTTTCTCTCGGTAACATTATCGGTGCTAACATCTTCAACCTGGTTCTCGTATCCGGTGCGGCTATCACCATCAGTCCCTTCCAGGTTCCCTCCGAAGCAACCTTCATGGGTATGAACGCATCTCTCGTCTTTGACCTTCCTCTTGTGTTTATCGCAATGGGCATTATGACCATTCCCACTATCATCAAGGGCAAGCTTTCGAGATGGCAGGGCATCAGCCTGCTGGGTCTTTATGCGGCATACTGCGTTCTTCAGTTCGTCGTGCTTCCCAACTTTGCATAAGATAAATAAAGAAACATCAAAATCGGCAGATTTACCTCTGCCGATTTTTTATTGTTATTTTGATATTTATGTAGGTAAAATATCGTTTTTTTGATCATGAAAAATATTCACTTGATTTTCATGTTGTCATTTTAAATGAAAATATTTGTATATATTTTACAAAAGTAAATAATCATATTGAAATCTTTTGTATATTATGTTATAATGAGTTCGTAATCAAAATTTCTTCAAAGGAGATAGGACATGAAAAAAAGAGTTGTAATAATCGCATTACTTCTTATTCTTTCAATTTTCACTCTGGCATCCTGCGATCTTATCGCTAAGATCCCCGGACTTAACCTTCCCGGCGTTGGCGATGGCGAGACTCCCGACGACGGTGAGACTCCCGACGATGGCGAAAAGCCCGATGATGGCGAGAAGCCCGAGCATACTCACAGCTTCGTAGACGGCAAGTGCGAGTGCGGCGAAGAGGATCCCAATTACGTACCTCCCCACACCCACGTGTTTGTAGACGGCAAGTGCGAGTGCGGTGAAGAGGATCCCAATTACGTACCTCCCCACACCCACGTGTTTGTAGACGGCAAGTGCGAGTGCGGCGAAGAGGATCCCAACTACGTGCCTCCCCACACCCACGTGTTCGTAGACGGCAAGTGCGAGTGCGGTGAAGAGGATCCCAACTACGTGCCTCCCCACACCCACGTGTTCGTAGACGGCAAGTGCGAGTGCGGTGAAAAAGACCCCGATTATAAGGAGGAGCCCGAAGTGCTTACAGAAACAAAGATATATCTCGTAGGTGACTCTACCGTATGCTCCTTCCAGGACGGATACTATTATCCCAGATACGGCTATGGCACCCAGCTTGGAAATTATCTTGATTCCAAGGCAACCGTAGTTAACCTGGCTCTCTCCGGCAGAAGCTCCAAGAGCTTTATCGAGGAGGACAATTACCAGACTCTTAAGACCAGCCTTAAGGCAGGTGATTATCTCATTATCGGCTTCGGTCATAATGATGAAAAGAGCGACGATGCAGCGAGATTTACCGATGCATCTAAGGATTACACCGATCCCACATCCTTCGGCTACTATCTCTACAATTATTATATCAAGCTTGCAGAGGAATGCGGTGCAACACCTATTCTCTGTACTCCCATAGTTAGAGCAAAGACCTCTGACGACTACTCTGGCAACGAGGGTCACAATACCGCTACAGGTAACTACGCCCAGGCTATTATCGACCTCGGTACAGCGGTAAACGTTCCCGTAGTAGACCTTACCGCCATTACTAAGGCAGAGTACTCCTCTAAGGGCTATGAGTCCATTAAGCTTTATCACGCAGTCAGCGTCGGTATGCTTGACACCGACGGCACCACCGTAGTTCCCAACTGGGATTCGGTTGACAAGACCCACCTTAATATCTACGGTGCTAAGTTCGTGGCTTACAACCTGGCATGCGAGCTTGCTAAGATCGACGGCATCGGCAGATACGTTCTTGCCGATATCACTGCACCCACCGAGGCAGACCTGGTGGTTAATCCCTCCTACGTATTCTCTGATTACAAGGCACCCAATCTCTCCGAGTTTGGCAGTCAGCCTCAGTTCAGCGTAACCACAGAGGGCTGGTACGGCACCGCCTTCGGTGACACTGGCGGAGATCCCGCAGCAATCAAGGATGACGGCTCTATTACCAACGGCTACTACGCTACCGAGCAGGAGGACGGCTCCTTCAAGGTTGGTCAGCATCTTGACAGCGGCAGCAATAAGGGTAAGTTCTCCTCCTCCTCTGATGGCTTTGCCTTCCTCTTCACTCAGGTTTCGGCTGATAAGAACTTCAAGATCAGCGTAACCGCTACTATTCTTAATACCGGCTCTACCCAGCAGGCAGGCTTCGGCCTTATGCTTCGTGATGACGTTTACCTTCCCATCAAGGACGCATCCATCAAGTCCAACTACGTTACCGCAGGTATCCTCTGCAACAGCGACAATACCACAAACGCACTCTTCTTAAGAGAGAACGCAAGTCTTGGTAAGGGTCAGGCATTCGGTGACTTCTATGCAGTTGGCGACGTTTATACCATGTCTATCGAGCGTGTTGGCCAGTCCATCACCGTTACCGTAACCTCGGGTGACAAGACCGTATCCACCACCCACTACGATTTCGACCTCCTTGCCAGAGATACCGAGTACATGTACGTTGGTATGTTCGCAAACCGTGGCACCGTAGTTGAGTTTACGGAGCTTTCCTTCGAAATCACCGGTACATCCCAGGGAGCCTAAAATTCGGCGATCTGCACTCCTTCTTGTGTCTTGACGTAGGTAACTACGCCCGGCGACCCAAGAAGCAGCACATCTCTCTGAATTTACCCGACTTTATCCTATCTGCACTCCTTCTTGTGTCTTGACGTAGGTAACTACGCCCGGCGACCCAAGAAGTAACACATCTCATCTGAATTTATTTGCCTTTGGCGATCTGCACTCCTTCTTGTGCCTTGACGTAGGTAACTACGCTCGGCGACCCAAGAAGCAGCACATCTCATCCGAATTTATTTGCCTTTGGCGATCTGCACTCCTTCTTGTGTCTTGACGTAGGTAACTACGCCCGGCGACCCAAGAAGTAACACATCTCTCTGAATTTACCCGACTTTATCCGATCTGCACTGCCTATTACAAGCCTTCCCCGTTGGGGAAGGTGGCAGCCGCAGGCTGACGGATGAGGCTTTACAATCCTAGCAAAACATCAAATTTTCACTTTAAATGTAAACGCAAATTTACATATAACAAAAAAAGGAGAAAAATCATGAAAAAAACGGCACTTCTCTTAGTAGTTATGCTCGTTGTATCCATCTTCGCTCTTTCCTCCTGCGATCTTCTTGGTAAGATCCCGGGCCTTGGCGATCTGATCGGCGGCGATAAGCCCTGCGAAGAGCACGTTGATGAAAACGGCGACTACATCTGCGACAAATGTCAGGCAGAACTTGAGAACAACGACACCCCCGATGATCCCACTTGCGAGCACAAGGACGAAAACAAAGATCACAGCTGTGACCTTTGCGAAGAAAAGCTTTCCGATTGTGCGGCAGCAGACGGCAGCCACGAATGCTCTGTTTGCGGCAAGAAGCTCTCCGAGTGTGAGGCAGAGGCTAACTCTCACAACTGTAAGGTTTGTGGCAAGAAGCTTTCTGATCACAACGTAGCGGCTGATTCTCACAGCTGCTCTATCTGTGGTGCGGCTCTCACCGAGTGTGAGGACACTGATAAGAATCACAAGTGTGACGTTTGCGGCACCGATGTTGGTGAGCATAAGGCAGCAGACGGCAGCCATAACTGTGGCTACTGCGGTGTTGCTCTCTCCGAGTGTGAAGACGCTGACACCAACCATAAGTGCGACGTTTGCGGCACCGAAATGGGTGAACACAAGGAAGCAACCGGCAGCCACGCTTGTGGCTATTGCGGCCAGGTTATCTCCGAGTGTGTAGACGCAGACAGCGACTATGCATGTGACATCTGCGGCAAGGATGAGCTCCCCGAGAATCTCGAGAGAGTTACCTATAGCCTTGTTGTAGGCGACGAGTTCGAGGCAGGCAAGCAGGAGACCGATCTCTTCTCCGGCAAGTTCGTTATCGTTGCAAATACCGAGATCAGAAACAGAACCAAGAAGTTCACCGATCCCGACACCGGTCTTGTAACCGAGTACATCCGTTCTGTAAAGTTCGGTTCTAACGGCAATGCTATCAAGGTTGACGTTCCCGGTACAGGTAAGCTTTCCTTCATTATCCAGAACGGCTCCAGCGGTGCAGCTACTCAGTTCGTAACCGTTACTGCTCCCGACGGAACAGTTTATGACATCGAGTTCGCAGGAACCGATGAGGGCAGCCCTCTTGTAAAAATCACCGTTGACGTTACCGCAGGTGAATGGACCATCGGACGCGGTAAGAACGGCGGTACTCAGGACATCTATGCTCTTGATCTTTCCTGCATCGTTGAAAAGTCTGATGAAAACGGCTTTGAGCTCGTTTCCGCAGGCAACGTAGATTACCTCTGCGGCCAAAAGCTTGATACCTCCGGACTCAAGCTTAACGCTACCTATAAGAACGGCAAGACCGAGCCCCTCGCTCTCTCTGACGTAATTATCGATACCTCCGCGGTTAATCTTGCGGTTTCCGGTACTTACCCTATTACCATTAAGTATAAGGAATATACTCCCATCACCGTAGCTATAAACGTTTATATGCCCGAAAGCGTTACCCTTGGCCTCGATGCTATTAAGCAGAACGGCCAGTCTGCTGCAGGCAACGGCGTTTACTTCAACTACAGCTTCAAGGAAGTCTACAGCGTAGGCGATACCCTTGATCTCTCCGGTCTTTCCGTGCTTGTAAACGGCATTCTCGCTGATAGCAAGAAGACCTTCAACGTTGGCTCTGCATACGAGATGAGCGAGGTTGATCTTTCCACCGCAGGTGCTAAGACCATCACCATCTCTTACGTATTTGGCGAAAGCAGAGTTTCTGCTACCATCGACGTTCACGTAACAGACGTAACTCCTGCTCCCAACGAGGATGGCGTCATCCTTACTCTCGTTGATCCTAATTACGAGGGTGCCAGAGGTGCCCTTTCCGGTGAATACTACTGCTTCAGCACCATTCAGCAGGCTCTCGACTTCCTTGCTAAGGCAGACGCAGGTACTCCCAAGGAGATCCTTATCCGCGAGGGTCTTTACAACGAAAAGCTTGAGATCACCATTCCTAACCTTAAGATCTGCGGTGAGGGTGCTGATAAGACCATTATCGAATGGGATTCTCTCTTCGGTCTCAGAGATGCAGGCGGCTTCGTTCATACCACCGACTCCACTGCTACCGTTGCTATCAGAGACAGTGCGGTTAATTGTGTGATCGAGGATCTCACCATTTCCAACTACTGGAACAGCCAGGAGAGAATGGATGAGGCAAATCTCGGCATCGAGAGAGGCCTTGCACTTCTTGTTCAGGCTGACAGATTCATTATGAGAAACTCTAAGCTCCTCGGTATCCAGGATACCCTCGAGCTCTTCACAGGTCGTCAGTACTTCGAGAACGTATTTATCTCGGGCTACACCGACTTCATCTTCGGTACTAACAATACCACTCTCTTCAAGGGCTGTACCATCCACGTGATCGACACCGTTAAGAACACCTCCGGCACTGCAGGCTACCTTACCGCCTTCAAGGGCTCTAACAAGGGTGCATCCGATGCGATCACCTACGGTGCTATCTTCTATCAGTGTAAGTTCACCGCTGACGAGGGCATCATGGAGGGCAAGACCGCCATTGGTCGTACCTGGGGTGCTTATGCAGCAGTTGCGATCATCGAGTCCGAGCTCGGTGGCCACATCTCCCTTGACGGCTACGTTTCCTCCGAGAACAAGAATAAGAGATACATCTCTATGAACGGCATTCATCCCACCGACGACACCGTTCAGTTCGTAGAGTATAACAACACCGGTGCAGGTGCTATCACCGAGCCCGTTGCAGGTATGAAGATGCTCACCGCTGAGGAGGCTGCTCTTTATATCGACATCGCTACCATTTTCGGCAAGATCAACCGTGGTGTAAGCTGGCTTGATCCCTGGGATCCCGCAGTTACCGAGATCGTAGAGGATGACAGAACCTACTACTACTTCGATCAGACCGTTGGCACCAGCGGCACTTCCAACACCTTCGATATCAATACCACCATCGCATCCGGCTCCACTCTCGAGTGGGCAGGCCTTCTCATCAGTGCAGAGAACGGCAAGGTTGCATGGAACTCTAACGCTAACTCTCTTAACATGAAGGCCGGTGCTTTCATTAAGTTCACCGTTCCCGCAGGCACCGAGGTTACCGTTATCACCTATCCTAACTACAACTACTTCACTCTTAACGGCGTAGCTACCGCAAGCTCCACCACTCTTTCTCAGTACTACACTGAGGAAACCGAGGTAGTCCTTCTTTCCACCGGCGACCTCTACATCTATCAGATCATCATTAATCCCGATGAAGAAGCTCCCGCAGCTCCCGATCTATCCGAGATCAAGGCTTCGGGCATGAATACCAACTACAACGTAGGCGACGAGCTCTCTCTTGAGGGTCTTGTTGTTAAGGCTACCTACTCCGATAACTCTGTTATCGAGATCACCGATTACATCGTTGACTCCTCCGCAGTTGTTAACACCGCTGCAGGTGAGTACGTGGTTGTAATTTCCTTCGGTGGCAAGACTGCCAGCGTTACCGTAATCTACGAGGATCCCAATGCAGATCCTGCGATCACCAAGGACACCGTTCTTGACTTCACTACCGTAGAAGGACTTGAGTCTGTTCAGAATAACCCCAAGGTTACCATTGAGGGCTCCGTAAGACACAACGGTGGCGAGATCCAGATCACCGGTACCATCTCCTTCAAGATTAAGGCCGGTACTGTTATAACCGTTATTCCTTACGCCAACACCCAGTACGCTTCCTTTAAGATTTATGCAGAGGGCAAACAGGACGATATCACTTACAATGAAACACAGTCCGTAATGTTCTTCGAGGATTGCACGGTTGTTTACGAGGGTCTTGAGAACAACTATCTCTGCAAGATCTTCGTTGAGTGTCCTCTAGGCGAAGGTAAGTACGTTTTCGGCGGCTCTACCATAGAGGGTGACGTAACAGGCATTCTCGAGTCCATTCCCAGCATGTCCGTTTCCGGTACCTGCAAGACTCACTCCGGCGGTGCACAGCTTGGTTCTGATTCTCAGATCATCTTCATCTGTCCCGCTCTTGCAACCGTTACCATTCAGGGCTTTGACACCAACTACGGTCAGCTTCTCGTTCTCGTTGACGGCGTGCCCGTTGAAATGAACGACAAGGCACAGTACGTGATCAACGCTACTTACCCCGCTACAGTTATTATCGAGGCAGTTAACGTTGGTACCGAGGCAGAGCCCGCTTGGAACAAGTCCTATATCACCTACATTGAGGTCGACCTTCCCGTATACGTTGAGGAAAACACCGAGATCACCTTCGGCTCCGAGGGTAACTACAAGGATTCTGTTGTTGACTTCTCCGGCATTACCATCGGCGATAACGGCGGCAACAACTCCCAGATCAAGAACGGCTCCTTCTCCTTCGCAGTAAGAAAGGGTGCGATAGTAACCGTTCACGGCTACAACGGATACACCTCCTACAACCTTGGCGACGGCGAGCTTGTTTATAAGGGCATTACCGATGAATTCTTCAACTATGAAGCGTGGTCCGATTGCGTTATCACTATCTCTCATACAGAAGGCAACAACTACTTCTATTCCATCTCCGTCGTTTACCCCGTAGTATTCGAGGAGAATACCACTATCGATCTTTCCGCTACCAACGGCTTGAAGGTTGAGGGCTCTACCGCTAATTACGAGGGTCTTGAGATCGACGCTACAAACGGTAAGTTCGCTGACAATGGCTCCGGCTGGGTACAGATCAACGCAGGCACCGTAATCAAGCTTAACGTGCTTGATGGAGCTGAGGTTTCTGCTAAAACATACCAGAACGCAGAGATCTTCACCATTGAGATCGTCGAAGGCGTTTGCACTCTTACCTGTACAGCTAACGGCTACGTTGGTGCTATCACAGTAAATTATCCCATAGTTTACGACGAGGCTACCACCATTGATCTCTCTGCTACAAACGGCACGAAGATCGAGGGCTCTGTTGGTGTATACGAGGGTCTTACCGTTGATGCTACAAGCGGCAAGTTCGCTGACAACGGCAGTGGCTGGGTACAGATCAACGCAGGCACTATCATCACTCTTAGCGTAGCTGAGGGTGCCTCCGTTACTGCTAAGACATACCAGGATGCAGAGATCTTCACCATCGAGATCGTCGACGGCGTTTGCACTCTCACCTGCACAGCCAACGGTTATATCGGTGCTATCAACGTAGCTTACTAATTGATAGTAAATTGAATAATTTTTAAAGCATAATCACAGCCCCTCGGCTTATTGCCGAGGGGCATTTTTATATTGTTTACGGTATCTTAAACAAAAGTTGATAAAACATTTGTTGACATTTTTTCCTTAAGGGTTTAAAATATATATAAATGTACAGTAAATTCTAAGAGAGGGAATCCAATGCTAAAAATACTTATTGCCGAGGACGACCGTGAGCTGAGGCAGCTCTTTTCCCACGTCCTGACGAAAAACGGCTATTTTGTAAAGGGCGTAGCCAACGGCCGTGAGGCACTTAATGCAATCGACTCCGACTATTTTGACATAATCATATCCGATATTATGATGCCGAAGGTGGACGGCTACGAGCTTGTCCGTTCGCTTCGTGAGGCGGGTAACACTACTCCCGTGCTTATGATCACCGCCAAGGACAGCTTTGACGATATGCGACGCGGCTTTCTGGCAGGCACCGACGATTATATGGTAAAGCCCATTAACGTCAACGAGATGGTTCTGCGTGTTCAGGCTCTGCTTCGCCGTGCTCAGATGATAAGCGAAAGACGTCAGACCATCGGCAACACGGTTATGGAGATAGATTCGCTTACCGTCACCACCGAGGGCGAGAGCTTTATTCTGCCGCAGAAGGAGTTTATGCTGCTCTATAAAATGGCGGCATCTCCCGGCAAGATATTCACCCGTCATCAGCTTATGGACGATATCTGGGGCTACGATAACGAGAGCGATACTCACACCGTCGACGTACATATCGGCAGGCTTCGTGATCGCTTCCGTGACTCGAAGGACTTTAAGATAGTTACTATGCGTGGCGTTGGCTATAAGGTGATAAAGCTATGAGCCAGAGAAATCAGCAAAACGAGGAAAAAAGCAGCTATTACCTTAAGGTAAGAGAGGCCTTTGACCAGATAAGACAGCAGAAGCGAGAGGGCTTCAGCCTTAAGTGGCGACTGTTTATCGTTGTAGCTACGGGCCTTTTTATTGGTATATGGGCGGGCTACGGCATCTCCGAGCTGCTGAGAGCATGGGGCGTTGAGTTTACCGACGTGGATCTTATTTTCGAGGTCAGTCTTGTAAGCATGGTGGTAGCACTGGGCTTCTCACTTTTGGTTTCTAAGTGGATATTCAAGCCTATAAAGGAGCTGCGTGATGCTATGGATAAGGTCGCCGATGGTGATTTTGACGTTCGTCTTGCGGATCACAGTCACTCTAAGGAGATAGGCGAGGTCTACACCGGCTTTAACCTGATGGCACACGAGCTTGGCACCACCGAGATGCTTCAGAGGGACTTTACCTCCAACGTTTCTCACGAGTTCAAGACACCTATCGCCGCCATCGAGGGCTATTCCACTCTCCTTCAGGGTGGAGATAATCTTACCGAGGATCAGCAGCAATACGTGGAGAAGATCCTTTATAACACCGACCGTCTTGGCAGCCTGGTAGGTAACATTCTCCTCCTCTCCAAGCTTGAGAATCAGACCATAGAAACCAATCAGAAGCTATACCTTCTTGACGAGCAGATAAGAGAATCGCTCCTTGGCCTTGAGCCTATGTGGATAGAGAAGAATGTTGAGTTTGACGTAGAGCTTGACAGCATAAAATACTACGGCAACGAGGGGCTGATGCGACACGTGTGGGACAACCTTATCAGCAACGCCATTAAATTCAGTCCCGAGGGCGGTATAGTTAAGCTTATTCTTATCAAGGATGGTGGAATTATCACCTTCACCGTAGAGGACTGTGGCCCCGGTATTCCCGACGATGCGAAAAAGCGTATTTTCGATAAATTCTACCAGCACGACAACTCCCGTGAGCAGAAGGGTCATGGCCTTGGTCTGCCACTTGCCAGGAGGATAATACTTCTCTGCGGTGGTAGGATCGAGGTTTCGGACAGAGAGGGCGGCGGCTCGGTATTCACCGTCAGCCTTAAGGAATAACCGAAGGCAGTGCCGGCTTTAACAGAACGCCTTTGATTAATAAGGCGGTAAAAATACAATATAAGAGTGAAAAAATTATCTCACCTGAGCACCGACCTAATTGGTCGGTGCTTTTTGTTTTTCAAATAGTCTATCCCCTTTTTTCAACAAAAATTGATATTAAATTGAACTTCAGTTGTAATTTTAAATATATAATGAACTATATTTAAATAATGGGTTAATATTTTTAATCCGTCACGGAGGACTAAATGAGCACACAGACCATAAACGGCAAACGCTTCAGAGAGATGCTCTCGGGCGGTGCAGCCGTCCTCTCCGAGCATATAGGAGAGCTAAATTCACTAAACGTCTTTCCCGTTGCCGACGGTGATACGGGTACGAATATGTTCAGCACGGTGGAGGGCGGTCTTGCCGCACTTAATGCCGATATCGATAGTATAGGCCAGGTTTCCCGCAGCTTTGCCCGTGCGGTGCTTCTGTCTGCCAGAGGCAATTCGGGAGTGATCCTCTCCCAGATCTTTGCGGGAATCAACGATTTTCTTAAGGATTACGAGTCGGTAGGCATAAGCGAGCTTGCCGATGCATATAAAAACGGCATAAAAACATCCTACGCCTCGGTACAGAATCCCACTGAGGGAACTATTCTCACCGTATTCAGAGAAAGCACGGAGTACGCCATCGCCAATATGACCGATGACTCTACCGTCGAGGATTTTATGAGGCTTCACGTCGAGGAGGCACGTCGCTCGCTTCAGCGTACACCCGAGCTTCTGCCCGCACTTGCCGAGGCAGAGGTTGTGGATTCGGGCGGAGCAGGCTATCTCTTTATTGCCGAGGGTATGTACGCGGCCCTGAAAGGCGAGGCTACGCCCTCGCTTACTCCCACGGCGGAGAGCAGGGTAGGCGTTGATATCGATCGCTTCACCCGTGATAGTATTCTTGAGTTCGGCTATTGCACCGAATTTCTTCTTAGACTTACAACAGCCAAGGTAGATCCCGACACCTTCAATATTGCTACTATTCTCGCCGACTTAAGTGAGCTTTCGGGTGAGAGCGTGGTAGCCTATAAGCAGGATGATATTATCAAGGTACACGTTCATACCTTCACACCCGGCCTGATTCTTGACAGAATGCAGAAATACGGTGAATTTCTCACCCTTAAGATAGAGAATATGTCCCTTGGACATTCCGAGAGCGTGGAGAAAAAGAAAAAGGCGAAAAAGCGTATCGCCGTCACTGCCGTTGCCACAGGCGAGGGACTTTCCGCACTCTTCTCGGATATGGGAGTTGACGTGATAATAAACGGCGGTCAGAGTGCTAACCCCTCTACTAAGGATTTTATTGATGCATTTGACTCCTGCTCGGCAGAGCATATCCTTGTCCTTCCTAATAACAAGAATATTCTTCTTGCGGCAGAGCAGGCGGCATCGGTATACGAGGGTGCAAGGATACATGTTATTCCTACTAAGAATCTTATGCAGGGATATGCGGCACTCTCGCTTATCAACCCGACTATGACCGATATAGATTCTATCATTTTGGCTGCCAAGACTGCCGCTGACAGTGTTGCCGACGGTGAGATTACCCGTGCCGTTCGTGACGTTACCATTGATGGCAGAGAAATTCACCAGGGTGATTACATAGCCATCAGCGGTGGTAGTATCCTTGCCGTATCTGGCGGTGCAGAGGACGCGGTTATGGATATGCTCTCGGAAATAGATACCGATTTCTGCGAGCTGATAACCCTATTCGTCGGTGCAGATGTGGACGCTGACAGACGTGTCAGCCTTACCGACCGCATAGGTGAGCAATACCCGGAGCTTGAGCTTACGGTATACGAGGGCGGCCAGGAGGTGTACGATTATCTTATCGCTATCGAATAGTCCGCGGTAATAAAAACGCCTATACGTACCCACAAAAATGTGAAAAAACGACCAAAAACGAAAGGAACGGTCAGAAGATATGATTAAAATTGTTATAGATACCAAGGGCGGCGACAAGGGTCCCTCGGCTATGATAAAGGGTGCCGATCTGGCACTTAAAAAATATGATGAGCTTTCACTTCTCCTGGTTGGTGATGCAGAGCTTATCGCCGATGAGTGTGCCTCGCTCAATATGCCGATGGATAGGGTAGAGATACTCGATGCACCCCTTGAGATCACTAATTACGATTCGCCCGCCGATGCCATATTCAACAAAACCGAGTCCTCTATGCTGAAGGGACTTTCGGCACTCTCGGAGAGGGAGGATCTGTTCGGCATCATCACCTCGGGTAACACCGGCGTGCTGCTTACCGGTGCTATGCGTTATCTGTCCGGTAGCGTAAGGGTGCGTCCTGCACTTGCTGCTGTACTCCCCGCTGAGAACGGAGGCTTTACCTGCCTTGTGGACACGGGTGCAACCATCGACTGCACATCTGCTATGCTTCATCACTTTGCCCGCCTTGGCTCTGAGTTTATGAAAACCACCTACGCTATTGAAAGCCCGAAGGTCGGACTTCTGTCTAACGGCTCCGAATCCTCTAAGGGCAATAAGCTGGTTAAGGAAACCTATCCCATTCTATCTGCCGATGAGAGCCTTAATTTTGTCGGCAATATTGAGGGCAACCGTGCTCTCTCCGGCGAATGCGACGTGCTGGTCTGTGACGGCTTTGCAGGTAATCAGGTCATGAAGGTTACCGAGGGCACTGCCACCAGGATCATCACCGACGTTATGAAATATGCTCACCGTACTGGAAGCGAGGAGATAATGAAGCTGGGACTTCATCTTATGAGCATCTACGACATCGGCTCGCTGGGTGGCGGTATTATTCTCGGCGTTACAAAGCCTGTTATCAAGGCTCGCGGCAACGCAGGTGAGAAGGCGGTGGTATCCATCGCAGGTATGCTTATGAATATGGCGGCGAATAAGGCCGTATTCGACAAGGAAATGAACAGGATTTAAGGAGATAAAACATGAGTAAAATTAAAATTGTCTGCACGTCCACCGGCTGTATCGACTACGCTCCCGAGAGATATAAGCAGCTTGGCATCGACATCCTCCGCGTTCACGTTATCTACGGTGGCAAGGAGTATAAGGAGGGTCTGGATCTTGACCCCGTGGCATTCTATCAGTATCTTGAAACCCTGGAGGATCCGAAGAAAAATCTGCCCTCCACCGCTATGCCCGATACCGAGGACATTATGAACTGCTTCGAGTCTGCCATAGCCGATGGCTACGATGAGGTTATCGTATACGCCATCTCTGCCTACCTTGGCGGTACGTATAACAAGATCTGCCTTGTGGCAAAGGACTATGAGGACAGAATAAAGATTCACGTCGTGGATACCAAGATCACCAGCTTTAACGAGGGCTTCCTCGCCATCAAGGCTGCAGAATTTGCCGCACAGGGAATGTCAAGCGAGCAGATCCTGAAGGAAACTCAGTGGCTTATGGATCATCAGCTCTTTGTCGGTGTTGACGGCAAGCTTGATTATCTTATTTACAACGGCAGACTTAAGGGTGGCAAGGCACTTATGGGTCAGATACTTAACTTCTGTCCCGTTCTTACCTTTAATAAGGCGGGCGAGTGCGTGCCTCTTGAGAGCGTCCGCACACAGAAGAAGGCTTTGCTTCGCACCTGCGAGATAATTAAGGAAACCATCGGTGACCGCTCGCCCGAGGACTACGTACTCTGGCATGTATATACCGGCCCATCGCTTATTGCGACCCTTCGTGAGATCGAGGCTAAGGTTGGTATACAGACCAATCACGAGTCGGTAATTATGTCACCTGTCAGCGGCAGCCATAACGGCCCCTGGCTTGCAGGCTACGGCCTTGCATTCCTTCGCCGCGACGACGAGCCTCTTGAATAGGCAGGGTGGCAGTATGCTTGAAATCAGAGAGGTAAGGACCGAGAGGGATATTAAGGAATTTATAGAGCTTCCTCTCCGTCTTTATAAGGATTGTCCCTATTTCGTGCCTCCGCTTTACTCCGATGAGAAAAGGCTGCTTCGCTCCGGCGGTAAGACCAAGGATGCCGACGCGGTGTTCTATATTGCCCTGCGTGGCGGAATTACGGTGGGACGTATCCAGGGAATTTTGCAGAAGGAATATAACCGAAGCCATAATACAAGACAGATCCGCTTTACCCGATTCGACTGTATCGAGGATATTGAGGTCGCCCGTGAGCTGTTTTCCGCGGTGGAAAGATGGTGCGTTAGCCTTGGTATGAATGAGATCTGCGGGCCGCTCGGCTACACCGATCTTGACCGAGAGGGACTTCTGGTAGAGGGCTTCGAGGAAAATTCCACCTTCGAGGAGCAGTATAACTACGAGTATTACGGCAGACTTATTGAGCGTCTTGGCTACGAAAAGGACGTTGACTGGCTTGAATATCAGCTGAAAAAACCCGAAAAGAGAAATCAGATGCTCTCCCGCGTGGCAGAAAGAGCACTTGAACTTAACAAATTACATATTGCAAGCACCAAGATGTCGAAGAAGAAATATATCGAAAAATACCGTGACGGCTTCTTCGATTGCCTTGCCGAGTGCTATAAGCATCTCTACGGCACCGTTGAGATACCTAAGGACGCTCAGGATGAGCTAATAAATCAGTTCATGATGATCGTCAATAAGGAGTACGCCATCTTCATCTGCGACGAGAACGACAGGGTGGTCGGCTTCGGCCTTTGCTTCCCCGGAATTGGCGACGCGGTCAAAAAAAGTGGGGGACGTCTTACTCCTTTTGCGTTAATTAAGCTGCTTTCCCTGGTGAAAAAGCCGCGTGTTATCGACCTCGGCTTAGTTGCCGTACGCCCCGAATATCAGATGGCGGGCATTAATGCAATACTGATCAACGGTATTCTTGAGATCCTTGAGAGCGGCAGGGTGGACAGCTGTGAAACGAATCTGAATCTTGAAACCAATACCGCCGTTCAGGCACAGTGGAAATACTTTGACGCCCGTCAGCATAAGCGTAGACGTGCGTATATTAAAAAGATAGGAGATTAATATGCTTGAAAAATTAAAGGTTGTTCTCGGAAGAGTCCTTCCCGACGTGGATATGTCCACCGTTACAGAAAGCACCCGTCTTATTGACGATCTCGGCTTCGATTCTCTGGCACTTATGATGATGTCTATGGAGATCGAGGATGCCTTTGGCTTTAAATTTTTAGAATTCGTCAAGTTTGAAACCGTAGGCGACGTTTGCCGCTATCTTGAGGCAAAAGTAGGCTGAAAGACAACTAATATTTACAAAATGACAAAAAACGGCGACCAAAATGGTCGCCGTTTTCATTTATTAAGCTGTGCTTTTTGATCTTTCAGATAAGGTATATCACTTGCCGAGGTAGGTGTATACGCTCTGGTCGCCGAAGCTGTACTCACCCATAAAGCTTGCGATGGTGTGGGCGATCTGAATGTTCTCGATCTCCTTGCCGTCAAACAACTCTGCCTTATGTCCGTATACGAATACGGGCACGGGATGTGCACTGTGCTCAGTAATATGATACTCAAGGACACCCTCATCATTGGGACGAAGGTCGCCTGTTTCGTGATCTGCGGTGATAAGGATAAAGGTTTCGGGGTTATAGAAGGCAAATTCCATAAACACACCGATAGCCTGGTTAAATCTTACCATAGCGTTAAAGGTTTTGTCCAGATAGTTCTTATGACAGTGCTTGTCAATGTATGCCTCCTCGAACATAAGGAAGAAGCCGTTCTCGTTCTGACTTACGGTCTTAAGTACGTCTACTATCGCATCCTCCATCTCAGGCACCTCCTTGGCGGAGTAATTATCGTTGCCGATGCTGCACTCTACGATAAGTCCATATTCTGTCTTGGAGGTAAGCTGACTGTTAAGGATCGCCGCCGTACCGTTTCTGCTATCTGCATGGGCAGAGAAGGCTGCAGGTGTTGCACCCGTCTTGATCTCGGTGGACATTACTGCAGTAGCCATGCCCTTGCCGGCAGCCAGCTCAGGCAGATTTTGCACGTCATTTAGCTCTGCGTCACGGCCGATATATTCGTTATAGGTCTTAATGCCGCAGGAAAGAGCGGTTCCGCCTGCCGCACTGTCGGTAACACCCGAAAGCGACTCGGTTCTGGAATAGGCCTTGTAGGGAAGAAGCGAGCCGTAGAAGAGATCCTCGCCGTCGCCGTACTCAATATCGTTCTCGATATACTCGAACATCCTTGTTTGATACTCGCCCATACCGTCGCCGATAAGCATAATAAAGTTCTTTGCTTCCTTAACTATTGGATTATGTATCTTAACCTCTTTGGGTATCTCTGCATCAAAGTTATTCTCGGGAACGTATACCTCGATAAAGAAATATGCCGCCGCCGCTATGATAAAGTAGTCACCCTCAAGGGCGATCTGGCTGTCGTTTGCGAAAATTGCGAACTGAAGCCCCTCTGTTTCTGCATCCAGATTCTTTGACACCTCACGCTCGGTCTCACCCACAACTATCTCATAATTTGTCTTTGTAGGCTCGCTGTCCTCGACAATTGGCAGCTGAAGGCCGGTTTTCTCCTTGATCTGACGTTGAATATACTCGGCAGCACGCATGGAGTAGTCGTGATCCTCTGCGGAATAGACGATGGAGTAATCCTTAAGCTTCACACCGTTGATGGTGGATTTTGATGTGCTGCAGCCCACCATAGGCAGACAAAGACAGAGAATAAGCAAAAATGCAAAAATCTTTTTCATATTTTTCTCCTTTTGAGAGGAATTTTTATTGACTATCAAGATTATATCACAAAATCCGATCTATTTCAACTATTTAAAAATAATTTTAAATACCTCTTGACAATTCATAGCAAATAATGTATAATCTATTTAAAGAAAATTTTAAATAGGTGACGAAAATGAGCGAATTTAATATTTTCAAGGTGCTGTCGGATAAGCAACGAAGGGACGTACTCGAGATGCTTCGTGGCGGCAGACTTTCGGCGGGTGAGATCGCCGAGCGTCTTGGTATAACGCCTGCCGCACTGTCCTACCATCTTAGGCTGCTTCGTGAGGCCGACCTTGTTATAGAGTACAGAGAGAAGAATTTTATTTACTACGAGATAAATACCTCGGTGTTTGAGGAGATTATCCTGTGGGCTAAGCAATTTGGAGGAAAGAGAAATGAAGATTAAAATTGTAAACCTTGCTTTACTTTTAATGGCACTTTTTGGCACTTTGGCGGTGATTTCAGCATTTCCGAGCGAGGTTCCTGTGCATTTCGGATTTGACGGCACGGCTGACCGTTGGGGCTCGAAATACGAGCTTCTTATCATGCCTGTAATTATGCTGGTGATGGACGGCATCTGGCTACTCTGCGACCATTCTTATCGTAAGAAGCTTGACTCGGATGACGATAAGGAGAGAGCCGAGGCAAAGGCAAACCTTAAGGTTATGGCGGTGACCTTCACCTCTATTTCGGTGATGTTCCTGATTCTGAATTTTCTCTTCCTTTATATGTCCTTCTCCCAGATCAATTCTGCCAATGCTCCGCAGATCGACGTTATTAAGATAGTAACGGTGATCATGGGTATATCCTTTATCGTCCTTGGAAATATCATACCGAAATCCAAGAGCAATTCTACCGTAGGCTTCCGCCTCCCCTGGACCAGATTTAATGACGTCACCTGGTCGAAATGTAACAGATTTTCGGGGTACGTTATGGTGATTTGCGGATTTTTAACCGCAATCTGCGGCCTGCTTCTTTCGGGCAGCATCGCTCTTATCGTAATGCTGATGCTTGTTGTCGGCTCTATTATTCCTATGACGATTTACGCCTACCTCGTCTACCGCGACGAGTTAAAAAAGGCAGAGAATTAATCTTAAAAAGCATTATAGCCGCGACCTTTACGTCGCGGCTTTTTTGCGTAAAATATATTGACATAAAAAAACCGTCTATGATATAATAAAATCAAATAAGAAAAGGAGAACGTATATGAAAAACACCGCTAAATTATTGATCGTCCTGATCATTCTCACACTGCTGCTTCCCACCCTTGCCTCCTGCAGCGAAAATATGCCGCTGTGGATGCTCGGTGAAAAGACCCGTGCAGGTGTGATCCTTGATAAAATCGATACAATTCTCCTTGAGTCAAGCTCATATACCCTGTCTGCCGAAACAAAGGTGTACGGTATGTCGGCCATATCTCCCATCGTCTATACCTCCACCACGTCTGAGCGAGCGATGAACAAGAACTCAAAGCGAGCAACTCTTATCTCCGAGATGAGCTATAGCGTGGATTACGATATCGACGAGTACGATTATTCCATGACTCACGTGGAGGGATACACCGAAGGACACATGTTTCGCAGTGTGGAAACCGGTAGCTTTAAAAGCAAATTCAAATCCATCGTAACTCCCGCGGAAATAAACATTTATAACGAAGAAAAATACACCGATACACGTATTCCACGCAGCACCCTCAGATCTACTAAGGCTGAGGACGGCTCCTGGGTGGTCACAATTACCGAGCTTGACGAGGAGTCGGTAAACCGTATGAGTATGGACGTTATCTCAATGACCCCCGGCTATTACGTAAAGTCTGCCAGCATCATCGTTACCGTAAAGGAGGATTTTTCCTCCTGGACCAGCGAGGCAGTCTACGTATTTGAGGCAATCCCGGACTACGAATTTCCCGACGGCTTCTTCTATATGCCCGTCGTTTCATCGAAGCTCACTTACACCAGCCTCGGCTCAACCACGGTTGATGACATCGATCTTGACGGCTACACCCTCATTGACAGCGTGAATATCATGAATAAGGTTTCTAACGACCTGATGAATAAGACCCTTGAGCCTCACGGCAGAGCCTATATTGATATTACACACATCATATCCTATAAGGGTACCGTTATGCAGGGAACCGAAACCGACGACGTTGAGTTTGGAATAAGGAACGGTAGCTTTTATCACACCGGTTATCATCATATAAATGATAGATATTATCCCATCAGCTATATGAACGGCATAAGGAAGGAAAACGGCGTGCCCACTCCCTCCACCGATGATGCAGAGCGACGCTATGTCAATATGATATTCACCCTCGGCGGATATAATCCTCTCATGGTCAAGAGCGTGAAGAAATCGGCGGGCGAAAACGGTGAGACGGTCTACACCTTCGACGTTTTTATGACCGAGGCGATGGCAGGGCAGTATTCCTTGGAGGACTACAGCTTCAACGAGGGATCTATCACCGTAACTGTGACATTGGTGAACAACGAGATCGATACCGTCAACACCGTTATCCGATGCTGGAAGAAGGGTGATACCAGCGGTTATATCCTCATTTCCAAGGTAAATACCGAATTTGCCGATTAATATCTTTGTTTTGTTATATCTTTCTTAAGGACAAAGGTTTTACAGTATAATAAAAGCAGAAGAAAGGAGCAACTGTATGAAAAGAATAATAACCGTTTTGTTGACTTTATCCGTTATCCTCGTGATGATCCTTGCTATGACCTCCTGCAGCGAGCAGCGTGCTGTTAACCTGCTGAATAAGCTTGACAAGATTTTACAGGATGCAGATTCCTTCTCCTTCGCGAGTGAATTGACTGTTAACGGAATGGTTGAGGACGGTGAGATTACATTTACAGAGACCGTAACCGAGGATGTTATGGGCAGGAACGGTGGCAACGCCTCTGCCGCCCAGCTTAAAGCGATATACGATTATGATTACGAAAACGACTCCTTGGATTACAGTGTAATTCAGACCGAAGGGTACAACGAGGAATATATGTACCGCAACGTAATTCGCGGCAGCACCGATATCCGTCTTAAGTCCCGGGTAACGGAGGAAAATAAACAAAGATTTATCACTACTCTCCTCGGCTCAACTACCGTATACAGAAAGGACCTGTCATATACTCGGGAGGGTGACTACATAACGGTAAAAATCAACATCCTTGACAGGACTACCGCAAAAGAGATGGGAACTACCTTCGGTGCTTTTACGCCGGGCTACGACGTTGCGTCTGCGTGCATCACAATAAAAGTTAAAACGGATTATTCAAGCTGGGAGAGCAGGGTTGATTACGTCTTTGAAGCCGGCGAAAATAGCCAATATGCCGATGAGTATACCCCCTCTGCTACCTCGATCTCAAGCTTCAGCGGCCTCAATTCCACCACTGTTGATGACGTGGATCTTGAGGGATATAAGGACTGTGCTGACGTTGGCATGATCTATAAGGTCGGCAGCGATCTGTTAGATAAGCTTTCACTGTCGCACAGCGGAGCCAGCATAAAAAGAGAAAACAGCTTTTCCTATAATAACATGCACTTTTCGCTCAAGGAATATGACATAATCAGCTATGGCACGAATGAAAAAGGCTTTTACAGCAAAAAAATCGTTATAGCTAATGATGAGAGAAAAGAAACCACCTATTCGGAGGGAGTCAAAAAGACAGAAAACACAACCACCTATAGCACCGACACGGCAGAGCGTGTTAACGTATACAATTCCTTAACTGCCAGTGCGTTTAACGAGAAGCTTGTGTGTGACGTGCAGAGATCCGAGTCCAACCCTAACACCTATCTTATGGAGATTTACATTGGTGAGGATTATCCCAATCATGAGGATATTGTTTCTGTAAGAATAAACGTCACCTACAAGGACGGCGTCCTCTCTGAAATAAAGGTTATGGTAAGAGCCTATGCCCCCGTAAATGGAACGCGGACCTTCCAGAATATTAATTACGATATTAAGTTCTTTGAACCGACGGAATAAAACAATTATACCAACCGCAGTCTATGTGACTGCGGTTTTTTCTTGACTTTGCCTTTATATTATGTTAAAATAAAACAAACATAATCTTAAGGAGGCGGCTATGATCATCTATCAGAACGATTATCTCCGAATATCTCTTATAACCGACCGACTTCTCCGTACCGAAACGGCGGCAAATACCGATATCGCAGGTGGCAGCCTCTTTACAGATCTGCCCACACAGACCGTGCAGAACAGGGATTTCTGCCGGGTGGAATACAAGCTCACCGAGGATGAAAAATACGTGGAGGTGCAGACCGCACGTGCCTGCTTCAAGGTAAAAAAATCCGACGGAAGGGTAGTCTATGCTAACTGGCCTCCTCACGTCTACACGAAGAATTTTGGAGAGGGCAGGCTTCCCGGAACCGCACGCACCCTCGACCGAGTTAACGGAAAAACCAAGCTTGAGCCCGGTATTATATCAAGATTTGGCTCCTCGGTTTTGGATGATTCGAAGAGCCTTCTCATTAAGCCCGACGGTACTATCTCACCCCGTCCTGCCTGCACCGACCGCTATTGGTTCGCCTACGGCAAGGATTACTTAGGTCAGCTTCGCGATTTCTTTAGGCTGACGGGCGAGGTGCCGCTTATCCCGAAATTTGCTCTCGGCAACTGGTGGAGCCGTTACCGTGCCTACACCCAGGAGGAGTATCGCTCCCTGATGCAGAAATTCATTGACCTGGAGATTCCCATAACCGTTGCCACCATTGATATGGATTGGCATTGGACAGACGTAATTGATCGCTTTGGCAAGGATGCAAGGCCGGGCAGGGCAAAATGTCCCGAGGAGGTGCTTTTCAATACCATTCTCCCCGGTTGGACGGGTTACAGCTGGAATACCGAGCTTTTCCCCGATCACCGTCAGCTGCTCGACTGGCTTCACGACAGCGGCTTTAAGGTTACTCTTAACGTCCATCCATCTCAGGGCGTCCGCTTTTTTGAGGACGGCTATGCCGAAATGTGTGAAAAAATGGGTATTGATCCCTCGACGAAGCAGACAATTCCCTTTGATTGCACAGATCCGAAGTTTATGAAGGCATATTTTGAGGTGCTTCATAATCCTATGGAGGATGAGGGCGTTGATTTCTGGTGGATCGACTGGCAGCAGGGAACCAAAACGGCTATCAAGGGTCTTGATCCCCTCTGGGCACTTAATCACTATCATACGCTGGACTCGGGTAGAGGCGACAGACGTCCGCTTATTCTCTCCCGCTATGCAGGTCTTGGCAGTCACCGTTATCCCCTGGGCTTCTCGGGCGACACATACTGTACCTGGGCGAGCCTTGATTTTCAGCCATATTTCACTAATTCTGCCGCAAACTCGGGTTATACCTGGTGGAGCCACGATATAGGCGGCCACATGCACGGCATCCAGGATGACGAGCTTTACCTTCGCTGGCTTCAGTACGGCGTGTTCTCTCCCATCAACCGACTCCATTCCTCTAACTCCGACTTTATGGGCAAGGAGCCCTGGAAGCGTAGCTACGCGGTGGAAAGGGTGGCGGAGGATTTCCTTCGCCTGAGGCATAAGCTGATTCCCTATCTCTACAGTGCAAATTACCGTACTCACACCGAGGGCGAGCCGATCTGTATGCCTATGTATTACAGATATATTGAAGCCGAGGCATACGAGCAGATCAATCAGTATATCTTTGGCGGTCAGCTTATGGTATGTCCCGTCACCACCCCGATGGATAAGCGACTTAACCTTGCTAGGACGAGAGTCTGGCTTCCCGAGGGTCGCTGGACGGATATCTTTAACGGCAGAGTCTACGAGGGTGATATGATGGTGGATCTGTTCCGCGATATAGACTCCATTCCCGTTCTCGCACCTGCGGGAGCGATCATTCCCATGTACCGCGACGACCGAACCAACGACCTCTCTCTCGATCAGCCTCTTGAAATACATATCTGGCGTGGAAACGGCCACTATGAGCTATACGAGGATGACGGCGAAACTAAGGCATACCTTGACGGCAAATACTGTATAACAAGCTTTGATCTTGAGGAGCAGGGAAGCACCCTGCGTCTTAAAATCACTCCTCCCACCGACAGTAAGGGACTTCTCCCTGCCGAGAGGGAAATGTATATCATTTTCCGCGACGTTTTGCACGAGGAAATAAGAGTGAAGGTAGGCTCCGAGCCCATCACGGTCGAGATTTCGGACATACGTCCTATCGAAAATGAGAGCGAGGAGGAGCTTCGCTCTGCCATTCTCACCAGAGTCCAGGGCAGCAACGATAAAAAGACTCGTATGTATGCAAGACGCCTGCCACGCTACGTAGAGCAGGCCCTGGGGGAAATTCCTGCTCTCTATAGAAGGGAAAAATGATTTCTTCAGCTGATTTATCGGGCAAATCTCACCATAACGCCCGAGCAATTTATTAAATAAAATAAATAAACGTTAAAGCTATTGACTTTTCGGCTGAAAAGTTAGATAATATAGTTGTCGATTTATGGCAAAGCTTTTTTACTAAACTTTACAAGGAGATATGCTGTGGCTACTGCAGAAAAGGTTAAACCCAATCTCACCACTATAAGAGAAACCTCCCCCGTTATCAAGAGGATCAACGGGATCATGTGCTCACCCTTGGGTATAGCAATTATGGGTGCACTCACCGTTCTGGCGTTCATATTCTCGCTGGAGCTGGTTCTTTATACCATAATTATTCTTTACGCCGCATACGTGGGCCTTTTCGGAGATGATTTCTCCACTTATATGCCCCTGTTTATTCTGGCGTACGTCGCACCCTCTATCAAAAATAACCCCGGCAAGAGCGATCAGGGTCTGTTCTACGGTGCGTCGGGCATTTACATAGGTATAATTGCCGTGATTGCCGTAGTTATCATTCTTACCAGAATTGCCACCGATAAGAATATGGGCTTTAAGAAGCTCTTCACCATGAAACGCTTCTTCACCGCCAGTATGCTTGCACTTGGCGGCTCATATATGCTGTCCGGAATTGGCTCGGATAAGTACCTTGAGTATGTAAAAGGTAATCTTTTGTTTGCATTTATCCAGTTTATGTCGCTGTTTTTACTCTATTTTCTCTTTAGTGCGACTATAAGATGGGATAAATTCAACGTTGATTATTTCGCCTGGTTCGGCGTAATTATGGGCGTTGTCGTAGCCCTTGAGGTAGGCTGGATCTATATTGCCGAGGACGTTATCGTCGACGGCACCATCCTCCGTGGCAGGATCTACTCCGGCTGGGGATGCTATAACAATATCGGTGCTATCATCAGCATGTCCATCCCCTTCGCCTTCTATCTTGCCTGCAAGAAGAAGCATAACTTTATGTACACCATTCTCGGCTGCTTCCTCTTCGCGGCTGTTATTCTCAGCTGCTCCAGAGGCTCTATGGTTGGCGGTGCGTTCGCCTTTGCCGTATCCTATATCTACACCTTCATTAAGGCAAGAAATAAGAAGGAGTTCCACCTTACCACCCTTGCACTTATCGGCTTCGTCGGTATTGCGGCTATTCTCTTCCATAAGGAGATCATCGAGCTGTTCAACGCCGTTCCCGATATTGCCGAGGGCAACGATGGCTCTATCAGCTTCAATGATTCCGGCCGATTCAATCTTTACAAGGCGGGCCTTAAGGTATTCCTTGATAATCCCATCTTCGGCCAGACCTTCTATCCCGCGGCAGGCAGTATGCCTGAGTTCTCCGACGTGGAGGCCTTCAGCTCCTTCTTCCCGCCCCGTTGGCACAATACGGTAGTACAGCTTCTCGCGGCCTGTGGTGCAGTTGGTATGCTGGCGTACAGCTATCACAGGATTGAAACCATTCGTTTCTTCTTTAAGAAGCCCACCGTTACCAATACCTTCATCGCTATCTCCATTGTCACTCTTCTCGGTATGAGCCTTCTTGACTGTCATTTCTTCAACGTGGCTCCCGTGTTCTTCTATTCCATGGCACTTACCGTTATGGAATTCGGCTCGGAAAGACCTACCATTGAGCAGACTGCGGCTTGACCCCCGGATAGCCTTCCTTTATAATAATAAGAGCACCGTATCCCATCGGTGCTCTTTCTTTTAAAATGTAAAAAAAATCAAAAACTCTGCAACCGTATGCGAAAAAAACGTACATAATAGGTGAAGAAAGGAGGTATCTTCTATGGATGACGAAAGAATAATAGATCTGTATTTTGCTCGCGACGAGGCGGCTATATCCGAAACTAAGGCAAAGTACGGCAGGCTTTGCTACGGCATAGCCTTCAATATCCTAGGCAATCATCCCGACTCCCAGGAGTGTGAAAACGATACCTACCTTGGACTTTGGAATGCGATCCCACCTGCCAGACCCGTGCGTTTTCCTGCCTTTCTGTCAAAGGTGGCACGAAATCTGTCGCTCAAGCGGCTGGAGGCTATGACCAGGCAGAAACGCAGAGCGACGCTTATCTCCATCGACGAGCTTGCCGACATTCTTCCCGACGACAGCATCAGGGAGGGCGTCAGCGATGGGGATATTTCCCGAGCAATCAGCGATTTTCTCCGTACAGAGAGCGTTGACGCACGTCGTGTGTTTATCAGAAAATACTTCTTTTTCGACTCGGTCGGTAGTATAGCGAGTCGCTATTCCTTCAGCGAGAGCAGGGTGAAAAGTATGCTTTACCGCACTCGCCAAAGGTTAAAAGAGCATCTACTTAAGGAGGGCATTGAAATATGAGTGATCCAAGAATAATCAACGCCATGGGAAATATTGACGACGAGCTTGTCCACGACGCCATGGGTAGAGGCAGATCGGCAAGGGGAAGGGCGATAAAATGGCTTTCCGCCGCGGCTTGTCTTTTGGTCGTTTTCATTGCTGTCGGAAGTCTGCTTCCCATATTCAACTCGGGTGATAAGGTTATTATAGGCGGCATCGAGCGTCATTATAAGGCCTCTGCCATAACCTCCACCGAGATGGCGATAATCTATCCCTGGGAGTACAAGACCCCAAGCGAGAAATATCCTCAGATCAGCTATAACGGTGTGAAATATTACGCCCGCGGCAGCGAGATATCCGAGCAGCTTCTTTCTGCCGACCTTGGTAGCATCACCGTAAGCGGCAAGGACGATATGGGAACGATCTGCACCGAATCTGCGGAGGTCAGCGAAATAAAGGACGTGGACACAGGCCGTATGATCGCCTTGGGCATTGACGGTAGGTATTACGTTTATTTTGCCTCCGACCAAGCTTCGCCTGCCACCCTCGGTCAGCTTATGGAGGCGTACGGTCTTGACGGCAGTCTGACTCTGTCTAAATTTTCTACCGCCTCGGAGGGAAATAGCGAGAAATATTATGCTCTTAGCTCGGATGCTTTTATAAGGCAGACGCTTCTTGACTGCTCGGATGCTCCGTTTACAACCGACTCTCCCATGGGAGGTCATCTCAGCTTTACCTTCACCTCCGAGTCGCTCGGCGTATATAAGCGTGTGCTTTGCGTGTACGAAAGCGGATATATATGGACCAACGCATTCGACTATTCCTGCACCTATTTCATCGGCTCGGACGCGGCCGGCCGCATTATTGATTACGCTATGTCAAGCTCCTCGCCCACCGAGGCAGAGCAGTATGAGAGCAGCCTTGCAGGTGTGGTTACCGAGATCGGCGACGGATATATTCTTATCAACGACACCGTCCTCTGCGTCAGTGAGCGTGACGGCTTGACCTTTAAGGTACTGACCGACAGTCCCTACGTCAGCCGCTATATCGATTACGTAGGTCTTAAGGTTGGCGACCTGGTGGTCATCACCTTCCGTGGCGAGATAACCGCTGACAGAGGTGAGCTAAGCGTTCACGGTGCTAGCTTCATCTCGGGGGCCAGACTCACCGACGGCGACGTTTATATTGCCGAATAATAAAAGAAATGCGACTCCAAGTGGAGTCGCATTTTTGTTTGATTATAAATAATATTCCTCAACAGTTACCTTAACCTCGACGGGTCTGTTGGCGAGGGCTCTGGTGGCCTCCGCGTTCTTGTACTCCGCCTGGGCAAGATCGGCTATGTTCTTTGCATTTCTCTCAAGCAGCTTCTGAGTCTGTGCATCTCTTCTTCTCTGATCGAGGAACTTTCTCGCCTCCACAATGGTAGTTGCGTAGTCGTTCTCCAGTGCCCAGATAATATCGTACAGCTCGTTTCCGCTAGTCAGATAGTTCTCCTTGATAGCAAAGAATTCACTGTCATAGGGATTCGACTTGCTGCCCTCCATAATCTTGTTGTAGGCGGCTGTGGCGTTGTCCTTGCTCTTGCGAAGCAGCTCCTTCTTTTCCTTATACATCTGTAGCACCTTGGGATCGCTCTTCTTCGCTTCCTCATAGACCTTGGTGCAGGCCTTGCTGCAGATAACGCTGGTGATAATGGAGCTGATAAGGATTGCAATAATAGGCAGGACGTAGGAATATCCCGCAAAGAAGATGAAGGGAATAGCAGCTACAATGCTTACGAGTCCGCCGATAAGTGCGTTAAAGAAGCCGACGGCCTTCGTCGCTTCAATGAAGAAGATGACGACCATAACCAGATTGTATATTGGCGTCACCACACCGATAAATGGCACAAGTCCTACATACTTCATCTCGGCCAGGGAGGCCACCACGATTACAGAAATCACGAAGAATAGCAGTGCAACACCGATAAGACAGACGTAAACCTCTCCATAGCGGATATTTTCATATTCTGCCTGTGCCTCGGGAAGCTTATCCTCAGGGGTAAGGAATTCGCCATACTCATCCTTTCCATAGGCTTTCTTGTAGTTGTCCTTTATGTATCTTGCGATAAAGAAGTTGTCATTCTCCACCGCCTTGTCGTAGGCCTCCATCGCGTGCTCAGCACCCGGGGAAAAGACGGGCTGAAGGAAGGACAGTGTACCAACGATCACGGTAATGCAGACGATTAGGTTGATAATAATATAGGGAATACGCGTTTTGCTGCATTTGCCACTGCAGTATGCCTCGACGCTCTTATCGACCTCGGTAGCCTTCTTTTCGAAATGCTCCTTGATCTTCTTTTGCTCGGCTCTGGCGGCAGAGTAAAACTTCTCCTGCTGCTTCTCGTGTCTTTCGTAGTTTTGACGGATCCTTTTTACGTTATATAATCTGTTTAATACCGCTTCCTTGGACATAACTATCTCCTTGTGCTTGATAATACACTATTATACCATTATATACTAATAATGTTAATATACTGTTACAATAGGTTATTCGCCCTCGTATCCCCACACAACGGGACAGTAGCTCAGGCTGTTTGAATATTTGTTGTATAGATTCCAGTCTGCGTCAAATCCGCTTGGCATACTCTCAGCCTCGCAGTAAATTGTCAGCAGCTCGCAGTAGCTAAACGCCTCAGGGCCAATGCCGATCACGCTATCGGGAATAATGATTTTTTCCATTAGCTTGGCTCCGTAAAATGCTCGCTCGCCAATATAAACTACACCGTCGGGTATTATTATACTCTCCAAGGACTTGCAATTACTGAAGGCATCACATATAGCTTTTGTGTCCTCGTGTATTTCGAAGGAGGTGATATCCTGAGAGGCGATCTTAACCAATACTAAATAAGGATTGCCCCGGTTTCCTAGATAATATCCTCCCTTATACTCGGTATATTCAAGCGAATGGCAATTATCGAAGACTCTGATGCCTATGCTTGTTATTGTATCGGGAAGTGATATGGTGATAAGATCCGAACATTTTGAGAAGGCACTGTTACCGATGGTCGTCACACCGTCGGGAATCTCTATGCTCGTTAAAAGCATACAGTGCACGAAGGCACTGTCGCCAATACTCTCTAAACTGTCGGGCAATATTATCTCCTTCAGGTAACAAAAGCTGAATGCCCACTCCTCTATTCTGGTAACACCATTGGGTACGGTAAAGGCGTTTCCATAGTCATCGGAGTATCCTATAGCATATTGAATAAGCACCTTGCCGTCCTTCGTGTAAAGATTTCTGTCAACAGACTTGTAGTTTTTATTATTTTCCGATACGGTTATCTTTTCCAGATCGGAGCACTCTCTGAATGCACCTGCTCCAATGCTGATTACTCCCTCCGGAATGTATATTTCGGTCAAACGACAATTGAAGAATGCGTAAGAGCCTATTGTTTTAAGACTTTCGGGCAGCAGAATGCTTTCAATACGGCACTCCCCAAATGCATAGGGGCCGATATCTGTTACGCTCTTGCCCAGCGTTACGCTCTTTAATGAGTTACAATCAACAAATGCGTTTTCACCAATGTAGGTCACGCCGTTACCGATAGTTACACTTTCCATCGAGCGGCATCTTTCGAAGGCACTGTCACATATAGTTCTTACACTGTCGCCGATGGTTACGTCAATCAACGAGCTTTTGTTTTTAAACGCTTCATAATAGATGATATTCGTGTCGGTGTCTATGGTATAAGAGGTAGACTTCAGGTCGGAATGCTTTACCAATAATACGTAGTGGTTATTCTGGTTGCCTAAATACTTGGCATCGTTATACACAGTGTATTCTATGTTGGAACAGTCCTTAAATGCGTCTTTACCGATGCTGATCAAGCTGTCGGGAACGTGGACGATATTTAATGTATTGCAGCCTAAAAATACTTCGCTGCCCATTATCTCCACGCCCTCACCGATCGATATGCTGAGGAGCATGGTGCAATTAGCAAAGGCCCTATCTCCTATATAAGAAAGACCGCTATAAATGGTTACGTATCTGAGCCTCCAGCATCCCTCGAAGGCATAGTTTTCAATGCCATCTCCACTGGTAATGGTTGCCTCTCTCAGATCATCCTTCTCCAGCATAGGTATGATCTTGGCGGGAATGGTGATACTCTGAACGGGACATCCGACAAAGGCATTGCTGCCGATGGTTTCTATACAGTCGGGAATTTTCAGGGTTTGCAGTGAGCTGCAGCCCTTGAATGCATTACCTCCGATCTCCTTTATCGGACAGCTGTAAAGATTGATCTCCCTCAGCGATGTACAGTTATAGAAGGCAGAGCTGCCTATGCTTATCAGCGATTTATTGTTTGTGAGGGAGATGCTTGTTAGTGTAGAGCAGCCGGAAAATGCATCGCTGTGTATAAATTTAATGTCAGAGCTTATGATGCAGCCGGTAGGATCGTTGTCCTTCACTCTCATCAGAATAATATAGGGATTGTCATCATTTCCTATATATTCTGCATTGGAGGCCTCGGAATAGGTAAGCGAATTACAGCCCTTGAAGGCATAGTCGCCAAGATAAGCCAGGGCGTCGGGGATCTTTATGTCCGAAAGCAGAGAACAGCCGCTGAAGGCACTCTTGCCGATATATGACAGATTTCCGCCGACATCCAGCTCCACACTTGTAAGTGAGGTACATCCGATGAACGCCTCTTTTCCGATTTTCGATACACCGCTGTGAAGAGCGATGCTACTAAGCGACGTGCAGCCACCAAAGGAATAATCTCCGATAAATTTAATGCTCTCGGGGATCTCTATATCCACAAGCGAGCTGCAATTTGCAAAGGCACTGTCATAAATACTGGTCAATCCGCTTGAAAGCTTGACGCTCTTGAGCTTTCCACAGCCCTGAAAAGCACCGGTGCCAAGGTTCCTTACAGTGTCGGGCATGACTATGCTTGTCAGCGAGTCACAGAAGGCAAAGGCGTAGGAGTTGATGACTGTCACACCGCCTCCCATAGTAACGCTTGCAAGCAGAGAGGAATATGCAAATGCATATCTGCCGATATTAGATACACTGTTCGGGATTACTATCTCGGTGAGCGAGTCGCAGTCGCAGAAGGATCTCTCTCCCAGGGTGATTACGCCCTCGGGAATCACCACTTCGGTAAGATTGTCGCAATTTTCAAAGGCCGCGTGGTATATGGTGGTAACGCCGCTCGGAATTGTAAAGGAGGTTGCTCCTTTGCCTATGGCGTATTTAATAAGCAGCTCGCCACCCTTGCTGTAAAGGTTTCCGTCTTGGGACTTATAATGGATGTTATCCTTTGATACCTCTATGGAAAGAAGAGAGGGACATCCGTCGAAATTGCTGACCTTAATATCCTCAAGACCTTTTCCGATAACAACTCTTGTCAGCTTGTCGCAGTTTTCGATCGCTCCTTCACCTAAATAAAGCAGGCTGTCGGGTATTGTGATCTCGGTCAGCGAGCGACATTCGTAAAACGCATTTGTGTCTATTTTCTCTACACCGTTCGAAAGGCTAACGCTTGTTAAGGAGCCGCAGGATCTGAAGGCACCGAAGGCGATCTCAAGCACGCTGTGGGGAATAGTTACCTTTTCTATGGTGGCACAGTCCTTGAATGCGTGATATCCAACCCTGGTAACAGGCTTGCCATTATGACTGTCGGGAATGATCAGCTCACTGCCGGAATATTCTCCGATGCCCGATACGGTATAGCTTTCATTATCCTCGTTAAGAGTAAATGCCAGCTCGTCGGTGGCTCTGTTGCCCTGACACAGTGTGCAGAAAATGCCTTGATAATCGTGGCCACTGGCCTCGATAACCTTTTCCTCCTTCTCACCGCACTGGCAGACTCTCTCCATAAGCCCCTCCTCCGTGCAGTTGGACTCCCTTGCCGTCACCCATTCGCCGAAGCTATGAGAGTGTGGCTCGTCTGGTACAGGGGGATCTGTCGGCTTGTCCTCGCCGGGCTTGTCCTCCCCAGGCTTGTCCTCGCCGGGCTTGTCGTCCGGCGTATCGTCTGTAGTACCGCCCAAGGCGTCAATGACCTCTTGCTCGGTTTCTCCACACTCACAGCTTCTCTCCCTGAGTCCATCTTCGGTCTTTGTGGGCTCCTTTACCGTCACCCATTCACCGAAGCTATGAGTATGCGTATCGTCTGAGCTTGGCGGTAAAAATCCCATACCGCCTAAAACGTCCTCTAAAAAGCATGACGTCAGCGATAAAACGCAGATAAAAATCACCAATACAAGAGCTGTTTTTTTCATAATTGCTTTTTCTCCTTGTGTAGTAGGGAATTGCACATAATACTGCCTGGCTTAATAAAAGCCTAGATTATTTATCCTTCCATAATATAATATTAGCACACTTTTTCCTGACTTTCAACCCCAATCAGCCTCAAAAATACAAATCCAATTATTTTCCAACTCATAGGATTGCCACCATCAATAACAGCGATAATAGTAGTACCAAAAGTGGCAACGCTTAGTCGGATTTAATGTGTGTGGCTTGAGGTAATACGTAGTGCTTTTCAGAAAACACAAAATTCAATACGTTTTTGAGTACGTTATTGCAATGAAAGGGAATAATTATATGGAAATGGTTGTTAAGTGGCGTTTTTGTGGCATTTTCTGTGTGCTGTGGCAGTTTTGTCGGCACTAATTGGGCATTTGTCCCAAGCTGTTTACAGCCTTTTTTTATTGCCCTTATGCCAATACCGAGGGATAGGAACCGAGCCTTTCCGAGAGGTAACGAGGTAAGGTGAGGAGCAGAAATAAGTACAAAAATACCCTCATCCGAGTCACCTCGAACAAGGGTCTATTGTTTTATGCTAGAATAATTATTTTTTTGTCCGACTTAGGTTAAGGAGTGTTTGTTCTTGCAATCACTATGATGAAAACATTAGAGGAATACATCGGGAAAAACTATTACTATATTACCGATGATAATTCTAAGATATTCGGAGCCTTGGATTATTCTATAGACTCTTTACGTAATCAAACCTCTTACGTATATAATGCTAATAACGGTCAGCTTGAGCTCATCGGTTATTCCGATCATTCTGCTGTGATATATACATATGACGAAATGGGCAGGCTTGAAAAGGTTAGCCCCGGTTCGTATACATATACCACTGATCAGAAGATAACTTATACAAGCTCTGACGTGGACTATTCTTACAATGATAGTAATCTTTTAGAGAAAATAACAACAGACTCTACCGAGTATACTATAAGCTATAATACGTACAACGAGGAGTCAGGAATAAGCAATGGCGATCGCACCCTTGCCACCTATGAGTATTATCCAAACAATGGCAAACTCAAGAAAATTAACTACGGTAACGGTTTTTCTGAAGAATATGTGTATAATTCTCTTGAAATGCTATCAGAAATATGGTATACTATAGATGGAACGAGAGAATTAGCCTACAATCCCTTCAGATACAGAGGTTATTACTACGACACCGACCTCGGTATGTACTATCTTCAGTCAAGGTATTATGATGCTAAGATTTGTAGGTTTATCAGTCCCGATCACGCAGATGTCATAGCGGCAAGCCCTACGGCTCTCACAGATAAGAACCTTTATGCTTACTGTGATAATAACCCTGTTATGAGAGTTGATGGTAATGGGGAATTTTGGAATATATTAATTGGCGCAGGCATTGGAGCTGTTATGGGATTTGTGAGTTCTGTTGTTTCGCAATTATCCGATGAAGATTTTGCTTTAACAACCCTCGAAGAATTTTGGGCTAAAGTGGGGGTTTCTGTTGTAGGTGGTGCGATAAGCGGAGGATTAGCTGCCTCTGGTGTTGGAATTATTGGACAAATAGCCGTTAATGCTGTTATTGGAGGTGGAAGCAGCATGCTAAATGTACACATAGAGGATGTTTTATCGACCAAGGAAGTTGCAGAAGGTGCATATTTTTTGGCAGCTTTAAATGGCACTCTTATGGGGGTAGCATCAGGAATAATTGGAGGACCGGGTTCTGCTTCTAAACACGTTTCTAATTCATTTTGGAGAATGGTTTCATCTGGAGGAAGAAACTTGTCATATTACTTCTCTCAAATTAATACGCAGGCAGTGAGAGATGGCTTAAAGGCCATTTCAAGTATTATTAAAGCCGCAATTCCTTCTGTTACAGAGTCTGTGGTTCATTTATTAAATCAACCAGTGAGGTGAAAATATGAACACTATTGAAAATATGTATGCCATATTTTATGTAACAATGATAATAGGAGTTATTTGTCCACTATTTTTGACAGATTGGCATGCTAGAATGGTTATCATAGCTCGAGCATACCCAAGAAGATATGGTCATGGTAAAAGCTGGAAGAGAGCGCACAAACACTATAAAGGCAACTGGACATTGGTTGAGAGATTGTTGTGGATTCCTTTATTCAAAGAATGGTATGAAAGAAAATATAGAACTATAGCGATTCTATCTTATGTTCATTTTGTTGTGGTTATCGTCACCTTGTGCCTTTCTTGTGTGTCTTTTACACTATATCCAAACTCGAAACTATGGGTATATGTATTAGTTTTTTATTCATTGTTTTGGATACTTAGGTTTATATATGACAATGCTATTGGAACCGAGAAATAAATGTATGGCACTATAATTAATTATTTTATAACAAAAGCCACCACGGGTAACACCGTGGTGGTGAGGACAAGCTTTTTCCGATTCCCAGTGGGGCGATCTGCTGACAAGCTATAACGGCACAACCATCACATATGACGAGATAGGCAATCCTCTTTCATATTATAATGGAAGCGCTTACACCTTTGCATGGGAAGGTCGCAGACTTGTTGAAGCAGAAACAGCTACCAAGGAAATGTCCTTTACCTATGATGACAATGGTATAAGAACAAGCAAGACGGTTGACGAGGTTACTCATACATATTATCTTAACGGTAGCCAGATCGTTGCTGAACAGCCAATAATTACTAACTGATTTACAATTTTATATTAAAAAGGCCACCACGGGTAACACCGCGGTGGTTTTTCTGTGTTTCGTAAATCAAGGAAAAATATTGTTTATCATATTGTTTTTTGCTAAAGCGATACGATCCGTTCTCGAAAGGCAAAAAATATAATTATCTGTCACGCTTATAAATAAAAAAAGCCCTCGTTTTTTACGCCGAGGGCTTAAAAAAATTATTCTATTAAGAATGGGTTTTTATATAGCCGTCATTTTTTCGTTCCATTGCTATCAATAATATTCTGTTAGTCGAATGACTTCAATTATATTATATAAGCGTTAGAAGCGATATTTTGACAACCGTAGTTCGCAAAAACTGGTGTTTTTAGGCGATTTCCACTCTTATTTGAGAGCAGCCTGAGCCTGCGAGCCGTTTAGCTTGTGCTAAACTAAACTCACAGCGGGCTCGCGGTGCATTTTTTTGCAAAAATGCCTTAAATTAGTTCTTAAGTGCAGCCTGCCTCGCTATTATATTTGGACGTCGATTTTTATATATAAATATATAATATTTATATATAAATTTCTATTTTTTCGTCTTTCCAGCATGAAAATTTGAAGTGATGAGCACCTGAATTCTGAGATAAAAAATTGATAGCAAATTCGCGATTTATCTTAAATTCAGCTAACTTAATGGGCTTGGTTTTGTCATCATCCTTCGTGATTTCTGTACCGGTTCTTAGATGCCATTCCAAGTGACCCGGGCAAACAATTATTTTGCTAATAAAACACTCAAGCACGCTAGTTGGAATTTGTTTGTTCTTCTCGATCTCTATCGACGAATCTATTATTTCATTCAACTGCTTTAGCTTTTTTGTAAGATCAACTCGTGAGTTGCTGTTAGATGAATTTTTAAGAGTAGCAAGATTTTTGTTAATTTCTCCTTTTTTCTCTTCTAACTCGCTTGTCTTTTTTCGAAAGATTGTTTTATCGATTTCACCATCAGCACGCAGTTCAATTAACACGTCAAATCGCTTTTCTATTTTTTGTAGCTCGTTTTCTAGAGAGCGTATTAAATCTTCTTGGTCCGGCATATCAGGTTTATCGTTTATATGCTGGGCAAGGATTTCTTTTGCTAATTTAGCAATGACGTCTCTTTTCGTAATGTAATTTTCAAAAATATACATCGCCATCATTTCGAGCCTTGCTTCGCTTAAAGTAGGAGACATGCAAACGTCATCTATAGGTAATCCCTTCTTTGTTCTTGTTTTTATAGATCCCTCCATTCTTTTCCTGTTGCATATGTAAGTATATACTTGTCGTCTCCCTTTTTGAGAATAATGTTGGCGATTAAAGCTGTGTCCACAGTAACAATGAAGCAGTTTGCTCCAGGGATGCGAGGGGGTATTTACTCCTTGCAATCTTCTTTCTCGTGTTTTATCTTTGATAATTCTGGTTCTCTTACTTAGAATTTCTTGAACTTTATCATACTCTTCCTTAGTAACTATTGGTTCGTGTTTTCCAATGGTCTGCGTCAGTTCAAGAGTTCCTTTATTCTTAATTTTCTTTTGAGTAAGATAGTCTGGAACGTACTCTTTATGATAAGTCATTACACCATAGTAAAAAGTGTTTTTTAGAACATTTGAAATAACCGTAGCCGCCCATCTTTCTTTGCCTGTGGACGTCTTTATTCCTTTAGCCTCCAGTTCGTGTTTTATTTTCATTATTCCGTAGCCTTGGAGGTATAAATCATAAATCAATCGCACTGTTTTGGCTTGTTCGGGGTCTATGACCATTTCTTTTCCAACACGTTTATATCCAAGAATGTTGCCGTTGCCGTACACCACGCCTTTTTCCATAGAGGTTTGCTGACCACTTTTTACTCTGATAGAAGTCTTGCGGCTTTCATCCTGGGCAAGTGTCGCCATAATGGTAAGTCTTAACTCGCCATCACCGTCAAAGGTTTTTATATTATCATTAAGGAAGAAAACCTCAACTCCAATACGGCGAAGCTCACGAGTATATTGTAGGGTATCTACGGTGTTTCTTGCAAATCTTGAAACCTCTCTTGTGATGATCAGATCGAACTTATGCTCTTTAGCATCAGCAATCATTCTCATAAATTGCTCACGCTTTTCGGCCGACGTTCCGGTAATACCTTCGTCTATGTACGTTCCGACAAGCTCCCATTCAGGGTGGGCATCTAAAATAGGTTTGTACCAATCAATCTGATTTTCAAGGGCAGAGAGCTGTGCTTCGTGTTCAGTTGATACACGGGCATAAATTACAACTTTTCTTTTTTCTCGAAAAAGATCTTGTGCGTATGAGTACACTTTATTCTCCTTTCTTTTCTGTTTCTTTTATGGTAAATTTGGATATATCAATTTTGTCTGCGTATTCGTTGAGGATATTTTTGAATATATACGCCGGCAAATAACCATCGTGGTTTAGTTGCTCAATAAGCTTTAGGGCAGCAAAAAGCTTATTACTATTCAGTTCCTTCTTTGGCACGTAGCCCTCCTTTCTTCAGTATTTGCACTGACCGGAAGTGCAGTATTTTTAACGATCGAACAGCTTCATTGTCAGTGTAGCATTTTAGCATTGTGATAAAAAAGGAACTATTGGGTAATCTTATTTAGCTAATTAACTTTTTCCTCAAAAAACTCAACAAAAGAAAAAATCATCTTCTGCAAATTGTCAAGGACAATTAAAGTAAGATGTCAGAAAAAAAGATAATGATGTCGGCTAGCTTTTAGTTTTCAGTCTTATTTTCTTCGAATACACCCTTGACAATTTGCAGAAGATGATTATAAAAAATATCACCACAGTGATATAAAATCAATAGTTTCTTTTTAAAACATATTGACAAACTATCACTATGGTGATATAATATTTATAAAGAATGGAGGTATTAACAAATGGAGAAGATAATTACTATATATCACGGATCAGAAAAAATAGTTGAAGTTCCTACCTTTGGAGAAGGTAAGAAAAACAACGACTTTGGACTTGGCTTTTATGGTACAGAGAGTGAAGGCCTTGCGAAGGAATGGGCAGTATCCTCGCTTCGTAACGGCTTTGCCAATAAGTATACATTAGATACCGAGTATATGAGAATATTAAACTTGAACAGCCCCGAGTACACTATTCTTAATTGGATAACCGTTCTTGTAGAGCATCGTCTTTTCTCGATAAAAACTCCTGTAGCAAGAAGGGCAAAGCAATATCTTATTGATAATTTTAGTATTAACGTAAATGCTTTTGATATAATTACCGGCTACCGTGCCGACGATTCTTATTTCGATTATGCGGAAAGCTTCCTTAACAACGGAATATCGGTAGAACAGCTTGCAAGGGCTATGAAGCTTGGTAAGCTTGGCGAGCAGATTGTAATAAAATCGCAGTTTGCGTTCTCTCGCTTAAAGTTTGAAGGATTTGAAGTTGCAGAAAAAGAAGAATTTTATGTGCTTAGAAAATCCCGTGACGATGAAGCTAATAGGCTGTATCTTGAAATGCTCGAGGAAGAGGGCGACGGTCTATATATTCAAGATATAATCAGAGGAGGTATTAAAAACGATGATCCGCGCATACCAAGAAATATATCTAAATAACGCTCAGGCAGCACTCGGTGAAGCCTTTGATTATGCTATAAATACCTGTGGTATTTCTGGCGAGAACTTTGTAAAGATGTTTTTGGTAAGCTCTGTATCAAAGAAAATGGAGAAGGGCGAACCCAAATACGTTTCAGGTAAAAGTGGCATTGAAATAGCAAGAGAAGTTGTTTTTGAAACAATGGGTAAAGTACTCGAAATAGAGCCTACAGAGAACTTTGGTAGGTCAAAGGAATATTGGATAGGCTGGGTGCTTGCTTATTATCATTGGTATACTTCAAGAAAGTATAGCGATATTTTTAAGGTCGTTTCCTTTAGCGAGCTTGAACAGATGTATTATACGTTGCATGAAGCTGATATATCAAAGTTCATAGATGTAATAAATGAGCGAATGTTGGAGTATTTTCCCGAAACAAACTTAAAGCGTATTCGTACTGCATACGGCATAACCCAGGCAGAACTTGCAAAGATGTCAGATGTAAGCCTTCGCTCGATTCAAATGTACGAACAGAGAAATAAGGATATTAACAAAGCAAACGCCGAAACTATTTATCGTATTGCAAGAGTATTAGGTTGCGCTATGGAAGAATTAATAGAACTGCAAATTAGATTTTAAAAACATAGATAAAGATATTTTTTATGACAGAAAAGTTTTTTTAGGTACATTCTTTAATTATCTTATTGTATTTTCCCAGCAATCACAACTTATCGCATCATTTCCAATTAGTCCTTTTTAATAAAATAAAAAAATCTTGCATAATTTGAAGAATTTTGTCAAACAAACCGGTATAATATTAAAATGAACGATCTCTCCTTGTAAATGATTACGAAAATATAATTTCCTGGATTAAAAAAGGATGCTTTGGATTCTAATATTTTCAAAGGCAGATTCTATGGTTTGCATAGCCCTAGGTGGATTCGTTTATGATATAATTTTCAAAACTGATAATAAGGAGAAAAAATAATGGGAATTTACACACAAGATTCCAAAAACAAAGTTAGACATTCAGTTATAAAAACTGCAATTGATTATTTAACAACCAATCGTTCAAATGCTTGTTGTGTTAGACGTTCTTATGTTAGGGATTTATATGATTACTTTCTTGATATAGAAGAATCACATGAGCAAACAGAGGCTAAGAAAATAGATTTAAAATACATTCAAGCTTGGGAGCAAATGCACATTGAAAAAGTTGGTATTAAAAGTCCTGCTGAGCTATCGGTTTGTTATTTATCTGGTCCAGAACCCGAAAATGATTTCAAAGAATTCGTATCTTTAGGGGTATTGCCACAAAACATTTGGGCATTTGAAAATCATCAAAATACATATCTTCAAGCACTGCAATCCATTGATTCTTCCGATTTTATGCAACCTAAAATTGTGAAGACTTCAATAGAAAATTTTTTCGAATCTACTCCTAAAAAGTTTGATATTGTTTATATTGATGCCTGTGCCGCTTTGATTTCAGATAAGCATGCTTTGCGTTGCATTTCCGCTTTGTTCAAGAATCATCGACTTGAATCTCCGGGAGTGCTTATATCTAATTTTTCTGATATCGATTCAACTAATCTTCAATTACGTGAAGAGTATATAGATATCATTACACGGTATTTTTATATCAAAGAGAATCCTTCTGTTTGTGCTGTTGACATGGGGGGGAAGATATCTCTTACAGGTAATTATGAATCTTATAAGAAGACCATAAGTGAGAATTTGGAAACCTATTATGGTGAATTTATTACTGCTATGATATGCAATTCCGCTTCAATAACAGTTCCTCTATTGAGATTTTGCAATTCTCCTTTTTTGAATTACATATCTCCCACTACACCGATAAGAAACAAGCGATATGATTTCATTGATGTAAATACCATTAAGAATAATACGTTACTGAAATTTTTTGCACTTAATGCCTTGTTGTCGCAAAAAAACGCTGACTTCAAAGGGCTTTCGCGATGTGATAAATTAGAAGCCGAGATAGGAGGTTCGCTCTATTCTACGGAAGCTAGAGTACTTCTTTCATGCTTGCAAAAATCCTATGACATTCGTAATTTAGAACTTGATATTAATTATAGCTTGAATGATACTCTCTCATTTTTCGACAATGCATGTAATATGTATCAATTTTTGGACAAGCCTAATAAAATGTTGTTTTTTGATTCGGTAATAAATCAACTATCATACCCTATGCACTATTGTACTGAAAATGCTATGAGATTAACCTATAAAGCAAAGCAAACAAGAATGTTTACGGATTTGATTGTATTTGATGAATGTAGATATATATATGATTGGTTACCTGCAATTCACCAGCTTCCAAAGGCTTTTTCAAACCCAAGCTGGCAGTATACATTTCGTTTTGCTTTAGACGGATTGGTTAAACAGCGGATGAACTACAACAATGAATTCTTTTTCCAAGGGTCTGTTGTTAACAAAAACGAATCACAATTTAGTGATAAGAAATTTCCCAGTAGAATCAAAATAAATTAAGGAGATAAATATATGAGTATTGAATTGGATTGTTCCGATATTATAGAAATTTTTAAAACTCATCTTAAAATAGAAAATTCCGTTAAATCCATAGCACATACATTTTTAAATGCAAGATATGCGAATAGAATTGATTACGCTCCATATTTTCAAAGGAAATATGTTTGGGATGAAGAGAAAGCAACATATTTTATTGAGAGTATTCTTCTTGGGACTGAGATCCCCCCTATTGTATTATTTGATGATGGTACGAAAAATGAAGTTATTGATGGGCGTCAGAGATATGAAACTATAAAAAAATTTCTAGAGAATTCGTTGTCGCTTAATGAAGTTGGACTAAAGTCCTTGTCTTCATTGAGTGGAAAACGTTTTGCAGAACTACCAGAAGAAATTAAAGAGAATTTTAAAAATACAAAGATTCGAATTTTGCAATTTAGCATTGTAAATGAGCCCGCCCTTACTCCGTCACAAGAGGATAAGGTGAAGAAAGAAATATTTACGAGGTACAATTCGGGCATTGTTGCATTAAAACCCCAAGAGATTGAACGTGCAGCATATATCAATGATCCTTTAGTTCATGCTTTTAAAGATTATTTGGAACAAAATCCGGAATTTCTTAAGAAGTGCCAGGAAATCTTGATGCCTAGAAGAAAACAAAACATTCAAGAAAGAGATAAGATTAATTACATTTTATCTCGTGTTCGCACCGTGTTGTCTTTGAGGTATGTACCTATTCAAAGCTATGCTGGAGCAAACTCAAAATCAGACGTAATAAATAATTATTATTTGATAAAGGTTGCTAAGCAAGATCCTACAGAGGTTCTTAGCTTTTTTGAGAAAATTATCGAAAAGCTATATTCGATAAAAAATCATTTTATTTCTGATAATGCTTCATTTGCAGATAATACATTATTATTTGAAGGGCTATTCTGGGGATTTTCTGTTATACATGATTGTTCATTAGATATCTTTGATACAATCAATACTGGGAAAATTGCATCTGATATAGAACGCTGTACATATTATCCTGTTTTTTGGGAGAATATTAATATCGATAAAAAAGAGTTTGATGAAGTTTTCTTTGCAACAGGAAGTCATTATTATAAATCAATTCTTAATCGATATATATTTGTCTCTAATTATCTATCTAACGAATACAAACTGGATTTTACTTCACATATAAAGAATAAAGCTGAATTTGATTCTATAATGGCTCAAAATCCGGATGTTGAACAATACAAAGATTTTAAATTGTCAAAAACCGATCCTGTTTCTGCTACGGTTTATGATATTTTGACCGATGTTAAATCTTCAAAATTTATCATTCGCCCAGATTACCAACGTTCAGAAGTTCCTAACAACAAGCTTAAGGCATCGTATCTTCTTGAAAGTATACTTTTGGGGATTAGAATTCCTCCAATATTCATTTACCGGAGAAAAGACAAGGTTAGCGAAGTTATTGATGGTCAGCAGCGACTTCTTTCTATTCTTGGCTTTTTGAGAGAGTCTTATAAAGATGAAAATGGTCATGACTGTCTTTCCGATAAGAATGGATTCTCACTTGCTAAGCTTCGTTTCTTAAAAGAGCTAAACGGAAAAGATATTGATGGCGTTGAAGCAATCGATTCTAACTATAAAGATAGAATTCTTGATTTCCAAATAGATATCGTTGAAATTAATGAGGAACAAAATCCCAATTTTAGTCCTATTGATTTGTTTTTAAGACTTAATTCTAAACCATTCCCGATTGAGCCGAATACATTTGAAATGTGGAATGCTTATGTAACTAAGGAATATGTTGAAGCTATTAAAGCATTAGCCAATCAGTATGCAGGAAAATTGTTTAAGCCGTTGGATACTCGTATGAAAAATGAGGAACTAATTACTATGTTGGCTTATTTAGCGTATATTGAGAGAAAAAATGGAATTAAGCCAGGAGATTATTTAAATATCTTCGTTAGAAATCAGCGTATAAATGCTCGTTTTAATACCAAAGGATATATCACTTCTGCATTAACAGAAATATCAAGTAAAAATGATACTGTTTTTGGAGAAGCTATCGACGATGTAAGAGCTTTTATTGAAAAACTTAGCATTCTTACAGGAGAAAATTTTGAAAATCTAAATATAATGTTAGCACATACAAAGAAGAATACTCAAAGCAGAACGAATCAGAATTTTTATCTACTTTGGATTGCAGTTGCACACATATCTAAAGAGAAGGTTTCTGAAAACAAAGAAAAGATTTTTGCGGATATTTCTGAGTTGTTTGCTCAAAGTCAGGATATCAAAGATGATTCCTTTGATGTAAGGCTTTATATAAGTAAGTTAGCATCAATTTAATTTCAAGTAGAGATAAGTTAATAGTAGTGTTTAAAACATAGGTACTAATATATTGATTTATATTTAGAAATAAAGTCGATAAAAATAAATAACACCAATAAGATGTCGCCAAATGACGACATCTTATTTTTTCTTTCAAAAACCTCTTGACAGTTTGAGAATAAGAGAGTATAATATAATCACTAAATAGAACGAGTGTTCCGTTAAGGAGAACATGTATGAGATATAAAAATGAAGAAATTATCAAAGAAATACTTGAGTATATAAATAATAAATATAACTCCTGTGGTGCAGTTCCGTCAATGCAGGAAATCGCAGACCATGTTGGAATGGCTAAGAGCTCGGTGAGTAGGTATATATCAGAAATGGAAAGCAGGAAACTTCTTACCAAGAATGGCGGATATTACGGTATAGAGACAACAGAAATGAAAAGAACGCCTAAGAATCTTGCCGTGATGCCTGTTGTAGGTAGTATAGCTTGTGGAAGTCCTATTCTGGCAGAGGAGAATATTGAAAGTTATTTGTCTATATCCCCGGAATTCCTCGGTCCCGGCGAGTTCTTCATATTAAGAGCCAAAGGCGAGAGTATGATAAATGCCGGAATTAATGACGGTGATTTAGTAATTATAAGGAAGCAAAGCACCGCAGATGAAGGTCAGATAGTAGTTGCCCTTACCGATGAAGGGGAGTGTACTCTTAAAAAATATTATCTTGATAAACGCAGAAGAAAAATTCGTCTTCATCCGGAAAATGATGAAATGGAAGATATGTATTTTGATACAATACAGATACAGGGGGTGGCAGTCAAAATTATTCAAGATATAAAGTTGTAAGAAATGGTGTTAGTCTACCTTTTTATAGGTAATAAGGATGTGTAAGGTATCCTGAAAAACATTGTAATTTAGGATAGGTGTCCCCGTGCCTAAATTTCTTTATTACAATTTGTATTAAGACTAAAACGTTACAGGAGGAACGTTTCCCATCCACCATAACAATTAGTCTAAACCTTATCGTGACACATTAGGAGGTTTAGAGAATGAAAGGTTTATCCCAAAATCAGTTAATTATACATTGTTTTAGATGTGGTAAAAAGATAAGAAGCAACATTGAATCAGACGGTATTGCTAAACTACATTGCAAGTGTTGTAAGGTATTTATGTGCAGCAAACCTATGAATCAAAGGGAGTTAAGTATAAGAGTAATTATGCCTCCCCAAATTACCAATTAAATAATCAACGTTTATAATGAATATTAAGGTCGGGCTGAAATAGTGCCAGTGGTAAAACCGAGATCACTTCATTATAAATAAGTGTTCGCATAACGCATAAGCGTAAACGCAGGGATATCAAGAAAAGCCTTGGCGAGCAGTTTTCCCATAACCGGGATTACTGTTTGTCAAGGCTTTTTTATTTTTTGAAAAATTCGAAAAAATTTCAAAAAACTTTTTAACCCTGACAAAAACTGTCAGGGTTAACTGCGATAATGTAGACGTCAGAGGCAAGGAGGTGAGATAAGTGACAGCTTCAGAACGCAGACAAGCTATAATTCGAGTTCTCTGTAAAAGAAAAAGAGAGACTGTAGAAAACTTGGCTTTCGAGTTTGACGTAACAATGAGAACGATAATGCGCGATATCGTTGAGCTTAGCTTATCTTACCCGATATACACCCTTCCCGGGAAGTACTATGGTGGTGTGTACATAGCCGAAGATTATTACATAGGAAAGCAGTATCTTTCCGATGAACAGCTTCAAACGATTATCTCCCTCTTAGACAAGGCTGATGACGATCAGCGTAAAGTCTTAGAAAGTATAATCAAGGATTTCGGTAAAAGTAAAGGAGAAAAATGTTAAAGACAAGTCAAATAAGGGCAGACCTTAAGGAAATTCGTTACTACTATAAGATGAAGAAATTATTCGACGATGCAGAGAAACTTGTAAAGCCGGAAATAGTTATCAACAAAGTGGAGCGTTATGGCACAATCATGAAAACTGCTCCAGCTAAATTGTTTGTAATTTTTTATGCTCTCTACGTAGATGGGAAAACTCATCAGAAGCTTGCAGAGGATTGGAATTATTCGAGAGAATATATTACCAGGCTTAATGATGCTCTCGTCGTTTATCTTCAGAAAAACTTGATATGAAAGGAGATATCATGCGAGGCAAAGTTCCAATTAATGAAGCGCCCTGTAGGATAACAAATGTCTATAGAACAGAAAATTATATCGTATATCAGAGCGTTCACGTCTGTTACGGTGATTCCGGAAATATTCTTATGAGCGACGATCTTTATCGTTTACGCACATCCGAAAGGGATGAGGCTTATGAAAGAATTTACGGCAAGGAATCTCGAAGTAACAGAAGAAAAAGAATGAAGGTGGCTAGTTACACTCGTACATACGAGGACTAAAGCCTTCATTAATAATCAAAGCAATAACCGACAGAGAAGATTTAGTTCCCGGGGTTTCTGAATTTTGCAAAAAGGTGGCCACCGTTTGGAAAGCGGAACTCCAAACACAATGTTTATTAAACGTCGGATTTGCAAAATAAAACTGAATAGCCGAAAGGCACAACAAATTAAATTTCAAAAAGGAGGTTTTGTAAATGTCAAAATCCAATGCCGCATCAGGCGGTAACAAGTATAACCAGCGTAGATGGGCTGTTCCTACTAAGAGAGCAAAGAACTACGCAGCAGAACGTAAGGCTAAGGTGCATCAGCGCGGTCCCAAGGAAGGTCGTGAACTGACTGATTATGAGGCAGGTATTCGTTCGGGTTATCTTCAGTGCCAGACCGACCACGCAGGTCTTTTTAAGTACAAAAAGGCTATAGGCGAGGGAAAATCCAAGGCAGAAGCAAGAGCTTATTCTCAGGAAAAGATGAAAAAGTAATTCCAACAACAAAAAACAACCTATTATTTAAGAAAGAGAGGAAAAATTAAAATGGCAAAGAACGTATCAACTATTCTCGTAGAGAGAGAAACTTTTGAGATGGAGGGTAAGACATATTATTCTTACTTCATCAAGGGCACTATTCGTGGAAGGGATGTGAGAGCAGGTGTTGTTCCCCCTGATAAGGGCGGCTATGCAGTTCTTGACATCGTTTTCGGTAACGCTATGGCGGCAGAGCTTGTAGTTAAGCCTTTTGAGATCAAGGGCGAGGACGGCAAGACTATCTCCGGCAATACTTTCGCTGTTGTTTCTTATGATGAGAACGGCGAGACCTACGAATGTGCAATTAAGCCTCAGAGAGCTTCTGATAAGGCTATTCTTGGCATGCTTATTAAGGCAGCCAACGCATAATTAACGACAAACCGGGCTTGTATTCAAATAGGGTACAAGCCTGGT
>JAZSEC010000080.1:0-11012 GCA_045531485.1 Eubacteriales bacterium | reverse complement strand
CATCGGGAGCACCGTAGTAGTTGAAGAGCTTATAGTCAGTACCAAGCTTTGCATTAACCTTGTCCATGTACTCCTCAACGATTGCGGGAAGAGCGTCATAGTAGGGGTTGCAAGCCTCTCTGTGCTGGAAGAAGATATCGCCGTTCTCTGCGGAGCCGCGAAGAGCGGGAATCTCGGGGTTAAGAGATCTGTCACGGAATGCCTTGAGAGCGTCCATGTCAACCATCTCCTTGAGGTCCTCATAATCCCAAGCAGCAACCTTCTGGATCTCGTGAGAGGTACGGAAGCCGTCGAAGAAGTTAAGGAAAGGAACTCTACCCTTGATGGTAGCAAGGTGAGCAACTGCACCGAGGTCCATGATCTCCTGAGCGTTGGTCTCAGCCATCATAGCGAAGCCGGTCTGACGGCAAGCGTAAACGTCGGAGTGATCGCCGAAGATGTTAAGAGCGTGAGAAGCTACGCATCTTGCAGAAACGTGAATTACGCAAGGAAGAAGCTCGCCCGCGATCTTGTACATGTTGGGGATCATAAGGAGAAGACCCTGAGATGCGGTGTAGGTAGTGGTGAGAGCACCTGCTGCAAGAGAGCCGTGAACTGCACCGGCTGCACCTGCCTCGGACTGCATCTCAACAACTTTTACGTTCTGGCCGAGAATGTTCTTAGCGGGCTCGCCAAAGATGTTCTTATCGGACGCAGACCAGGTGTCGGTTACTTCCGCCATGGGGCTGGAAGGGGTGATAGGATAGATGGCAGCAACTTCGGTAAACGCGTAAGATACGTGAGCCGCAGATGTGTTACCATCCATAGAAATTTTTCTTCTTTCTATCATTGGTTTATCCTCCATATAAAAATTTTATTTACATCTTATTATAAATAATATAAGCGAGTGTGCCTGTTTTGCTTTTCACAGGCTCCCTCAAAATAATATTATAGCACAATTTTTTCAAATTGTAAAGGGTTTGACATAATATTAACTTAATTTTTACCCGATTATTTTACCTTCTTTTCCGCCTTGCGAATGAGAGGAATTACCGCCAGAGCAACCAGAGCGATGATCGCACCTGCAAGGAAGATCTCGGGTGCGGGAACATATTCGGTGGTAGCGGCATTAACACCGGGATCAACGCCTACGTCCTCAAGAGTAATACCCTGTGCTATGTTGATAGCCTTACCGATCTCGGGGCCAACGATCATAGGAATGAGCACGCTGGCGAACATTCTGATACCCTGCATCTTACCGGTCGCTCCCTCGGGTGTGTGGTCACGGAGAATAGAGCCGTTAAGAGCCGAGCTGAAGATGTTACCGCAGATCATAATGAAGCCGCCGATACCGAAGAAGATCATCATAGCGATCTTGTTATCGGGATTGCTTGCATCGAGGATGGTAGGAGCAAGATACATAACGAACAGGCCCACGGCAAGAATACCGGATGCAAGATAAAGCAGCTTGCTCTTGGAAACCTTGTCGGAAACCTTGCCAAGATAAAGGTTAACGCCGGCACCTGCAAGAATAGCTATTGCGAATACAAGGCTATACTGAAGGCTGTCGAAATGGAGATAGTGCTCCATAAAGATGATGAGGTAAGACATAAAGGTCTGGATTGCAACGCCAAACACGAGAACCGAAAGGAGGGTTGCATAGAAGGGGAGATGCTTCTTAACCACGGAGGGCTTAAAGCCGTAGATAATATCGCCAAAATTGCCGGACTTCTGAATATCGGGAGAATCCTTATAGATAAAGATGCCCGCGATACCGCAGATGGAAATTACCACACCAAGTGCAATGAACACGGTCTGGTAACCGAAGGAGCCGGTAAGAATACCGAAGCCGCCTGCAACGATAAGAAGTGCAATAAGAGGAAGAATGGAGAGAACAGTCTCAACGGTTCCTCTATAAGAGGGCTTGGTGTTATCCGTTACCCACGCGTTGAAGGCCGCGTCGTTGGCGGTAGAGCCGAACAGAGTCATTATACAGTCCACAACAACCACAAGCACAAGTGCGAACTTCATAGCCTCTTCCTCGGGCATACCGAACAGAGCAGAAATATTGTCGGTCGAAAGACAACCGAAGATCGCTACGGTAATACCCCAGATAATATAGCCGATAGAAACAAAGCTTCTTCTGTTACCGATCTTATCCGACAGAGTGCCCGCGATAAGAGTAACTACGGTAGCAACGATACCGCTGACCTGAACCATCAGGGTTATGGTGCTGATGTCGGGAGCAACAGCATCGTAAACGAAGCTGGGGAAGAACATGTTTTCAACCGACCAGGCGATCTGACCTATCGTACCGAAAAGCAGAAGCAGAAGCCAGTTTTTCTTAGAAAACTTTTCCATATTTTGAATCTCCTTTTAAAGAATGTTATAAACCTTAATTATTATAGCAAATAAAAATCTCGGTGTCAACCGATTTTCCCGAAGCTTTTTAAGGATAATTTTAGTTTTTAGAGAGGAATGTCGTTCTTAATATATTTTAAATGTAAATAAATTTTAAATTTTTGTTAATTTTTTCATTATTTTTCTACAATATTCTTGACAATTAGATAAATGTATGCTAAAATATCTTAAAAGCAAAGATTTTAAATAAAACAAATATACAAGGAGATACCGACATGCCTGAAATCAAGTATGAAGTTGTGGACAAAATTGGTATTGTAAGCGAGGGCAACAACGGCTGGAACAAGGAGCTTAATCTTATCAGCTGGAACGAGAGAGAGCCTGTTTACGATATCCGTACCTGGTCCCCTGACCACGAGAAGATGGGTAAGGGCGTTACCATTTCCGTTGCAGAAGCGAAAGTTCTTCGCGATATGCTCAACGCACTTAACCTCGACTAATCTCGCAAAAATAAAAGAGACCGCAGATCGTCTGCGGTCTCTTTTTTATTTGTTTTCTCGTTTTTTGACAATTATAGTTGTCATTTCAGCGATATTGGAGGCATCACGTAGGATTAGAGATGGATATACTATTCATTTTCTCTGAAAAGCTTATCCACAATTCCACGCACAAGCCTTGCCCTGCTCTGCCTTGACGATGCCAGAGAATTCTCCCTTTCCAGAATCGACTCGTATCCATTCACCGACTTATCCACGCCTATAAGCGTGGGGTTAAAGGTCTTTTCTATGGTTTTTGACACCGTTCCCTCGCCGAACCTTCTGTCTATGACGTCAACGGTAAACGCCACCACCGCGTTTCCCTTTGAATAGCCTTTAAGATAATCTACAGCCAATCTGTCGCCTGGGGTTTCGCTCATTTCAACCGATATTGTCGAATTTTCTTGCCTACGTATTACCATTCTTCTGACACAGGCGGTTTCGGGAAATATTATTTCTATCCTGTATTCAAGTCCGTCCGGGCCGTCATACGCCTCGCCGATGCTACGGACAACGTAGCTTTCACCAGCCGAATCAATGACCGCCTCCATATATCTGTAAAGGCCAACCGGAACAAACAACCTTTCCTCCCCCTCCAAAAACGAGAGAAGCAAGCCGTCACCGTCCCTGTCAATGCTTATTTCTCTTAAGCTATTATTCAGGTTGTTTTGCATCGTTCTGAGAATAAGCGGCAATACTCCAACGCTGTTTTTTGCTAAAGCATAGTTACCCAGCACCGCCTCCCATCTTTTGTCAAATGGTGTTCTGCTACTAAGTCTTAGCCTTGAAAAAATCCCTCTTTCCTCATCAAGCGGTCTTGCCCATCTGCGATGCTCGAAAAAGCTTGATTCCTTTGCTCTAAGCAGCTTCCAATCGAAGGCTCGCGGCCTATCCGACAGTCGACCTCCAAGATATTTCCTAACAATTTCAAGTGCCGGACTGGCTTGAAAAAGCTCGTTATTTCCCGAATTCATAACTACCATCAGATCATTTTTCGGACATATCCAAAGGTTCTGACCAAGCATACCGCTGAAAAGCACTTCTCCGTTTCCGCGTCCGACCCATAGATGATAGGCATAATTGAAGCCTCCGTTTTCCTCGGGGACTATAGCCTTTACCTTCACAGATTCGGCGACCCATTCCTCAGATAAAACTCTCCTCCCATCGAAAACACCCCCACACAGCAGCATATATCCGATCTTTGCCCAGCTCTCAGCCGACAGATAAAGCCCCCAGCCGCCCTTTTCCGTTCCCTCAGAACCCTTTTCCCACAAATAAGATTTTATGCCGAGAGGAGCAAAAATAAGCTCCTCAGCAAGCGATCCAAAGCCTTTGGCGGATACCCTCTCGGCGATTATTGCCAGGATATAGCTGTTCATGCTATTATAATAGAATCTCTCTCCAGGCGTAAACCTTATTGCTGACGAAAAAAAGGCCTCAGTCCACGCGGTCTCGGTCACAGAGCCAACCTCACCGAACTCTACACCTGCAGTCATGCTCAAGAGGTGGTCGACGGTAATCTGAGAAAAGCGTTTATCCTTATACGGCATTTCGGGAAAAATATTAATCAGCAGGTCATCCGTACTTAATAGTCCTCTGTCGCACAGTATTCCTATCACCATACCGCAAACGGTTTTTGCCATTGAATAGGATACGTGCCAGCCCTCTCCCCCGTAGCCCGGCGTGTGACATTCACAGATGACCTCTCCACCGCAAATTATTTTTATTCTGTGTAGATTTGCCCGCCTTTCGCTTTCAAGCTCACAGAGCATATTGTAAATTCGCCTGGAGGATATTCCCTTTCTCTCGGGGACGGTGCGTTTAAACCAAGGCTCCTCTCTGCTCCATATTTTCGTTTTTTGCGGATAATACGGCACTACCGATGCCCTTTCCCTGCCACCGAATATGAGTGACGTAAGTAGATCTATGCCACGTCTTTTCCATTTTTCCATAGCTATCTCCCAAGGCAAAAGAGAATGTGCCGAATGTGTTGAACGCTTTCACCTCGGACCGTGTCCTATATTCCCTCTTGCTTACCTTTCTATAATAATTATACCGAAAAGAAGAGGTTTTATTAACAAAAAATCTCTGCCCGAGAGCAGAGATTTTACATTATTAAGAAATAAACATTGATGCCGGGAAAATAAGATCACCGATCAGACCGAAAATTATGCCCGAAGCAACGACGATGGCTATGATAATAAGGTTTTGCTTCGGCTTTTTATTCACCTTACAAAGAACCAGAAGGCCAACGCCCGCACCGGAAAACAGACCGGACATCATTGTTCCTGCCGTAATAAAGCCGCCCGTACACAGAGTCGCAAGTGCTACCGACGCAGCACAGTTGGGAATAAGGCCGAATACCGCGGCGATCACGTGGCTTATAATAGGCTTGTCATAAAGCAGGGCACCGAGGTTTTCCTCGCCTACGAAGAACACCAATGCGTTTATAGCGAGAGTGATAAGAAAAACGAACAGGGATATAGTCAGAGTGTGATGCAGTGCCGAATACCAGATACCTCTCTCACAGTGACAGTTATCCTCGTCACAGATGGCATCAATATTGATCTTCTCCCGCTCTTTTTGTGTCAGACGGATAACGAGATCCACGCCCAGACCAACAACGATTCCGACCAAGGCCTTGTAAAGCACCACCAGCACCACCGTTCCCACGGGAATATCGCCCGAAATAAGAATCGGTATCATCTCGTCTGAGGTGGAAAGAAACACGGCTACGATCGTTCCCATGGAAACTATGCGTCCCGCATAGAGATTTGCTGCCGCGGCAGAAAAGCCACACTGGGGCACGGCACCCAAGGCACCGCCAACAACGGGAGCAAAAACGCCTGCACGCCGCATGAATTTTTCCGCACGCTCTCCCGCCTTATGCTCGATAAACTCCATCAACAGATAGGTAAGGAAGAGGAACGGTATTATTTTTATTGTGTCAAGCAGACCGTGAAGAAGAACCTCGTCAAGCAGTTCGACAAGGATGCTTTTATCTGCGTGTGTATGTAATAACGCCATTTATTATCCTCTTTTTTTATTTTCGCATACTATAATAAACTATTTCACCCGAATTGTCAAGCGGTTGTTTTCAGTTTTTTCATAAAAAGTATTTACAAAACTGAATAGTTATGATAAAATGAAGGTGCCACACAACTAAATATACCACATAGCCAGAAGTGTACATTTTTCCTTTTTGGTAAAAATGTATGCTCCCTTTTCGTACACTTTTGTTAGTGGTATGATATGTAGTTGTGTGGTGCAACGGAGCCTGCGTTTTTCGGTGCGTGGGTCCAGCTCACGCACCTTTTGTTATTTAGCGAAAATAATATTCAAGGAGAAAAAATATGAAAAGAAAGACTTTACTATTAGGATTGTTGGCAATCGTTGTTATGTTTTCTCTCGTTTTTCTCTCCTCTTGTGACAAGGAGCACGTTCACCAATTCGGTGAATGGTCGGTTTCGACAGAGGCAACATGTAAGGCCGACGGTGAACGTATGCGTAATTGCTCTTGCGGAGAAAAGGAGGTAGAGGCCATTGCTGCTACGGGACATAACTATTCAGATGGAGTCTGTGTAAATTGCAATGCAGATGAGCCCTCCCCTGCCGAATACTTTATTTTCACCGAGCTTGAGGACGGCACCTACTCAGTCAAGGCGGCAAATCAGTCTGCCATTTCGGGCAAAATCGTTATCCCCGCTGAATACAACGGAAAGCCTGTAACGAAAATCGAAACCAGCGGTTTCGGTTCATGCACCAAGATAACCGAGGTGGTAATTCCCGAGGGTATTAACATCATTGATACCGTTGCCTTTCTCGGCTGCAGCTCCCTTGAGAAAATAACCATTCCCGAAGGAATAACAGAAATACCTACAGCCTGCTTTGCTGAATGCGATGAATTGACGGAAATAGTTTTGCCTGATGGAATCACCAAGATCTGTCACAGTGCGTTTCTTAACTGCCGTAAACTAGAAAAGGTTGAGATCGGCGAAGGACTCAAGGTTATAGAGGACTGGGCGTTCAAGGAGTGCCCCTCGCTTGAAAGCATTAACATTCCCGACGGAACAGAAAGCATCGGCATGTCCTGTTTTGCTCGTACAGGGCTTAAGGAAATAAGACTCCCTGACAGTGTGAAGCTGATCGGTAATGAGGCGTTCTTTGGAATCTATATGCTGCAAAAGGTATATCTTGGATCGGGAATTAAGACCATTTCCGGTGACGCATTTAATCTTTCCTCACAAATCTCAGACGTTTATTATTCCGGAAGCGAAGATGACTGGGAGAAAATTTATATAGCAGATGGCAACGAGAATCTTACCTCGGCAGCTCTACATCTCAATTACGCGGAAGAATAAATTGAAAATGACCATCCTTAAGGGTGGTCATTTTTTTGCAATTATTTCAAATTATATTTTCATGTGAAAAGCAAATAATAACCATACCGAAAAATGAAAGGAATTACGGTATGGAAACCGATACAATAAAGCTCCTGCGTGAATGTAACGCAGGAATAAAAATGGGTGAGGATGCTATAAAGCAGGTTCTGCCCCACGTTCACAACCCGGAAATGAAGCGGGCTCTTGAGGTCTGCAAAAACACGCACGCATCGCTCGGAGATGAAACTCACAGTCAGCTGCTTAACCGAGGTGCCGACACCAAGGATCCACATCCGGTAGCGAGAGCTATGAGCAATATGAAGATCTACGCCACCATGATGACCAAGGAGGGCGACCGATATATTGCAGACGTTATGACCGATGGCTGCGACATGGGAATAAAGTCGCTTTACAAATACCTTAATAAGTATAAGGCAGCAGACGAAAATGCAAAGAATCTTGCAAAAAGGATTATTGCCTCTGAGGAATATTTGGAAAGCAAGATGCGATCATTTCTTTAATTAAGAACATTTTTGCAGTGTTTTTGTAAATTATAGTTGTCATATTCACGCTTTTTCAATAAAACAAAAGCCGATGGAGAACCATCGGCTTTAAATTATTGCGAGTTTATTCTTCTTTAACGAGATTCCATTTAGCGAGAAAATCGGGGTTTAGAACCACCTCACCGGTTGAACGAAGCTTATACTCTCCGGGACGTGCTCTCACGGTAGAGCTAAGATCAGGCGGCAAATTGAGAACGGCACCGTTCTCTTGCATTAACACAACTCCCTTTTCATTTGCCTCGGTCACCGTTCCGTAAAACTGTTTTTGCTCGATAAAATCTCCATCGCTTGTGTAATAGGTTATTCCAACGAGCAGAATCTTGCCTGGCATTTCACTATAATCAACCTTCTTTTCAAGGCCCTCAGAATATTCTTTTCTCTCCTCGTAGAGATACATACCGTAATCCTTATAGGCCTCTGGGATGTCATATATGGTTTCCCCGCCTTTTTCCGAAACGTAGAGGTTGCATTCTCCGGGATGCTCTATGTCGAACGTATCCCATGCCGTAATTAGCTTTTCCGTCTTTTTTAGCCCGTATTTGTCGAAAAAGTCGCGATACGTATCTGCGTTTTTCGTAAAAAGCGTCATCACGTTGTATCTGCCGAAAACGATTTCCTCGCCCCTTCCATGTACTCCAATGCCAAAGAGATTCATTCCATCTTTAATAAGGAACGGGGCAAGCGATTCAATACATCGACAGGCCTGCTCCGAAGTCAGACCGTCTATAAAATAGACGTCGTAATCATCAACGTCCTTCAGAATCTTTGACTCCGTAATGCCGTCAAACTCTTTACAAGGGATCTCCAAAACAAAAAACAACGGAGTGCTGTGCATGCTGGCGAACTGCTTCATCATGTCCATCACCTTATTGCAACCAACGTTTGCTACAATGGCATCCTCATTGATCTCATACTCCTCAAAGAGCTTTTCGGGGTAAGGCACCTTGCAGTAAGGCTTTAAATCTATCATGGGGTCCTCCTCGCTTTTCTTTTATTATATCACGTAGCATGTTTGATGTCAACAGACGTCAAACGGTGTTTTTTAGCTTTAAATTTGCCTAATAATTACATTTTTTATTTTTTTAAAATATTTCAACAAAAAAATCAAAAAAACCCTTGACTTTTCTCTTTTGTGGTGATATAATATACTAGACTTTTCGGGATGCATTCGTTGTGCACTCGGCCGAAAAGACTAAAATCTGGGTGTGGCGCAGTTGGTAGCGCGCTACCTTGGGGTGGTAGAGGCCGCAAGTTCAAGTCTTGTCACTCAGACCATATCGAGTGTTCATAACAGATTTCGTTATGGACACTCGATATTTTTTTGCTTATGCTTACTTTTCGGTTAAATATTGAGTTGTTTTGAGCAGGTTCGCCTGCTCTTTTTTTGTTTTTAGGGTTATACCGCATTAGATAAGTATTCGATGGCTACGCCCTTGCGCGAGTCGAGGATATAGGGCGGTCTGTGAATGATGCCGGGGATGTCAAGCGTGCCGACGAATCGGTAGTGGATAATGACTCTCTGTGTTCTGTCCTTGCCTGTTCCCTCTACGGGAAAGACCTCGATCTTTTCGATCAGCTCTCGCAGAATAACGGGTGTTAAGGTTCGCATCTCCATAAACTTGCGGATAGCGCGGAGAAAATCATCCTTCGCCGTCTGCATTCTATCGATGCTATCGAGCTTTTCTTTCAGTTCAAGTGTCTGTCGCTTCAATTCCTCTTGCTCGTTTTCGTACTTCTGAGATAGCCTCATAAACCACTCATCCGTCACCTTGCCCTCCACGTTGTCCTCATAAAGCTTTTCAAAGAGCCCGAGAAGCTTTTGGCTTCGCGCTCTCGCTGTTGCTAACGCTCCTTCCGCAGCCGTTCTCTCCCGATGCATATCCTTGTTGGTCTTTTTCTCCAATAGCTCTGCAAAGGCTTCCTCCGCGCTTTCAAGGAAGTCCGCAAGCATTCGTAGCTCCATCAGCACGATCTGCTCCAAGGCGTCCTCACGTATATAGTGAGTATTCTCGCAAGTGCCTCGCATTCCTTTGTAATTTGAGCAACTGAAGAAACGGATGCTCGGATTCTTTTGATTGAAGTTGAACCACAGTTTGTGACCGCAATCTCCGCAATAGAGAAAGCTCGTGAAGATGCTTTTCTTTTGGTTCTTGTCCTTTGGCGGTCTGCGCTTGGTCTTTTCCACAAGCTTCTGCACTTGCTCCCAAGTATCTCGGTCAATGATCGGCTCGTGAACGTCCTTGAAGATTGCCCAATTTTCTTTTGGGTTCTCAACTCGGGTTTTGTTGCGGAAGGATTTTGACGTGCTTTTGAAGTTGATGACGTCACCACAGTATTCTTGTTGAGCAAGCATTTTGGCAATCGTAGTCTTACACCACTTATACGGATCAACTTGCGTTTTCTTTCCGCCTCGCGGAAGTCCTTTGCTTTGCCAATACGCCATCGGCACTAACACCTTGTCATCTTGTAGCGTTCTCGCAATGGTTTCATTGCCCTTGCCCTCAATACACAAACGATATACTCGTCTGACCACCTCTGCCGCCTCGGTGTCTATGATCCATCTCTTTTTGTTGTCGGGAGCTTTCATATACCCGTAAGGCGGTTGAGATAGAGGCTCACCTGCATTGCCGCGTATTTTATGTGCGGAACGAACTTTCCTTGAAATATCCCTCGCCATCATCTCGTTCATTACGTTGCGGAAAGGCGCTAACTCGTCTTCTCCGTTCTCACTGTCTATGCAATCGTTGATGGCAATGAAGCGGATATTGTTTTCGGGAAAGTAGTAGTCGGTGTACTGACCTACTTCAAGGTAGTTTCTTCCGAAACGTGAGGAGTCCTTGACGATAACGGTTGAGATATATCCCATATCCATATCGGCAAGCATCCTTTGAAAGTCGGGGCGGTTAAAATTCGTCCCCGTATAGCCATCGTCCACATAGAACCTTGTGTTAGTAAAGCCGTGCTCCTTTGCGTACTTAGCGAGGAGCTTTTTCTGATTGGCAATGGAGTTGCTATCGCCCTCTGTGCCATCGTCACGGGAGAGTCGGCAATAGAGTGCCGTGATCCCCATTTTTTCAGTTGGTTTCGCTGTCGTTTTTCCCTGCATTCTTCTCCTTTCTATCCGAGGATTTCTCAATCGGATCGGCAGTCGAAACATATTCCGCCTTTATTGTATCACCGTCCGCATCATC
>JAZSEC010000030.1:0-7550 GCA_045531485.1 Eubacteriales bacterium | reverse complement strand
ATGGGTAAGACCGCAAAGGGTGCAGTCTGGCTGGATCCCAACAAGACCACTCCCTTTGATTTCTACCAGTACTGGCGCAATGTGGATGACGCAGATGTCATGAAGTGCATCCGTATGCTGACCTTCCTGCCCTTGGAGCAGATTGAAGCTATGGACGCATGGGAGGGCAGCCAGCTGAACCAGGCCAAGGAAATCCTCGCATACGAGCTTACCAAGCTTGTTCACGGTGAGGAGGAGGCCGAAAAGGCACAGTCTATGGCTCGCTCGCTCTTCGTTTCTGGCGGTGCTGAAAATGCTCCCGTGGTTGAGGTTGACGAGGCTTCTCTCGTTGACGGCAAGATCGATCTTAACAGCCTGCTTGTGCTTGGCAAGATGGTTCCCTCCAAGTCCGAGGGTAGACGTGCTATCGAGCAGGGTGGTGTTTCTGTTGACGGTGAAAAGGTTACCGACGTACGTGCTCTTATCACCAAGGAGCAGCTCGTAGATGGTATTCTCGTTAAGAGAGGCAAGAAGAGCTTTAACAAGTTCCTTCTCAAGTAATTCGATGATCTACAATTTTCATACCCACACCGAAAGGTGCGGCCACGCAAGTGGATCGGATGAGGATTATATAAAATGCTCTATTGAAGCCGGGATCAAGTATCTCGGCTTCTCCGATCACGCACCATGCCTGTTTCCACACGGCTTCGACGACTTCTACCGTGTGCCATACGATCGGGCTGAGTCCTACGTTAGCGACCTTCGCTTACTCAGAGAAAAATACAAGAAAGACATACAGATCAGCATTGGTCTTGAGATGGAGTATTATCCTCTATATTTCGATGAAATGCTGAAAACCTCACGAAATATCGGGGCAGAATACTTAATTCTCGGTCAGCACTTCCTTAACAGCGAGTATCCCGACGGCATCGGTGCTGCTGGTCCGACGGATAACGACGAGGTGCTTTCACTTTACGTAGACGAGGTTATAGAGGCGATGAAAACCGGGGTATTTACTTACCTGGCACACCCTGACCTGACCTGCTTTACAGGTGACGCTGAGGTGTATGATAGAGAGATCAGAAGGCTTTGCCTTGCGGCGAAGAAATACGATACCCCCCTCGAGATCAATCTTGCGGGAATACGATATAACAAGCACTACCCTTGCGATGCCTTTTGGAAAATCGCAGGCGAGACCCACGCACCCGTGACGATTGGCTATGATGCACACCGTAGCGAAGATATGCTGAATACCGATCAGCTTATCAAATCCGCAGAGCTGATCAGCAGGTACAAGCTTAATTATATTGGAATGCCCAGGCTGAAGAGGATAAGATAAAATAAAAATCGTGCTTGATATAAACGCATATTCTAAACTTTTTTTGCCAAAAACTATTGACAAAGCAAGTAGAATATGATATTATATACAAGCACGATTTTATTTGCCCCTGTAGCTCAGTTGGTAGAGCATTTGACTTTTAATCAAAGGGTCCGGGATTCGAGTTCCCGCAGGAGCACCAAACTAAAAGGCCGTCTTTATGACGGTCTTTTTGTTTGCTCCTGTGAGGAACTCAATCTCGTTTCGCGAAGCGAAAGGGATACGCAACATTGCGGAGCGTCTCGCTCGGCGAGACCTCGTAGGCGGAGCAAAATTCCCGCGGGATCAAATAATTTAGTTTTTATAGACCGTCTTTATGGCGGTCTTTTTTGTTTTTCATGGATAATCCCTGCATAGCAGCTCAGAAAGACGAAAAGGGATCTGAAATGATGGGAACTGTATCCGTCTTTTCCCAATTGGTGGCACAATTCGACAGCTCCTTGCTACGGGAAAAATAATGCTCTGCCCTATCGGCATCTCCAAGTCTCTGATAGAGTCCACCAAGATAACGATTACATTCTACCGCATAATACCTGACTGTAAACATATCCGTATCGGCAAGCTGTCCCTCCAATATGCCTATCGCCTCTTGAAGCATCGGCTCTGCTGAAGCAATATCATCGAAGCTGAGCCGTGTATTACCGCGCTCTGCAAGGCAGATGGCAAGCAGAACCTTATCTGACGGAGCATCGGTTTTGTCTACCAGCACTCTTGCCACGGTCTCGGCTTGTTTATGATAATTATCTGCCTGAATGAACCATTTCCCGGTCTGCTCGAAGTCCTTTACATACTGTCCGTCGCGGCACCATTCGGCCATGCTCCGATAGTTATCTATCAATTTAACCAAAAGAGATGTGCTTGCCACCTCACCGTACAGCTTAAGCAAGGTCTTAATTGCGGCGATAAAGCAGGCACCGCTGTTCTTATGAGACGCGGAGTCCATCCCTCTCTCACGGGATATATTTCCGTATAATATTCCGAGACCGCCGTAAGCATCGGAAAGCGGCTCGGAAAATGCGGGGCCGTTTTCACGGCACAGCTTAACCGCTTTGGTGAAATAATCGTTAGCCAAAGCACGATTCCATGAATATCCCTTCACATATGCATTGCCAAGTCTCAAATAGCAACGGCACAGGGAAAGCATTATTTCCTTTTTGGGATCAATTTTTGAAAGTTCGATTAACAGCTCTGTGGCAGAAGTATAATGGGCTATTTCCCACTCAATACTATCCCGATGCATATGCGAGGTTGTGACGGTATATATATCTTCGCTCAGAAGCTCTTCTTTGTTATAATGCTCTTTCTTTCGGTTTGCGTCCAGGCCACCGAGAGATATATGTATATTAGCCAGACGGTGGAGCAGCCTTGTATCAATCCTCTGTCCATCCGCACTGTGTATCTTCTCATCAACAAGATCAACGATCTGCAAATAGACCCTCTCCGCCTCCTCAAAGCGAAGCTCCTCACAGAGTAGATCTCCTAGATCCGAAAGCACCTCGGTATATCGAAGCAATTTTTCGATTGATCGCTCTGCATCGTAATCTGATCCGACAATAGCCGAAAGACGGGTTTGCCAATTCACGGCGGTGTCGCCGCATCGCTTTACTCCGTTGCCGCTACGATACATAAATGCGATCTGCTCTATTGCTTCCGGAAGACCCGATTCGGCCGCGGAGGTTATCAATTCCACCGCCCTGAGGTGATCCACCTCTACGTCAATACCTACGAGGTAAGCAAGACCGATGAAAAAGTCATGGCTCGGGTCTCTCGGCTGACGCCTTATAGCAACGCGAGAAAGCAGATCGGAGAAATCGCCGCCCGGATCGGTGAAAGATACAGGATCTACGTTTTTCGGTATGCCGGGATATTTTTCCTCCAGTAAGGCACGGTCGGTATCGACCATTAAAAAAGGAATTATCGGCTTTTCATATTCAAGTGCCAAAGGATATTCGGTGGTCATTACATAGTTTGGCTCGTTAATAAGATTTGGCGTTACCGCAAGTGCAAAAAGCTCGCTTTTCTTTAAAGCATTCAGGATTGAGTCATTGAAGTTTTCTCCCGGAACGAGGAATTCGTCATACCATATAGCAAAATCACGGCAAGCCTCGTTTTGGTGGATGAGATTCATCAAGCGTTGTGCCTGGCGGCGATCCTTCTTACGGTAGCTGAGAAATATGTATGCATCAAATGCCGCGCGAACACGGGCAGAAAGCTCGTCTCCTATTAGCACCGCACTAAGGTATTTCTTCAGCTTTTCGTCATATCCGATAGCAGTTGAATCATTTACGCGCTTATTGAGAAACTGTAATTCTCCGAGCACGCGGTTGAATTGTGCCTCCAAGCCATCCTCCTGCATAAGAGGGAGAATTGGAATATCATGCTCCCTTGCAAAATTGCATTCCTCCATTCCGCGATGACCGCCCTCAAGGAAACGATGCGTAATCGGAATTACAAACAGGCTCATCTGACTCAGATCAAACCAAAAGTCATCAGTCGGTCTTTCCGACCGATCAGTCACATACCATATAGAACAATCCTGGTGACGAAGCAGATCCCGGGATACCTCGGAAAAGTATCGAGGATGATCGTCCGGGTGAGAGCAAAAGTATACCTTAGCCTTTCCCGACGGAGATTCTCCGTGTCTCGTTTTATAGCTAAGCCCTGAGGCGGATATCACGTTTTTCATCTTTTCCTCTGACATTTTTTCCTCCTGAAGCTTTTTTAAAACAGCAAATGCCTTATTTGATCTCTGCTATTACCTCTACCTCGACGAGAACGCCCTTGGGAAGTGTTTTGACAGCAACGCAGGAGCGGGCCGGCTTTTCGGTGAAATAGCGGGCGTAGACCTCGTTGAAGGCGGCGAAATCCGACATATCAGCAAGGAAGCAGGTGGTCTTTATCGCACTTTCAAATGATGCACCTGCCTCGGTGAGAACGGCGTTAAGATTAGACATTACCTGCTCGGTCTGGGCAGTTATTCCCTCGGCATCAACACTGCCGCTTACAGGATCAATGGGAATCTGTCCTGAGGTGAATACAAGGTCGCCGTGGACAATCGCCTGAGAGTATGGGCCGATAGCGGCAGGTGCCTTATCTGTGTGGATCTTTTTCATTTTTATTTCTCCTTTTATTTGTTTCTCTGTTTATTGATTTCTGCTTCGATTACCGCGGAAAGAATATTCAAATCTATATTTCCTCCCGAAAGAATGGCTATAACACGCTTACCAACCAGGTTTAATTTGCCGAACATTACTGCTGCAACCGAGGCTGCACCTGCTCCCTCGGTAACCAGCTTATGCCTTTCCATAAGGTTAATTATGGCAGATGAGATCTCCCCGTCGGTGACGGTAACTATGCCGTCAAGATAGCGTTGGCAAATATCAAATGTAAGTCTGCCCGGCTTTTTCACTGCAATTCCGTCGGCTATAGTGGATGCAGAATCAAGTTCATGTATTTCGCCACGCTCAAGCGATCGGAGCATCGATGCCGCTCCTACAGATTCGACACCGTATATCTTCACTCTTGGATCTACCGATTTCATGGCAAAGGCGATTCCTGAGGCAAGTCCCCCACCGCCTATTGGAACGAGGATAACGTCAACATCCGACAGCTGATCCTCAAGCTCCAGGGCGATAGTTCCCTGGCCCGCGATAACATCCTCGTCATCGAATGGATGTATAAGAGTATAGCCATGCTCTGCCCGAAGCGAAAGAGCCCTTTTGTATGCGTCGTCGTAGACGCCCTTGACAAGACAGACCTCGCCACCATATCTTTTCGTAGCTTCAATCTTTGAAACAGGAGCCCTCTCGGGTAGACAGATTACAGATCTTATGCCATTCTTTGAAGCGGCAAGGGCGACGCCCTGGGCATGATTTCCAGCCGAGCAGGCTATCACTCCCCGTCTGCGTTCTGCCTCGGTAAGCCGCGACATTTTGTAATATGCTCCCCGAAGCTTAAAGGAGCCGGTGGTCTGCAGATTTTCGGTTTTCAGATATAGATCAACACCCGGACAAAGCCTAGGTGCGTGGACCAGATCGGTCTTTCTCACTATTCCTCGAAGAGTGTTGCCTGCCGAATATATTTTGTCAAGTGTAAGCATTGTTTTCCTCGTAAAAGTAAATATACCTTTATTATATGAGGATAATAAAATGATAGCACATCAAAAGAAAAAAGTCAACTCGCCCCTTGAGGAGCAGGTTGACTTTTAATAAAAGAATTTTCGCCTTACTTTTTCAAAATCGCATTAATAATCAGCGTATCTGCATTGTAGTGAGGTTTATTTATACTGAAAAATATATGCGTGTTCCATTTACCTTTCATTTTTGCAAACGCGATACCGTTTAAATCATTTCCTAAAATCTGATAATCTCTCTTTTTAAAATAAGATAAACTGCTCTCACATACAAAAACGCCAAAGGGCTCTCCCGTTTTTGCCCAATTCAGCTTCTTCAGCTCCGACACGTCAGGGACGGATTCAAATATTTTTGAATAAAGCTGAAGCACGGCCCAATGATCCTTAACCTCCGGTACAATATATGAACGGTAGGATATGTGGTCTGCGATCTTTCTAGCTACAACGTACTTGCCGTTTGCATGTGCAAAAAAGCTCTCGTCAAAGCAACTATTCTTTGCCAGATAGGTCTTATCGTCCGTTCTCAATCTGAAAGCAACCATATCGCCGACCTCAAAAATTGGATTTAAGTGGAGCTTAATGCTTATTTTCTTTTTTTCAGGCTGAGGTGACAGCAGTTTTTCCTTAAGCTCGGTAAGTGCTTTGGTACGCTTATGCAATATGCTTTTACCGGATTCCGCCCATAACTCAAGGCCGAAGCCTTCATCAATCATTTTTATAGCCTGATTGCGTACCTGATTGGTTAATATTCCTTTTTTCCACATAAAGAGTGCAAGCGAGTAGTAATAATTACACCATTCCTCTTTATCGGTTTCGTTGAATCCCTGCTTACGCACGTAATTATCTATTTTTTGTAAAGCCGAATCAACATCATAATAAAAGAATGCCGCTTGATACTCTGACAAGAGATCCTGAGCTGTATCATTCGCTGTAATGCCTGTGTTCCACGCTCCCATTATTTTCCCCCAATTCAAATAGTAAAAAACCGCAGATAAAACTCTGCGGTCTTGATGCGGTCAAAACCGCTTTTGGTCGGAATGACAGGATTCGAACCTGCGACATCGTGCTCCCAAAGCACGCGCGCTACCAACTGCGCTACATCCCGAAAATATATAGTTTTTTAATCGTAACAGGATTCGATTCTCGCCTGCGGGCTCGGTCACATTTCGGCTCTGGCGTTATTAACGCCATTCACTACCGAAATGCCGCTTCGCTTCCTGCGACATCGTGCTCCCAATGCACATGCACTACCAACTGCACTACATCCCGAAAATATATAGTTTTTACTCGTAACAGGATTCAATTCTCGCCTGCGGGCTCGGTCACATTTCGGCTCTGGCGTTATTAACGCCATTCACTACCGAAATGCCGCTTCGCTACCTGCGACATCGTGCTCCCAAAGCACGCACGCTACCAACTGCACTGCATCCCGAAAATATATAGTTTTTACTAGTAACAGGATTCGATTCTCGCCTGCGGGCTCGGTCACATTTCGGCTCTGGCGTTATTAACGCCATTCACTACCGAAATGCCGCTTCACTACCTGCGACATCGTGCTCCCAATGCACATGCACTACCAACTACACTGCATTCCAAAGAAGGATTGCTTATGTATTATATCAAAACAATTATTTTTTGTCAAGTCTTTATTATGGAAAAAGCCGACTTTTGAGGTCGGCTTTTTGTTTTTATATTTTATTATTCTGCTTCAGGTAGGTTACGATGGTTTCAACCGAGGCGGGAATGCCTGCCGAGCTGTCGATAAGAAGCTCGTAGTTGCGGCGGTCACCCTAGGTGAGATCCGAAATGTTTTTATAATAAGACGCCCTGGCGTCATCGGCACGGCGAACGTGCTTTTTCGCTTCGTCATAGGTATCACCGTAGATCTCCATAATACGGGCGATCTTATACTCCTCGGGAGCGTAGATGAAGATACACATAATGTCCTCATTCTCACGGAGGATATAGTCGGCGGCACGGCCAACGATAACGCAGCTGCCCTGCTCTGCTATCTTGCGAATTACCTTATCCTTAGCGGCAACCGCCTGCTGCACCACGTTG
>JAZSEC010000024.1:0-75534 GCA_045531485.1 Eubacteriales bacterium | reverse complement strand
TAGAGCGCATGACTGTTAATCATGATGTCACTGGTTCGAGCCCAGTTCGGGGAGCCATAAAGAAAACACCGCTAAAATGCGGTGTTTTTTCTTTATGCTTCTGAATTGGTTGGTCTTTGGGCTCGAACGTACAGTGACACCAGCTTAACACTCATTGTTCGCTACGCGAACTGACTGTGAAAGGGCGGCTCGGGGCAATATTTGTACAGATTACACTTGCTGTACTAATTGAACGTTTCATCTCCTCGCTACGCCCAATACCGCAAGCGGTATGCATGAATCACTGGTTCGAGCCCCTGGAGGTGCACCAATAAAAATGATTTTCTTTTTATTCTCAGAATATTGTTAGTGCGAACATAGCTTATGGTGTTTTCCACCATAGTAAATACAAACATGATCCGCAACTGCATTCCAAAGGAATATTGCGTAACGAGGAGATATTACAGATGATTAGAACAAAAAGCGTGCTTTTGCAGACAAAACCCCGAGTAGCAAACTCTTAATTTGCCATTCGGGTCGGTTGTTTTTTCGATTTACATTTGTTGTACTAATCCAATGTACCATCTCCGAATTGGCAAGATACCACATTTGGCGGTATGCAAGGGTCCAGGGTTCGAGTCCCCGGAGGTGCACCAAACAGAAAATACGAACCCTGATGAGTCGAGGTTCGTATTTTTCTTTAGAAGAGATTATTATTTGGGGGTAGAGATCCAACGATAGAATAATGAAAGTGCGAGATGGTTGATCACGTCTTGGAATTTTGCCCTCCGGATTAGTCCTCCGTCATTATTCTCCAAAACATCTTTTCAGCAATTACATAAGTACAGTGTTGTCCGTTAATGGAAATCGGTTTTTCTTCCGTATATTTTATGGGATTAAATCCTTCCCAATTCGCCCATACTATCAGCTTGTCATCACGTGTTTTGCTAAATAGGTCGCTATGAAAATTCAAATATGCACTATAAATGTCGCAGAAATAATTATCCTCCCAGCCAACAATATTACATTTTCTTACTCCTGCAAAACGCAGTTCAATAGGCTGATTACACTGACTGTGCAATATCATTTCAATGCTATGCTCGAGCAATCCGCCATTTGCCATAACACCCTTATCATTAACAAATGCACCGCTATGATAGTTTATTGATACTATACAGCTATCGTGAAAGCCGCTATATTTGTTCATCAAGTTTTCGATATCAATTTCATTTTTTATTTCATTCCACATATAGTACCAAAACTCCTTTTTATATTCCGTGATAGTTATTCGTCCGCTTTTATTTATCTGTGAGCTTATTATATCATAGACTTGTTGTTTTTTCAATATACTCGTATCATTTTTGATGCTACATCGTATGCTTGCCTTAAAAAAAAGAAGGTTCGTACATTATCCCACTTACTGCACCAAGTATTTAACGCATTTTTTAGTTACACCAGCTTAACACTCATTGTTCGCTGACATACGAAAGCAGTAACAAGCTTCAAAGTAACACAAAAGTAACAACATTTTTCCTTGATTTGTGATATAATATGGGTGCTTGGAGGTAAGAAAACATGGAATTTAAGGATAATCTAAAACAGCTGAGAATGAATAAAGGACTCACGCAAGCACAATTGGCAGAAAAGCTTTTTGTGAGCCGTAGCACCGTTGCAAAATGGGAAAACGGTTTAGGATTACCAAACCCAGAATCTATGGCTATGCTAGAGAAGCTTTTTGATATAAGTGCTACAGAGGTTGCTACCCAAGAGCCTGAGAAGGTAATCGTCGAGAAAAACCGAACGCTGCGAACGGTAGGACGGATTATCGGCTGGTCAGCAATTCTCGTTTTTCTTATTGTGATGAGTTATCTTCCCTTTGCAATAAATAAAGGAGAGTACGGTTTCACTGCGGATATGGCTGCCGGAGGTTATGCTGACGAGGCATATATTGACACCGGAGATTATCGAATCTATTATTTCACCTTTGGAGGCGATTTTGATGATGGGCGACGCTGGTCGGATCTGCAAGGGTTCAGACCCGTAGAAAAGCACTTCTTTGGATGTACTGTTTCAGAAGAGGATTACGCATATAAGGTTGTCACCAAGGACAATTACGTTGTCGGAAGGCTCTACACGATAAAAGGAAATAATGGATATTACAACCTGATTGATAAGGCCGGCCATTATACAGTCGGTGAGCCCGGAATGCCAATGATTTGGGACATTCCCGAGGAATTAATTACGGCTACAACCATTAGTATTTCAGGAGTGAAATACGAGCTTCAGGAGGGCTTCTTTTTTATTACTAAAGAGCCTGTAGAATACTTCAAAATTGATGACGAATGGTATGATATAGAATAATATTAAAGCTTCATTTTGTACTTAGTACCGGCCTTTTCAAAAGAAAGGGTCGTGCGGTTGGCTATTGCTTAATTTCCTTTGTGCATAGTGCATAATTTTGAAAGGCATTAGTCAACCTGCAAAATTGTGCGAAGCTCTGAAAATGATCTTGGCCTCTTGTAATTTGCAAAGGAGCATAGTATAATGATGATGTAAAGAGTCGGTAATTCCTTTACTCCTTGAGCTTGGCTAAGTTGTTTTGCGGTTCGTCTTAGCCTTGTCCTTGCCCTATCGGCATTACTTAATACGTGCGAGAAGTGTCTTCGCTTCAGAGCTATGAGGCTTTAAAAGTCTATTGGTAGCTCTATAAGCGTGGATACTTCTTTTTATTCGTAAGAGTGTTGACGGCTGTCGAAAAATGTGATATAATGGGGTATCAATAAAAGGCAAAGGACGTGACTTTTATGAAGGGTAACGGAAAAAAGATTTTACTTATAGTTGGAAGCATCTGCTCCATGATCGCGATATGCGTTGTTTTCGGCTTCTTCGGACAGAGCGAGGAGGACGTTATTATCAACAGAATCGTTGGAATCGTTGCTATAATCTCCGGACTTGGCAGCTTGCTGGTTGGAATTTCCTCGATCTTCACCACCTCTCTTGATAACGTACGCGAGTATTTTGCCAACGGCGAGAGAGCCGAGATAGCAAACGCAAGACACGCCCTCTATAACTACAGAAATATCAAGATCAAATATAACAAAACCGTCTATGACGAGGATTTTGACCGTTGGGTTGCCGAAAACATCTCCGAGGACAACAAGGATTTCTACGTTAAGGGCAAGGACGAGATCTTCAGCTCGGCATCTACTATTGCAAACTTCTATCAGATGTGGGGTCTGCTTCAGTATAAGAATTTCCTTCCCATCTGGGTGTTCGACAGCACGTCGGGATATAATATGATCAGACTGTATCAGTCGGTGGCAGACATAATCGAGCGTAAGCGTGAGGCAAATCCTCTTTACGCGGGACATTTCGAGGGACTTTGCCAGAGGATAAACGCAAAGTATAAAAGGGTTATTAAGAAGTGCAAAGATAGCGAGAGAAACCTGTATTTCACAAAATACGGTGTGGAAAGCATCGACGAAAACACAACCTTTAATATGCAAATATGATTTTAAAAAAGGCGATCTGTGATATGTAGATCGCCTTAAATGTTATTTTTAGTTTACATTTATACGGTAATTTATATGGCTTTGGTTGTTTTCTCGCTTGAGCTATTTTAAAAATAAAGAAATTTTTTAAAATATTGTAAATTACTCTGTGAGCTGTTGAAAAACACGGCTTTCTTTGTTATAATAAATTTGTTATAATAAAAATGAAGAAAATATGTGAGGTAAAACAAATGAGCTTTTTACTTGAAACAGGAGAAACCGCTTCAAACGAAACATTCTCCGCCCTGATCGACACCGTTGTTTCCTGGTGCCTTAATACCGGAATAAAGGTTATTATTGCATTGATCATTCTTTTGGTCAGCTTCCGCGTTATTAACGTTATCGCAAGAAGAATTGAACGCAGATTCAAGGATAACGAGAGATTTGACAAGACGCTTGTCAAGACGCTTACTTATATCGGCAAGGTTGGTGCTAAAATTCTGGTCGCTATCTGTCTTGTAGGCTATCTTGGTATAGACACCAGCGGTCTTACCGCTCTGGTAACCTCTCTCGGTGTTTGTGCAGGTCTTGCCGTAAACGGTGCACTCTCTAATCTTGCAGGCGGCGTAATAATCATCTTCACCCGTCCCTTTAAGATGGATGACTATATTGAGGTGGAGGGTTCCGGCGTTGCAGGAACGGTAGAGGATATTCAGATCGTTTGCACCAAGCTTCGTACACCCGACAACAAGGTTATCTACGTTCCCAACGGAACTCTTTCCAATTCCAATATTATCAACTACTCCGAAAAGGCTACCCGTAGAGTTGATTTCACCTTCTCGGTTGCATACGAGAGCGATTTTGAAAAGGCGAAGATGCTTATCACCGAGATCTGCCTTGCACATAAGCTTGTGCTTGAGGATCCCGAACCCGTGGTTAGAGTAAGCGAGCATGGCGACAGCAGCGTAAATATTACCGCCAGAGTGTGGACTAATAATTCTGACTACTGGACGGTAAAGTGGGATATTCTCGAGGCTAGTAAAAAGGCCTTTGACGAAAGCGGAATTGAGATACCCTACAACAAGCTTGACGTACACGTTAAGCAGGATTAATGTAAATCTTGCTTTACAAAAGGTGACATAATGGCAGAAATCTGGGAGTTGGTTAATGAAAACGGTGAGAAAACCGGCATAAAAATTTCTCGCGATGACAGAGATAAAATACCCGACGGACTATATCATCCCTGCGTTGAGGTGTGGGTAAGAGTTGGTGACAGACTTCTGGTTTCCTACCGACACCCCGATAAAAGCGAGGGACTTAAATATGATGCACCCGGCGGCGGAGTTATTGAGGGTGAGGAGCTGAGAGAGGCTGCTGTAAGGGAGCTTTTTGAGGAGGTCGGTATTAAGGCATCTGCCGATCAGCTTGAATTTATCGGTGCGGTTGGTGCAGGTCATTTCTATGCAGTGACCTATATGCTTCGTCTTGACGCTCTGCCTGAGCTGACCCTTCAGCCTACTGAGGTTATCGGATATAAGCTGGTAACGAGAAATGAGCTTGATGCTATGGCAGACGAGCTTTGCAAGAACTGTAAAATGCGTTATCTTGTATATCGCGACAGACTCTTTTACTAAAATAACAGGCTATTTCGACCATACTGTCGATCTAGCCTGTTATTTTTTGCTTTTTCTTACCGAATATATACCCTTTAATATCATGTTCTTAGCCTCGGCAGCCTTGGCCTTTGAGGTGGCGGGCGTACCCTCAAGAGGGTAGGGAATACCCAGCTCCCTATATTTTGCCTCACCCATGGTGTGATAGGGCAGAACGTCCAGGGCCTTAAGGTTTCTAAGACCTCCGATAAATCTGCCGAGAGCGAGAAGATGCTCCTCCCCATCGGTGTATCCCTCCACTACAACGTGGCGAATCCAAAGCGGTATATTTTTCTCCTCTAAGTATCTTGCGAAGGCAATAATACGCTCGTTTGAGTGAGCCGTAAGAGCCTTATGACAGATGGGATCAATATGCTTTATATCAAGCATTACAAGATCGGTATAATTCATAAGAATGTCAAGCTTTTGCCTATACGTACCGTCGTTTTCCGTAAAAGTAATGCCTGAGGTGTCGATGCAGGTATGGATTTTCTTATCCCTTGCCGCCTTGAAAAGCTCGGTGATAAAGTCGATCTGAAGAAGGGGCTCGCCGCCCGTAACCGTAATTCCGCCGTTTTTGTAGAATTGACGGTTGCTCCAGTATTCCTCGATTATTTCATCTGCCGTGACCTCGGTGCCGCCTCCGATCTCCCAGGTGTCGGGATTGTGACAGTACAGGCAACGCATAGGGCAGCCCTGCATAAACAGAACGTAGCGTATACCCGGCCCGTCAACCGTGCCGAAGGATTCCTTTGAATGAATATATCCCTTCATGCAGAGCTCCTTTCTTATAGCGTAAAACGGCGGCAAATAAACCGCCGTTTTTCATTAAATACAGATATTTAAATCTGGTCGTGGAAGGTTCTGGAAATAACCTCGTCCTGCTGCTCCTTTGTCAGCTTAACGAAGTTAACCGCATAACCGCTTACTCTTACGGTAAGCTGGGGGTATCTCTCGGGATGAGCCTGTGCGTCGAGCAGAGTCTCGCGGCTGAAAACGTTTACGTTAAGGTGGTGTCCACCCTTCTGCACGTAGCCGTCAAGGAGAGAAACAAGATTATCTATTTGATTCTGTGTTGCTGCCATAACTTTATTCCTTTCGTTTTGCTGTGTTAATTATAGCTCTTTAGAAAACAAATTTCTGTGATATGATCACTGTAGAATTAACCGTTGTTCTCGGTAAATTCATAGCCGTATGCGTCGTCGTCAAGACCCTCGAAGAGAGTAGGAGTTCCGCAGGCACCGTTAGAGCAATCGAGGTTTACCTCAATATCGCCTGCGAAGATCTGATCATCCTTGCCGAGAGCACCGGGAATGATAGAGAAGGTGTTGGATATACCGTCCTGAGAATCAATGAAGGGAAGCTTGGCAACCGATGCCAGCGATGCGATAGCACCGTGAGTATCTCTTCTGTGCATGGGGTTAGCACCGGGAGCAAATGCCTCGCCTCTCTTACGTCCGTCGGGTGTTGCACCGGTCGCCTTACCGTACACCACGTTGGAGGTGATGGTAAGGATAGAGGTGGTGGGGATAGACTCGCGGTAGGTGTGATTCTTTCTGATATGCTCCATAAATCTATGCACGATATCGTAGGCGATAGAGTCAACGCGGTCGTCATCGTTTCCGTACTTGGGGAAGTCGCCCTCCACCTCGTAGTCGGTTGCAATTCCGTTCTCGTCACGGATAACTCTTACCTTGGCGTACTTGATAGCCGAGAGAGAGTCGGCAACCACAGACAGACCTGCAATACCGGTTGCAAACCAGCGGGTAACGTCCTTGTCGTGAAGAGCCATCTGAATCTTCTCGTAGCAGTACTTGTCGTGCATATAGTGAATAACGTTAAGGGTGTTTACGTATACACCTGCAAGCCACTTAAGCATTGCGTCGTACTTAACGATAACCTCATCGTAGTCGAGATACTCGCTTGTGATGGGTCTGTACTCGGGACCGACCTGCTTGCCGTTTATCTCGTCAACACCGCCGTTGATGGCGTAAAGCAGACACTTGGCAAGGTTTGCTCTCGCACCGAAGAACTGCATTTCCTTACCTACTCTCATAGAGGATACGCAGCAGGCGATGGCATAGTCGTCACCGTGGGTGAAACGCATCATATCGTCGTTTTCATACTGGATAGAGGAGGTTTCAATAGACATCTTAGCACAGTAACGCTTGAAGTTGATGGGGAGTCTTGTAGACCAGAGAACAGTGAGGTTGGGCTCGGGTGCGGGACCGAGGTTGGTAAGAGTATGGAGATAACGGTAGGACATTTTCGTTACCATGTGTCGACCGTCGATAGCCACGCCGCCGATGGACTCGGTAACCCACTGGGGATCGCCCGAGAAGAGTGCGTTGTATTCGGGTGTACGTGCAAACTTGATAAGACGGAGCTTCATGATAAACTGGTCAACGAACTCCTGGATCTCGCTTTCGGTGTATCTGCCCTCTCTGATATCTCTCTCGGAGTAGATGTCGAGGAAGGTAGAGGTACGGCCGAGGGACATAGCGGCACCGTTCTGCTCCTTAACTGCTGCAAGATAGCCGAAGTAAAGCCACTGGATAGCCTCCTTGGTGTCGCGTGCGGGAAGGGAAATGTCACAGCCATAGCTTGCTGCCATCTTCTTAAGATCACCGAGAGCACGGATCTGCTCAGAGAGCTCCTCTCTTGCTCTGATAACCTCTGCATACATTGCAGAGCGTGTAGTTCTCTTCTGCTCCTCCTTGTCCGCGATAAGACGGTCAACACCGTAGAGTGCAACTCTTCTGTAGTCGCCGATAATTCTGCCACGTCCGTATGCGTCGGGCAGACCGGTGATGATATGAGCACTTCTGCACGCCTTCATTTCGGGTGTGTATGCATCAAAAACGCCGGAGTTGTGGGTCTTTCTGTGAGTCGTAAAGAACTCCTTTACCTGAGGATCAATGGTATAGCCGTTGTCCGCACATGCCTTCTCTGCCATACGGATACCGCCATAGGGCATAAGTGCACGCTTGAAGGGCTTGTCGGTCTGGAAGCCGACGATCTTCTCAATATCCTTGTTAAGATAACCGGGGCCGTGAGAGGTGATGGTAGAGATAATGCTGGTGTCCATATCCAGCACGCCGCCCTTTTCTCTCTCCTGCCTGGTAAGCTCCATTACCTGATCCCAGAGTGAAAGTGTGTCCTTTGTTGCTCCCTCGAGGAATGCCTCGTCTCCGTCGTAGGGTGTGTAATTGTGTCGGATAAAGCTACGCACGTTTATTTCCTTAACCCATGTGCCTGCCTCAAATCCCGACCATGCTTCATAATTATAAGCCATTTTTTTCTTCCTTTCAAAAAGTCTTTTTATAGTTAAGCTTGCCACAAAATAAGGCAAACAATTCTTTTGACAAAACATTATACAATATTTCACTAAAAAAGTCAACCTTTAAAATCAATTCTTTGCCTTAATTTAATCGGGCGGGGAATTTATAATTATTTATATATTGACTTTTTTTCTTTATGGTGATATAATTAACTTAGAAAAGTATTTATTTGTCTGAAAGGATAATTATTATGAAGGATAGAGCTTCCCGTAACGCGGGTATAATCAGTGCAATTCTGGCGGTTGTTATCATACTTGTTATTTATGCCGCGGTGGGTAACGTTGATCTTGTTTTCAAGAAGGGCGGCCACGAGGTTTACCGCATAGAGAATGCGACTGTATTTTCGGATCTCACCGTTCCCGAGGACAGCGGCGAATATTATTATACCACCGAGAGTGAAGAGATTCTCTTCGAGGACTCTATCGGATTCAGATTTGAGATCGTTAAGGTCGTTTTCACTAACTTCTTCTCTCATGAGTGGCAGGAGCATGACAACTACATAGAGCTTAACGCGAAATAATGATGAATATTTAAAGCGGTTGGGATTTCCCAACCGCTTTTTTGTTTGTTTTATTATATTTTAATGATACGGCTTGGCTTCTCGTCAAATTTATCGAGATGCTCCTCGCCTCCGACTACGGCTATGCTTCGATCTGAGAGGACTCTGTCGATTATATCGGCCGCAAGGTTAAGATCGCTTGCCGTCACCCTGAGCATCTCGCCACGAACCTTAGCCTCCATCTCGCCCGACCAGCCGTTAAGGTAGTCGTTAGCACAGATAAGCGATGCGGTTCTTGGGGTAATAATGCTGTCGTATTCGCCGATGGCACCGATTATAAACTTGGTGATATCCTCGCCACTCTCGGCCATAGCTCTCAGATACTCGGTGCTTGCCGAATATGCCGCGAGCGAGCGTGCAGGAGAGGGATCTCTGTAGGAATAGAAGGAAAGGCTGCCATCCTTCCTCGGAATAAATCCGGTGCCGTATGCTCCTCCCTGAACTCTTACGGTGTTCCACAGATATTCGTAGGAGAGTATAGAGCGTACAACTCGCATAAGACCCAGTCTTTCGCCTATCTCGGCATCCTTGCCTCCCGCAACTGCGTAGGCTACCTTAGAGGGAATCTGTAGAAATTCGCTTCTGTCGGCACAAAGAGGTGTGGTGGCTCTCCTGATCTCTCCTTCACCGATGGGGAATGCCTCGGTAAGCCTTGAAATAAATTCTTCGTCAACGTCACCGGTAACCGTAACGGTAAGTCGGCGTCTGTCGGCGAGCCTGTGGAGAAGCTCTGCTATATCCTTCGTAAGCGATGAGATGCTCTCGTCATCCTTGCAAAGCTGACATATCCTACTGTATGCCTCGTAGCCGGAAAGGTACTCGGACATAGATCCCGACTCGCTTAAGCTTGCTTCAACGCGGGAGAGGGCAATCGCCTCGCCGGATGCCAGCATCATATCTTCAATATGAGCTTTAGCCTGGGACAGCAGGTTTTTGATCTCGCCCTCCAGCTCGATTTTCGAGGTGATAACGACCTCTCGTAACAGTCTCAGCATATCCTCCGAGCGACTGATCAGGGCACTGGAGCCGATCTTCAGATAGGGTGTTGCGACACCGTCCTTGTTAGCAACCACAAAGGAGCTGAACAGACTGCCGAGATTTGCCTTTATGTCGTTCTGCAGCGACAGTGCATCATAGCTTTCCGTGGGGAAATTCAGCAGGGCAGATGACAGCATTGACAGCTTCAGCAGATCCTCTTTTGCCAGGTCCGACGCCTCGAAAAACAGCGAAATGTAAACAATACCGTTCGTTTTGACAGGACAAGTAAGGATTTTGACCCCATTCACCTCGCTTACCAAGGCGGTGGGTCTGGATACTTTTTGAGGAATATCGCTGATGCTAAGGGTGGGTAAGCACGCCATCTGCTCCTCGGTGGGCTCGGCCTGCTGCCATTCTCTGAGAGCCTCCTCCTCGTCCTCTATCCTCTTGATGTCTTCCTTTGTCATGGAGCCCAACAGCTCATTAAGCTTTTTCCTCTCCTCCTCGGCGTTCCTTCTTCCGAGGGTCTTGTCGGGCAGCATAATTATCTTGGCTTTATGGGGGTTATCCAGGGTCATCTTTACCAGGGTATCCTCGAAATAATCTCCCGAAAGCTTGCTTCTCACCGAGGTAATGGTGTCATTAAGCAGCAGTGCCTCTTCAGGATTCTCGCCGTACATCCATACGGCGTACATAGACATAGCGAAGGCTACTCCCGTGGGGAATGAGCCGAAATCTCTCTCACGCAGTCTGAATTCTATGCTGTTAAGGGTGGATTCTATGATTTTTTTATCAATTCCATCCCTCTTAAGCGAAAGGATAACCTGATTTATTACCTCGTCGATCTCGTCAAGTCTTTCCTCATCGGCATCTCTGATCTCAATAACCACCGTCTGCTCTCTTGACTTTATGGCGTACATAGCCACGTCCTTGGCAAGACCGCGATCTAACAGTGCCTTCTTAAGCACCGAGGCGTTGGAGCCGCAGAGAATATCTGCCAGCACCGATACCGCCAGGTGTGCTTCCTTGTCCGAATGGTCGGAGTATACGTAGCCGTAAAGCACTCTTGCCTTACCCTTTTCATCCTCGTTTTCGGAGATCTCATAGCCAATAGTTTGTGGCTCACAAATTTTCTTTTCGCTCCGTCCGGTAAGAAAAACGGCCTCACGTCTGTCGAATTTTGATAAATGTGCGTCAAGAAGAGGCAAAACCTTTTCAAGATCCATCCGTCCGTCAAGCACTATTCTGGCACTTGAGGGATGATAGTATTTTTGGTGGGTCGCCTTGAACTGCTCGTAGCTAAGCTCGGGAATATGCAGAGGATCTCCGCCCGAATCGCGACAGTATGCCGTTCCACCGTAAAGTGCACGGTTAAGTGCTATGCCACCAAGCTCGTCGGGAGAGGAATAGGCACCCTTCATCTCGTTGTAAACCACGCCGTTCAGCGACAGCTCGCTTGCCTCGGCATCGTATTCGTAATGCCAGCCCTCCTGCCTGAATATACTGGGATTTTCCAGCATATTGGGTGAAAATACCGCGTCCATATATACGTCTACCAGGTTAAGAAAGTCCTTCTCGCATCTTGAGGATACGGGATATACCGTTCTGTCCTCGTAGGTCACCGCGTTAAGAAAGGTGTTAAGCGAGCCCTTAAGCAGCTCTGCAAACGGATCGTTCAATGGATATTTTGCCGAGCCGCAAAGCACCGAATGCTCGATTATATGAAATACGCCCGTATCGTTTTCGGGAGGGGTAGGGAAGCCTATTGAGAAGGTTTTGTTCTCGTCATCTCTGTCAAGGTATACAAGATCCGCACCGCTCTTCTCGTGTATAAGCTGGTACAGCACCGCACCGATTTCCTCAAGCTCTCTTCTTCTTATTTGCTTAAAACCGTATTTTTCTATATTTGTCATTATTTTCTCTCCAAATCTTTTGCGTTTATCGTTGACATGGGTTTATTTTTATATTATAATTATACTGATAAACTATAAATAAGTCAAGCAAATCAGTGAAAACGGAGATAAAAACATGTTTGAATTTGCAGTAATCGGTGCAGGCGTTGTTGGAGGTATGGTAGCCAGAGAGCTTACCAAATATACAGACAGCGTTTGTATTCTTGAGAAGGGCAGCGACGTTGCTCTCGGTGCCACCAGAGCAAACAGTGCCATCGTTCACGCAGGATATGACGCTGCGATTGGCAGCCTTAAGGCGAGAATGAACGTTCGCGGCTCTAAGATGATGGCACAGGTCTGCCGTGAGCTTGGAGTTAAGTATAAGAATAATGGCTCGCTGGTCGTTGGCTTCAACGAGGAGGATGAAAAAACTCTTATGGAGCTCTGCGAGAGAGGTAAGACCAACGGCGTTGACGGAGTCAGGGTTATCCACCGCGATGAGATTCTGAAGCTGGAGCCTAACATCGGCAGTGAGGTTACCGTTGCACTTTACGCTCCCACGGGTGCTATCGTCTGTCCCTATGAGCTTTGTATGGCGTCCGTCGGTAACGCTATGGACAACGGTGCTACCCTTAAGACCTGCTTTGAGGTTAAGAAAATTGAAAATATTGAGGGCGGCTACAGACTTTTCTCCGACGTAGGATCGATTGATGCAAAATGGGTCATCAACTGTGCCGGCCTTTACTCCGATGAGATATCCGCCATGGTGGACGAGCCCTCCTTTACCGTTCGTCCCAGAAGAGGAGAATATATGCTCCTTGACCGTGAGGTTGGCGGTCATATCACACACACCGTATTCCGCTGTCCCTCCAAGATGGGTAAGGGCGTTCTCGTAACTCCCACCGTTGACGGCAATCTGCTGGTCGGCCCCACAGCTGAGGATATCGACGATAAGACCGATACCAGAACCACCGCCGAGGGTCTTGCTAAGGTAAGATCGCTTGCATCGGCTCAGGTGGCAGGCATAGATTTCAGCAAGGTTATCACATCCTTCACCGGCCTTCGTGCGACAGGCAGCACAGGTGATTTTATTATCGGAATCCCGAAGCCCTACTTCGTTAACTGCGGCGGTATTGAGAGCCCCGGACTTTCCTCTGCTCCCGCTATTGCGGAGTACGTTGTGTCGCTTATCGTCGACGCAGGATATAAGGCGGACGCAAGAGCCGACTTCAATGGCACAAGACGTCCTATGCATTTCTTCTCCTCCCTTTCGGTTGAGGAAAAGAACGCACTTATTAAGGAGCGTCCCGAGTACGCACACGTTATCTGCAGATGTGAAACGGTCACCGAGGGTGAGATCCTTGATGCAATCCGCACTAATCCCCGTCCCACCGACGTAGACGGAATCAAGCGTAGAACCAGAGCCTCTATGGGTAGATGTCAGGGTGGCTTCTGCACGCCCTACATCATCGAGCTTCTGGCAAGTGAGATGGGCGTTGATTATACCGCTGTTACAAAGTTCGGCGGCAATTCCTACATCAATTTCGGTAAGACGAAGTAAAGGGGAAAAAGATGAAGAAAGAATTAGTTATAATTGGTGGCGGCCCTGCAGGCATGGCGGCTGCGGTAGCGGCTTATGAGGAGGGCGTCAGAGATATTCTTATCCTCGAGAGAGATAATGCTCTCGGCGGTATTTTAAGACAGTGTATTCACAACGGCTTCGGTCTGCATCGCTTCGGCGAGGAGCTTACCGGTCCCGAATATGCATTCAGATATGAAAAAATGGTAAGAGAGCTTGGCATTCCCTATATGCTCGATACTATGGTTATTGAGGTTTCACCCGACAGAGTTATCACCGCCATGAACCGTGAGAACGGTATCTTCACCATTGAGGCGGGTGCGGTAATTCTTGCTATGGGATGCCGCGAAAGACCTAAGGGTGCACTTAATATTTCAGGTACCCGTCCTGCAGGTATTTATACAGCGGGTACGGCACAGAAGTTCGTTAATATGAAGGGCTATATGCCCGGCAAGAAGGTAGTTATTCTCGGCTCGGGCGATATCGGTCTTATTATGGCACGCCGTATGACCCTTGAGGGTGCAGAGGTAAAGTCGGTTTGCGAGCTTATGCCCTACTCGGGCGGTCTTGCCAGAAATATCGAGCAGTGCCTTAACGACTTTAACATTCCCTTAAGACTCAGCCACACCGTAGTTAATATTCACGGTAAGGATCGACTTGAGGGCGTTACCATCGCCAGAGTTGACGAGAATCGCCGTCCCATCAAGGAGAGCGAGGAATACATTCCCTGCGACACACTGCTTCTCTCCTGCGGCCTTATTCCCGAGAACGAGCTTACCAAGGGTGCAGGCATTACTCTTGACAGAGTGACGGGCGGTGCTGCGGTAAACGGCGAGAGGGAAACCGAGATCGAGGGCATCTTTGCCTGCGGAAACGTGCTTCACGTTCACGATCTGGTTGACTACGTGTCCGAGGAATCTGCCATCGCAGGTAAGGCGGCGGCAAAATATATTATGGGTAACAGCAAAAAGGAGATCTCCGTCAGCCTTAAGACCGACGGCAGAGTTCGTTATACCGTTCCCCAGAGGCTTACCGAGGTTGCCGATACCTCCGTTTACTTCAGAGTTGCGGACGTATACCGCGACGCCAAGATAGTTGTGCGTGATGGCGACAGAGTTATTATTTCTAAGAAAAAGCAGCGTCTTGCTCCCGCAGAGATGGAGAAGGTCGAGCTGACGAAGGATATTATTTCTTCGCTTTCCGGAGGAGAGCTTTCCTTCGGAATCGAGATGTAAGGAGGACACAGATATGGCAAAGGAAAGGCTTTTAACCTGTATAGTTTGTCCCCGCGGCTGTCAGATGAAGGTTACTCTTGACGATAGCGGTGCTCCCGTTAACGTAGAGGGCAACTTCTGTAAGAGGGGTGTTGCCTACGCAAACGACGAATGCACCAACCCTAAGAGAACGGTTACCTCCACCGTAAGATGTAAGTCGGGTGCGGTGGTTTCGGTTAAGACCGACACCACTATTCCTAAGGGAAGAATGTTCGACGTTATGGCAGAGATCAACTCTGCTCTCGCTGAGGACAACGTTAAGATCGGCGACATCATTATCGAGAACGTTTGCGGTACGGGTGCTAACGTAGTAGCAACCTCCAATACCTGATATGAAAAAAATATCCCAAATATTTAATCGAAGAGGATACTCGCTTTCCTTCGAGGTTTTTCCTCCGAAAAGCTCATCCTCCTTTGACAGTGTAAGAGAGGCGACCGAAAGGATCGCCTCTCTCTCGCCATCCTTTATGAGCGTTACCTACGGTGCGGGCGGCGGAACAAGCAGGTATACCCTTGATATTGCGAAAAATATCCAGGAAAAGTACGGCGTTGCCACCCTGGCTCATCTCACCTGCGTTTCCTCCACTAAGGAAACCGTAAGGCAGAGGATCGCTGATATGAAGGCGGCGGGTATCGTTAACGTCATGGCACTTCGCGGTGATATTCCCGAGGGAATGGAGGATATGCCCAGGGATTATAAATACGCGATCCAGCTTGTCCGCGAGCTTCGTGAGGCTGGGGATTTCTGCATTGGCGGTGCCTGCTATCCAGAGGGACATCCGGAGAGCGGAAGTCTTGAGGAGGATATCCTTCATCTTAAGGAAAAGGTAGATGCGGGACTTGATTTCCTCACCACGCAGATGTATTTTGACGACGATCTGTTCTTTGATTTCGTTTCGAGAGCCGCCAGGGCGGGAATTGAGCCTGCATATATTTTCCCGGGTATAATGCCCATCACCTCGGTATCCCAGGTAGATAGGGTGGTTAAGCTTTCGGGCTGTCATCTGCCGAAGAGATTTACCGATATGATCGATAAATACGGCTCGGATCCCGAATCGATGAGGCAGGCGGGTATAAATTATGCCATAGAGCAGACGGCTATCCTGTTCCAGAACGGATTTAAGAACGTACATATTTATTCTATGAATAAGCCCGACGTGGCAGCAGAAATATACAATTATATGTCGGGATTACTTGAGTACAATGGAAAAAAAGGTCTATGTAAAAAGCTATGATCCCCCAAGGATCAATAAAAAAGAGATCATAAGATATCTCGGTGCTAAGGACGACCGAGGAATAGAGGAGCTGATAGACGGCTGTATTGCCGAGGCAGAGGGCTGCCTTACCTATAGACTCTGCTATATGAGATTTCCCGCGTCCGTCAGGGGCGATCTGGTCGACCTTGGGTTTGCGACCGTAAGCTCCCACTCGCTTGGCGTATGCCTTGATGGGTGTGATGAAATAGTCCTTGCGTGTGCCACCGTCGGTGCCGGAATTGACAGACTGATAAGAAGGTATTCTCTCATCTCTCCATCGCGAGCAGTAGTAATGCAGGCTTTGGGCAGCGAGAGGGTAGAGGCACTGCTCGACTGTTTCTGTCAGGAGCTTTCGGCCGAGGAGGCAGATAAGGGTAGAGTGCTTCGTCCGAGATTCAGTCCCGGCTACGGTGATCTGTCCCTTGAGCTTCAGAGGGAGATCTTCTCTGTCCTTGACCCGACAAAGCAGGTAGGAGTCGGTCTTGGACTGGATCTGTTTATGACTCCGACAAAGTCGGTTACAGCCATTATTGGCATTAAAAATGTAAAGTAACGATTACTTTTGAGGTGTTTAGAGTGAAAATTACCGAGTTTATAAAGAAAAATACAGTTATACTCGACGGTGGAATGGGAACTATGCTGCAGATGGCAGGGCTCCCCTCGGGCGTTATGCCTGAGAGCTGGAATATCACTCATCCCGAGCTTGTCACGAGTATACACGAGGAATATCTTAACTGTGGCAGTAATATCATTTCCACTAACACCTTTGGTGCAAATATTTTGAAATTTTCCGCAGAGGAGCTAGAAAAAATCGTTGCCTCGGCGGTGTCTAATGCCAAGGAGGCGAAAAAACGCAGTCACGGTAAGCAGAAAAAGTGGATCGCACTTGACATAGGTCCTACCGGCCGAATGCTGAAGCCCCTTGGAGATCTAGATTTTGAGGATGCGGTGAGGGTTTTTGCCGAAACGGTAAGACTGGGCGTAAAATACGGCGTGGATCTTATATTTATAGAAACAATGTCGGATTGCTATGAAACCAAGGCGGCACTTTTAGCCGCAAAGGAGGGCTCATCCCTGCCTGTTTTCGTGTCCAACGCCTACGGTGAGGACGGTAAGCTGATGACGGGTGCAGACCCGCTTGCTATGATAGCACTTCTTGAGGGCATGGGTGCTGACGCCATTGGTGTCAACTGCTCCTTCGGGCCGCAGAAGCTCTCTTCCGTGGTGGAAAAATATCTTGAATTCTCCTCGCTTCCCATAATCGTAAAGCCTAACGCTGGTATGCCCAGGGCAGAAAAAGGCCATACCGTATACGATCTTTCTGCACGCGACTTTGCAAATAGCGTTGCTTCACTGGTGAAAAGGGGTGCCCGTGCGGTAGGTGGCTGCTGCGGAACTACGCCCGAGTATATACGTAGTCTTGCGGAGGCGGTGGCTGATATCACACCTCTTCCCATTGTTAAGAAAAGCAGCACTCTTGCATCATCCTACACCCATGCGGTAGCCTTTGGCGATGCTCCCCTGATCATTGGTGAGAGGATCAACCCCACCGGCAAGCCGAAATTCAGAGAGGCGGTCAAGGAGGGCAGAGTAGAGCATATTCTTAAGGAGGCCATCGGTCAGGAGGAGGCGGGAGCTATGGCTCTTGACGTTAATCTTGGCATTCCCGGAATAGATGAGCCTTCGGCACTTACCGATGCCGTCTGTCGCATTCAGGAGGTCTGTACACTTCCGCTTCAAATAGACAGTGCAGATCCCAGGGCTCTTGAATCAGCTCTTAGAAGATATAACGGTAAGGCAATTATAAATTCCGTAAACGGCAAGGCAGATAGCCTGGCGGCTGTTCTTCCTCTGGCAAGAAAATACGGCGGTGTAGTAATCGCCCTCACCCTTGATGAAAACGGTATTCCTGCCACCTCTGAGGGCAGGGTGGAAATAGCACGCAGGATTCTTGCCGAGGCGAAAAAATATGGAATCGATAAGAAAAACATAGTATTCGATCCACTTGCCATGGCGGTCAGTGCGGATCAGAATGCGGCAAAAGAAACCATACGTGCCGTTAAAATCATTACCGAGCAGCTTGGATGTCACACGTCTCTCGGTATTTCAAACGTTTCCTTCGGTCTGCCCGATCGCGACCGTATAAACGCCTCCTATCTTACTATGGCTATGTCGAACGGACTTTCCGCCGCCATAGTCAATCCCTACTCGGAGAGAGTTATGGAAGCCTTTGGCACTTATCTTGCTCTTTGCGGATTAGATAATAATTTTGAAGGCTATATTTCGACCGTAACCGAGCAGAAGCCAACGGCTACCGAGGGCGTGATAGATCTTAAGACCGCAATAATAAAGGGACTTAAGACTCAGGCATCTACTCTGGCGGAGGAGCTTTTAAAGGAAAAGGCGGCTATGGATATTATCAACAGCGATATTATCCCCGCACTTGACACCGTCGGTGAAGGATTTGAAAAAAAACGCATATACCTTCCCGGTCTTCTTATGAGTGCCGAGGCTGCAGGTGAGGCCTTCGAGGTGATCAAGAGAAGAATGCCAAAGGAGCAGAAAAACTCAATGCTTACCGTCGCTCTTGCAACCGTAAAGGGTGATATTCACGATATAGGTAAGAATATTGTCAAGCTTATTCTTGAAAACTACGGCTATCGGGTTGTCGATCTTGGCAAGGACGTTCCACCCGAGAGGATCCTTGAGGCTGTCATAAGCTATAAGGCTGACGTGCTGGGTCTTAGTGCACTTATGACCACCACTCTCTCGGCTATGGAGGATACGGTGGCATTGGTCAGAAGGGAGGCACCGAACGTAAGGATCATGGTTGGCGGTGCTGTTCTTACAGAGGAGTATGCAGAAAAGATCGGTGCAGATTTCTACGGCAAGGATGCACTTGATGCGGTGAAATTTTTAGAAAAATGTAAATAAAAGATAACAAAAAGCGGCCTTTATATAACAAAGCCGCTTTTTAAACAACAAACAATATTATTTTTCGTTTCTCGCCTTGATAGGAGAGATGCCGTACATTTTTTTGAATTTATAGGAGAAATAGTTTCCGTCATTGAAGCCGCATTCAAAGGCTATCTCGCTGATGGTCTTGTCAGGCTCGCACTTGATCATCTCTTCCGCCTTGCGAAGTCGGAGAAGGGTAACGTACTCGTTAAATCCGAATCCGGTGCAGGACTTAAAGGTTCTGGACAGATGCTCGGGGCTTACCGATTTCATCTTTGCCACGCCAGAAAGCTTTATATCGCTCATATAATTATACTTTATGTATTTCACTATGCTGTCGACAAGCTCGTTGCCCGTAGTCGCTTCCTCAAGGCTGCCGGGATGACGCACTATAAGATAGAACATCTCTGCCGTATGACAGCGAAGCAGAGCCTTGGTATACTCGTCGGGATGAGTGTATTCATGCTCGATCTTATTAAACAGCTCCTCAATGCTCTTGGCTATTTCCCTTGAACGATAGAGGTATCTTGATTCCATAAGGCGGTCAAGCATGTTTTCGGGAATAAACTCCTCGGTAAAGTTGATCAGCAGACGGCTGTGAGATGCGGTGGTGTAGTTGGTACGGTGAATAATTCCCTTGGGAATAAAGATAACGTCACCCGCCTCAACGTCAAAGGATCTGTCGTCTATGAAATATCGGCAGCAGCCGTCCTTCATATAGTAGATCTCGTAGTGAGGATGATAGTGCTGGGTCGACTCACTGTAACGGCGATCAATAGCCTTGCTGAAATAATAGTTTTCGATTTTTCCGCTGATTTTCTGTTCCATAAAAATAAGTCCTTCATCAAGATATTTATAGTTTATCACAAAATATCAAAAAAATCAAGGAATTTAAGCAAAAATGCTATAATTTTTAAGGCGACCAATGTTTTATTGATATATAATAATGTTATAAGAGGGTTAAAAAACAATTTTTGGAGGTCTCGGATATGAACTATACCGACAGAGGCGTTGAAAATTTAAAGATCGCATACATTGGCGGAGGCTCTCGCGGATGGGCGTGGAAGCTTATGAGCGATCTTGCCGTTGCGGGCGATCTTAGCGGTCAGGTCGATCTTTACGATATTGATTACGAGGCCGCTTTACATAATGAGATAATCGGTAATAAGTTTAATTTTGCCGAGGGTGCTGTATCAAAATGGAGCTACCATGCAAGAAAAACCATTGGCGAGGCTCTGACGGGTGCTGATTTTGTAATTATTTCAATTCTTCCCGCCACCTTTGACGAGATGGAGAGCGACGTTCACACACCCGAAAAATACGGTATTTATCAGCCTGTTGGCGATACTACCGGCCCCGGTGGAATCATTCGTGCCCTCCGTACCGTTCCTATGATGGAGGTTATTGCCAAGGCGATAGAGCAGTATTGTCCGAATGCCTGGGTCATTAATTACACCAACCCCATGGCACTTTGCATCAGAGCTCTTTACGACACCTTCCCCGGCATCAAGGCGTTTGGCTGCTGTCACGAGGTGTTCGGAACGCAGAAGGTGATCGCTAAGGCGATAGCAGAGGCGACTGGCGAGGAGGTTGCCGACCATAAGGCAGTTAAGGTAAACGTTGTAGGCGTTAACCACTTCACCTGGATAACCGATGCAAGATACCGTGATCTTGACGTTAACGCGATTTATGCCGATTTTGTTGACAGGCATTACGATAAGGGACTGGAGAAGGCTGATCCCGATTCCTTCTTTGCCTGTGCCCACCGAGTAAAGTTCGATCTTTATAGGAGATACGGCGTTATTGCCGCGGCAGGTGATAGACATCTTGCCGAGTTCTGCGAGGGCAGCTGGTATCTTAAGGATGACGAGCAGGTTAAGTCCTGGGGCTTCCTCCGTACTCCCGTAAGCTACAGAAAGGATGATCTGGTACAAAGACTTGCCAGAAGTGAGCGTCTTTGCAGTGGCGAGGAGGCCGTCAGCATTCAGGAAACCGGTGAGGACGGCGTAAGACAGATCCGTGCTCTGCTGGGACTTTGCGACTATACCACAAACGTAAACATCCCTAACGAGGGTCAGATCCCCAACCTTCCTCTCGGCGTGGTCGTAGAAACCAACGCCGCCTTCCGCGACAATTCGGTAACGCCCGTCTTTGCAGGTCGGATTCCCGAGGGAGTATGGCAGCTCGTTGCCAGGGTGGCAGACGCCCAGTCTATTATGGCACGTGCCACAAGGGAAAGAAATCTTGATCTGGCATTTAAGGCATTCGTAAACGATCCGCTTGTGAATATTGATATTCCCTCTGCCAAGGCACTCTTTGATGAGATGGTTGAGAATACCAAGGAATATCTCGGTGATTATTTTAAGTAATATGACGGAAGTAAATAAAACGCTATATATTCCTCTCTTTGGCAAGGCACTCGTCAGCAGAAGGGGAATAATACTTAATGATAAAATGGCAGAGGACGTCTGGGCAAGATCAGGCTTTACTCTGAAGGGCAAATCGGCTTCTAAGTGGCTTGCTTACTATATGGGAATGAGATCCCGCGTGTTCGACGATTGGGTTCGGGAAAAAATAGCGGAGAAGGGCGATAGCGTCATTCTTCACCTGGGCTGCGGCCTTGACAGCAGAGTACAGCGTGTCGGTGTAGGCGGATCGGAGTGGTTTGATCTGGATTTTCCCGAGGTTATAGAGGAAAGGCGGCTTTATTTCAACGAAACCGAGCTATATAAAATGATCGGCTGTGATATCCGCAACGACGACTGGCTATATGGCCTTGGAGATAATCGAAGTGCCATTATAGTTATGGAGGGCGTCAGCATGTATCTTTCGCCCGAGGAGCTGTCCTCGCTTATCGGTAGACTCTCAGAAAGATTTGACAGAATCTCGCTTCTGATGGATTGCTATACCACCTTTGCCGCCAGAGCGTCGAAAATAAAAAATCCCATAAACGACGTTGGAGTAACGAAGGTTTACGGATTTGATGACCCACTTGCCTTAGAAAAATGCGGAATCGACCTCGTCTGCGAGAGGGAAATGACGCCCGATCGACTCATTAACGAGCTTTCTGGTATGGAAAGATCGGTTTTCCGCGGTCTTTACGCAGGTAAAATGTCAAAGAAGCTTTATAAGCTTTACGAATATAAAAAATAAACCCACCATATACAAAAAACAAAAGGAGTACGTTTTTCGTACTCCTTTTTGCTTTATTAAAATTACTTTTTCTGAATAACGAATTCGCTCTCACCGTCGAAGAGATATGCGTTAGCATAGGGAACGGAGAAGGTGATCCTTGTGTCAAGCTCGGGGGTGTCATGGGGATCAACCTTAAGGATAAGGCTGGTTTCGCCTACCTGAACGTATACGTTGGTATTATCACCGAGAAGCTCTGTAAGAACAACGTCAGCCTCGAATACGTAGGAGTTCTCCTGCTTGCCGAGAAGAATACCCTCGGGACGGAAGCCAAGAGCAACGGTCTTGCCCTCATAAGCTCTCACGGTTTCGTCGGAGATAATATGAGAGAGATGAATGTCGGAGCCAAGCACGCTGATCTGTCCGTTCTGTACGGTGGAATTAACAAAGTTCATGGGAGGCTCGCCAATAAAGCCTGCAACGAACATATTTACGGGATTGAAGTAAAGCTCGTAGGGAGTACCTACCTGCTGGATGTAGCCGTCCTTCATAACCACGATTCTGTCAGCCATGGTCATAGCCTCGGTCTGGTCGTGGGTTACGTAGATGGTGGTAGAGCCAACCTTACGGTGAATATCGGTGATCTCGGATCTCATGGTAACTCTTTGCTTTGCATCAAGGTTAGAGAGAGGTTCGTCCATAAGGAAGATACCAACCTTACGAATAATAGCACGTCCTACGGCAACACGCTGACGCTGACCGCCGGAAAGAGCTCTCGGCTTTCTGTCAAGATAGTCGGTAAGGCCGAGGATCTTCGCAATATTATTTACCTTCTCCTCGATAACCTCATCGTCAACGCCCTGAAGAGTAAGGCCGAAGGCAAGGTTGTCATAAACAGACATATGGGGATAAAGAGCATAGCTCTGGAATACCATCGCTATTTCACGCTCTCTGGGTCCCTTTTCGTTTGCACGGACACCGTCAATAAGGAAATCACCCTTACTGATGTTCTCAAGACCTGCGATCATACGCAGAGTAGTGGACTTTCCGCAGCCCGAGGGACCTACCAAGCAGATAAACTCGCCCTGCTCGATCTCAAGATTGAAATCGTGAACGGCGTGGAATCCGTTGGGATAAATTTTGTTGATTCCTTTAAGTGAAAGATATGCCATGTTTAACCATTCCTTTCAGGTTGACTGATTTCGTTGATTTTTGTGCGGAGGAAGGATACTGCGTAATCGATATCCTCACCCGTTGTACCCTCAAGCACGAGGATGGCATCGGGATTTTTAAGGTATATTTTTCTTAAAATTCTATCGTAATCAAGCACTCCGCGTCCGACTCCGCATTGCTTCAGCTTGCCGTCTGCAATTACGAAATCCTTAACGTGGAAGAGTAGAATATCCTTGCCGAAAAGCTCAAGGCCACGGTCGAGAATATCATAAGCTGAGTCTACGTTGGAAATGTCAAGATAGTTGTAAAGGTCGAATATGATGCGTATATTGCTTCTGCCAATGCGTCTTACCGCCTCAAGCAGCCTTTCGGGTGTATGACACACGTGACCGAAGGCACCCTCCATACCGATATATCTGCCTCGCTCGGCTGCATAGTCGGCAAGGGCAGTGAAGGTACTCACCACTCGGTCAAGAGCCTCGTCCGAGTGATTCATTGGATGATATATCCAAGGATCGCCGTTATAGGATCCGGTTTCAGATCCCACGGTTTCACAGCCAATGCTCTCGGCTACGTCGAGATAATCCTTGAATACGGCAATTCCGCGATCGATCTTCTCGGTATTCGGATGAACACAGTTGAAATATGCTCCGATCAGCGGGATCTCTGCACCCTCTTTTCTGATAGCATCACCGATCTCTGCCGCACGAGCCTTGGTTATAGAGCCCTGCTCGTATTTTACGTCGTCGGTGCATTTATAGACCACAAGCTGTACGCCGTCAAGCCCTCTGTCATTAAGAGCCCTTGCAACAGCCACCTCGCCCTTTACGCCGAGGTCGTGGGCACGAATCATAAGCTTCATTTTAGTTTCCTCTTGCTCTGAGAATCTCCGTATAGCACAGCACGAAGGGAGCAACGCCCTTGGCATCGTTCTCTACGATAGGCTCGGAGATATAATACTCATAGGAGCCATCGCGACGGGTGTTGTTCTCGGGGCCAAGTCCCGCAACCAAGCATATACCGCCAAGATTAAGCTCACCCGACTCGCTTACGGTCAGGTATCTGTCGCAGATACCGTCGAAGGTAGCCTTACCAAGCTTTGCGTAGGAGGGATCAAGCACACCTAGGCGTGCACCCTTAAGCTGAGCATAGGCGATCATGCTGGAGCCGCTGGTTTCAAGGTAGTTGCCATCCTTGCCGGGCTTATCAACCACCTGCCAGTAGAGTCCGGACTCGTCGCGGAATGCGGTAATGGAGGATATAAGCTCGGAGAATATCCGGGTCAGCTCTTTTCTCGCTTCACCGTCGTCGATAATCTCGATAATGTCCACCATAGCCACGGTAAACCAACCGATAGATCTAAGCCAGAAATTCCTCGACAGGCCGCTTTCCTTATCAGCCCAGAATATAGATTTTGAGCAATCAAGACCGTGGTAATAGAGTCCGGTGGTCTTATCTTGCATATATTTGTTTACATTTTTGATCTGAGAGAGCATATCGGAGTAGTCCTTGCCACCGTATTCCTTAGAATAAAGTGTGCTGAAAACCTGAGCCATATATATGCCGTCAAGCCAGATCTGGTTGGGATAGATCAGCTTGTGCCAGAAGTTGCCGGTGTTGGTTCTCGGCTGTCCGTCAAGCTGAGCCTTCTGCTTTTCAATAGCCAGACGGTATTTTTCCTTGCCCGTCCTGCGATAAAGCTCGAATAGCACACGACCCTCGTTAAGATCGTCGAGATTATACTTTTCCACGTCATAGCCGAGAATTGATCCGTCCTCGGATACGTAGTAGTCGATAAAGCTCTCGGCAAAGCTGAAGTACTTATCCTCGCCGGTAATCTCGTTCATTTGTAAAAGAGAGGTGATCATACAGCCGTCGATATAGTTCCAATGGGGCTTCTTACCCTGTCTGATGCTCTCAATATTCCATATAGGAAGATCCGGAGTCGACTCGGTAATAAGACGGTCTATGTATCTGTCAATGTTTAGGTATGCGTTTGTACCCGCCATAGATGTAACCTCAGTTTTTTATTTTTTAACCAGCTCTCCGATGTTGCTTGTGATAAGCTCGTCACCTATAACGCCGCTGATAGTAACGTTTTCGATATTAAGACGCTTAACGTTGTCAAAATACATTCCCACGCGGCAGAAGTCCTCCATAAACTCACGCATAGCGGGCTTTGAGGGACGTGCATTCTCGGAGAAGGTGAAGTCGATGTTCTCGAGAGTGATCTCCTCGATAGGCTGCTCGGGCAGACCGTCGCAATAGCAGGCAGCCGCCTCACAGTCGTGGCAGATCATATTGCTGAAGGTAAAGCTGCCGAGATAGGGAGTCCTGTCGTCAACGGGCAGAGCCTTTCTTGACCAGACGTACTCGCTGTTTCTGTCAGGGTCACAGCAGTTATACCACATATTCATTACAATGGGGGTAAGAACACCCTCCATTCTTATATTTTCAAATACTACGCCGTCAATGATCGCGTCCTTGCCGCGTCCACGACGGGATTTAATACGCAGACCTCTGTCGGTCTGTCTGAAAACGCAACGGTTTACGGTAAGATTGGTAACGCCGCCTGCCATCTCGCTGCCGAGAGTAACTGCACCGTGACCGAATTCCATAAGGCAGTTGCGAATCGTGTATCTGTTGGCGGGGGTCTTGAACCTTCTGCCAATGTCAATTTTACCCGATTTTACAGCGATACAGTCGTCACCAACGCTGAAGCGACAGCCTATGATATCCACTCTGTCACATGCCTCGGGGTCGATGGCGTCGGTGTTGGGGCTATCCTTGGGTGCGGAGATAAACATATCAAGGAAGTCGATCTCCTTTGAGAAGTAAGGATGCATCTGCCAGGATGCCGCATTGCAGGCGTGAATACCGTGAACGCGAATACCCTCACAGCGATTGAAGAACATCAGTCTGGGACGTCCAACCTTCTGATCCTTAACGTTGATCCACCAGCCCGCCTCGGGAGCGTTGCCGTTTATCATACCTCTGCCCACGATGGTAATATCCTCAGCATGCTCGGCAAAGATAAGAGCCTGATGCATAGGAACCGCATTACCCTCCCAGGTGCCGAAGAAATGCTCCTCGCCACTCACAACGTCGACGGTCGTGCCGGGAATTACGGGATAACGGCTTCTGTCTGCCGAGCCAAGAATACACGAGCCCTCGGGAATATCAAGAGTGATGTGATTCTTAAGACAGAGAGGAGCAACGAGATAGGTTCCCTTGGGGAAATAAAGTCTTCCATCCTTAGGCAGACAGTTAATGGCGGTCTGCACTGCAACCGTATCATCGGTTTTTCCGTCACCAACGGCACCAAAGTCGCGAACGCTTATAGCCGCACTCTCACTCTTGGTGCGAAACTCCACCTTGCCGCCAAAGTTGGGGGACGTAATGCTGTATTTTGTACCGGGAAGCAGATCAAAGAGGGAAAAAACGTTAGTATTTCCAACAAAAACCTGCTTGCCGTTCAGGAATATTTTATATTCTTTATTGTTGTAGTATGGATAGTCATTTTGCCATTCAAAGCAGGCCGAGGTTGATGAAATAAATAATGTTTTAATCATTTTACTTAGAGCTTACCTTTGCTTTAGCATCAGTGATGATCTTAATAACAAGGTTCTTCATGCCGATAAACAGCATATCAACAGCAACGTAGAGAATGCCGAACAGAACAGGCTCAACGCCAAGATAGATCTGTTCCTCGCTGCCGTTTATATGATTAAGAAGAACGTTAGTACCGCTATAAATCCATGCGACGAGCAAAACGATAATAAATCCGTAGATGATATTGGTGAAGAAGGTCCAGAACTTTTTCTTCGGGAACATCATCCATTTACTGTTGCTGCCCGGTGTTACCTCAAAGAAGCGGAAAGCATTGTTTACAAGAATGTCGGTTACCATGCCCATAACCACGCCTAAGACTACTATCATATCAAGAGTGTCCCAGATATACATTCCGAGACCCCAATAGATGAAGAAGCATACGGCACCGCTGAACCAAAACTTTATGAATAAAGCCTTGATGGGCGATGGGATCCTGTCGAGAAATCCCTTGGAGCGATATTGCTTGCCGGGATCGACCTTGGATTTGGGATCAGCCTTTTTGTCGGCGTTAAGAAGCCTGTTTACCGCATCGGTCTTAAGCTCATATCCGCCAAGCTTGTCGGAATCCCGATTCTGATTGTTTTTGCGTTTGTCTGACATTGCGAATAATTAATCCTCGTCAGTGATATCAATGCTTTCGATATTACCGCTACCCTCGATTTCAATGGAGGTGTTGATCTTCTTGAAGAGCTTCGCGAAGAGGGGCTCAAGAATAACGCAGACGATAGTAACGATAACAAGAACAATATTAACCGAAACGGTGCTGTAGGCACTGTAAATATATACCTTAGCAACGCTGTCGATGGTGCTGCCCGAGGTGCTGAGAGCCTCGTTAATGCACTGAAGATATGTAACGTTGGCGAAGATGACTACACCGTAAAGGACGATCATAAGGATCATCATAGCAATGTTGGGCTTTTTACGCTTGGGGAATGCGTTGAGCATGCATACGAATGACAGTATCAAAAACAGCATAGTAGCAAATGCACACAGACCCATGTTCGAGCCTTGTATCTTCGCGGTGGTGTTAGAAATGTTGGTCAGGTTAAGCGAATATTCGAGGAAGGTGATACACAGAGCGATAAGGGGAATTGCCTGAGGGTTCTTCTTTAAAGCAACGAAGAATCTACGCACTCTTTCCTTAAACCATGCACCGAGTCCGGAGAATATACTTTTAGATTTTTTTTCTTTCATATCATTAATTCCTTATCGATTTAATCCCGTATGGAAGTTAAAGGTTATCTGATAGCCTGGGTGGTCGTCTTGTCGAAGAAGTGCATACGGTCAAAGGATATTGAAACCGTTTCACCGTAACCGTAGCTGCACCACTCACGGAACTTAGCGGTTATCTTGTGACCGTTTAAGTGACCGTGGATGAGGGTTGTCTGACCAAGGTTCTCGCAGTTGTTGACCTTAATGGTCGCCGCGTCACCCTTAACAACGTTCTCGGGTCTTACTCCGAGAGTAATTTCCATACCGTCATAGCGTGCAAGACGTGCGGTCTCCTCGTCGCTGAGGGGGATCCTGATGTCGCCGTCAATAAGAAGGCTGCTGCCGGATACCGTCGCGTTGAAGAAGTTCATGGGAGGAAGACCGATAAAGCTTGCAACGAAAACGTTGGCAGGAGTATCGTAAAGCTCAAGGGGAGTACCAACCTGCTGAACGTAGCCCATGGACATACATACGATTCTGTCTGCCAGAGTCAGAGCCTCGGTCTGATCGTGGGTAACGTAGAGCATGGTCGCACCAAGTCTTTTATGAAGGAGAAGTATCTCTCGTCTTGTAGCACCGCGGAGCTTTGCATCAAGGTTAGAGAGGGGCTCGTCAAAGAGGAATACCTTAGGTGTACGAACTATTGCACGTCCCATGGCAACACGCTGACGCTGACCGCCGGAGAGCTGCTTGGGCTTTTTATTAAGCTGATCGGTGAGGCCGAGAATCTCTGCCGCCGCCATAACCTTTTCGTGAATAACGTTGGGATCCTCGTGAAGAAGATTGAGAGAGAATGCCATGTTCTCATACACGGTCATGTGAGCGTAGAGTGCGTAGTTCTGGAATACCATCGCGATATCTCTGTCCTTGGGGGGAACCTGGGTCACGTCCTTGCCGTCGATGATAAGAGTACCGGAGGAAATATCCTCAAGTCCTGCTACCATACGAAGGGTGGTGGATTTACCGCATCCCGAGGGACCTACGAGAACGATAAGCTCGCCGTCCTTAACGTCCAGATTAAAGTCGAAAACCGCCTGAACGTTATTATCATATATTTTATTCAGATTTTGTAAACTTAAAGAAGCCATATCTTATGCCTTTCCTTTAGACTTTATAGCTTTGAACCAATAACCACGGCTTAGCTTAAGCCGGTCTCTGCCTTGTATTTCTCAAGCGTTAAGGTTCTGATAAGACCTACGATTCCGGCTGCGATGCAGCATGCCGCGGAAACTACAAGATAAACTACGAGAAGAATGAACTGCTTGTCGTCCATTACCGCAACCTCAACCTTGTTAAGAGAAATAACGGTATTGTGAGCAGTCATAGGAATATCAAATATACGAACTATCTGCATAGCTCCTATAATAAGGAGGAAGATAGAGTATCCCTTGCTGTAGTTTTTTACACCCTCAGAGCAGAGGAAGGTAAAGAGCAGGAAGAGAAGGTTATAAATAACCGATGCACCGATTTTAATGGTGTAGTAATAGCTACCCACGTCGGTGGAATAAATATTGGCGAAATAAAGAACGTTAAAGAGAATCGCAACGTAGCAAAGCGTGCTGGACAGGGTGTTCTTTGTGAAACGCATTCTGTCCTTTTTGATTACGGATACGTCCTTTGTAAGATTTACGTCTTTAGCCATAGTCTTACGCCTCCTTTCCTTCTTCTAAAAGCTTACGTTCAGACTTCATGAGCCATACCTTAAATACGAGGTTGACAATGCTGAGAACGGTTATTACCATCAGGGGAATAAATACAGCCAGGCTGATATCAAACCAGAAGGTAGATTCGGTATAGTAGATATCACGGTCGTATGCAACCTGCTTCAGCTTTTCAAAGTCGATCTTAAGGAACTGTGCTTTATATGCAAATACGTTGATAAGTGCCCAGACTGAAACACCAACGTTCAGAACGGCGTTCAAACCAATCGTAATGTAGTTGCCTATGTAATATTTTCTCCTGTCGTGTGCTCTGAACAGGAAGAGAGATACAGCGGAGAGAATAAGGATTATTCCCGCTGTGGTAAGATTTTGGTTAAAGGGCTGGATCTCACGGTAGATGGATGCACCCTCAACGTAGTTTCGGTTGGATTCCTTAAAGCTGGAAATCTCATATAATCCATTATAAAGGTCGGTCATAATGCCGAGAGAATAAACGAAAACAAGCACGGCTGCCGCCAGAAGAAGGAAGCTTGTTATACGCTGGAGAATCATTTGCTTTCTGTACATAGTCTGTCTCCGTTCTGCCATTTAGGCAGTGATTTTCGTTGCCCTGAATGCCGGCAACAGGCAGAAATTGCTTTTTAAAATAGAATTGACTGAAAATAGAGGAATAGGGTATTGCTTTTTGTTACGGCGAGGGGAGCTAGGCTCCCCTGCCGTTTAGGTTTTTGCTATGTAATTAAGTTAAAAACTTAAATTATCTGATGCTTGCATAGTACTCAAGAAGAGCATCGTATGCTTCCTGCTTGTAGAGGAGGTAGATGGAACCGCCCCAGCCGCCTTCACTTGCCTTAGCGGAAACAGTGTTAAGGAGAGCGTCACGGGAGTCGATGCCTTCACCCTTGTAACCGCCAACGATAATGTCAAGGAGGAGGTTAGTCTTGCCCTTGGACTGAGAGAACTTACCGTTAGAGGAAAGCTCGGTGAGACCTGCGATAGCATCGTTCGCTTCCTGAGTAGTGGGAAGAGTAGTGGGAACGATGGAGTACCAGGGGTTATCAGTGATTGCAAGCTCGGGGTGCTTGATAGTTCCGTACTTAATAGCGTTGGAAATGTTACCTGCACCTTCCTTACCAACCTCGTGAGTGCACTGATACTCGAAGGCCTGGCTCTTTACGAAGGAAAGAGTAGAACCAAGGAAGTAACGAGCGTAGTTGGTGTAGTTACCGCCTGCCTTATCCCAGAGCTCGGTGTAAGTAGCGTCTGCGATAACGGGCATCTGCTTGCCGTTGAAGTCGAAGGTTACGTAAGAACCGTCTGCATTGGTCTTAATGAAAGCATCAGGACCGTAGGACATAAGGATCTGACCCTTCTCGGAGTAAGCGTAGTCGATAAGAGCAAGAGCTGCGTGGAGCTTGTTGGTATCGTTGCCTACACCTGCCTTGGAGATTGCCCAACCGTCGGTCTTAACAGATCTCCAGGACTCAGTAAATCTCATGTATACGCCGTTAGCATTGGTACCGTCGAACCAACGAGCAACGGGGATCATAACTGCCATGTACTTCTCGCCGAGATCAACAGGGTTGCCATCAGCATCCTTGTTAAGAACGGTTTCGTTGTTAATGGTCTGGGTCTGGTTGTAGTCGTAGTGCATGAAGCCAAGGTCGTTCTGAAGCATCTTGGCAGTGTTGGTTTCCTCACCGTTTACGAAGGAAGAGGAAACAAGGCCTTCCTGTACCATTGCGTTAACTCTCTCGAGTGCAACGTAAGTGCTCTCTTCCTGACGAGCGTCGTGAAGGAGACCGTCAGAACCTACGTAGAGGTAATCCTGTCTGGACTCAAGACCACGTACGCCGAAGAGGGTACCGGTGAAGCGGAATACGTCAACTCTTCTCTGGTTGTTGTTATCTTCTCTGGAGAAGAGACCCTCAACGTTATCAGTGCCGTTAAGAGTCCAGGGGTTAGCAACTACGCAACGAAGAAGAGCTACAAGCTCGTCTGCGTCCCAAGCAGCGTTCTGACCTACGAAGAGGTTGGAACGAGTGGTGCCGTAGTAACCGCCGTATGCTACGTCGATGTAGTCACGAAGCATGTTAACAGCCTCAACGCCGGAAACGTTGCCCTTTGCAAGAGCTTTGTTCATAACGTCGATGATGTTGCCTGCTGCGTCGTAATCCTTAGTAACGGTCTCAGTGCCGGTAGCATCAAGCTTAACAACGTCTACGGATACCTTACCGGAGGTAGGCATGTAGGGAGTGTAAACTGCTGCTGCAAGGTTGTGAGACTTATCTGCGGTGAAGTCGCCCTCGCCGTCAAGAAGCTTAGCAACCCAGTCAACTCTCATAAGAGGCATACGCTCGATGTCGTTAACGCCGTCGAAGTAGGGAGAGAAGTAGATTGCACCAAGCTCGCCGTTCTCATCAGGGCTGGAGATGGAAAGACGAACGATGGGGTTCTGTTCAAGATACTTCTTGAAGTTAGGCATGTCGTCAAGGTAGTCAGCGATGTTAACAAGGTCGCCTGCAGTACCTGCCTCGGTAAGAACGGAAGCGGAACCGGAAACCATATCAACCTCATTGAGCTTTTCCTTCCAAACGTTGAATTCCTTCTCTGCACTGCCTGCACCGGTGAACTTATCCTCGAAGTTAACCTTGAGAACGTTCTGAACCTCTACCCAGGTGGGCTTGAGGTCGCCTGCACGGTAGCTCTTGCCGTCAGCAAGGGTGATAATACCGTCCTCGCCGTAGGAAGCTACGGTATCAGCGTCAAAGGTGATCTTAGTGTTGGACTTCTGGTAACCAGCAGCCATACGAAGGGTAGTGCCTTCAGCATAGGGAAGCTTAAAGGTGAGGTCTTCCTCAGGCTTTTCGTCTTCGCCGTCATCGGGCTTTTCATTTTCGCCGTCGTCGGGCTTTTCATTTTCACCGTCGTCGGGCTTTTCATTTTCGCCGCCGTCGCCATTTCCGCCTTCATCGGGAACGTCGGGAGTGAAGAGACCACAGCTGGTGAGTGCGAAGCTCATTGTCATAACAAGAACAAGGAGTAACGCGATGATTCTAGTTTTGGTCATTTTTGGATTCCTCCTAATAAAAATTTTTATTATCAGCACGACCAGTGCATAATAATCTTAAATAAAGTAATAAGTAGAATAGTATATTATTCCTTAACGCCACCCATATTTACACCCTTAGCAAAGTACTTCTGAATGAAGGGGTAAATAACAAGGATGGGAATGATGGAGCAAACGATAAGTGCGTAGATCTCAGAGTCGGCAGCGTACGCCTTGTTCCAACCACCGTCCATGTTAAACTCCTGCACCTTATCGAGCTGGATCTTGATAAATACCTGAAGGGGATGCTCGTTCTCGTTCTGGATCATCTGACGTGCCCAGTAGTAACCGTTCCAACGGGAGATAGCGAAGAAGAGTGCAACGGTTGCAAGAGTGGATTTACTCATAGGAAGATAAACCTGAGTAAGAACCTGAAGCTCGGTAGCACCGTCAACGATTGCGGCCTCCTCGATCTCGGCGGGAACACCCTCGAAGGCGTTACGGAGAAGGATAATATTCATCGCCGCCATACCCATGGCAATAACGATAAGCCACTTGTCATCGGCAATTCCCAGGAAATCCTTAAATACCTTCTGAGTATCAAGGTAATTCAGATACTGAGGAACGACACCTGCGGAGAACCACATGGTGAATACGAGGAAGAAGTTAAAGCCCTTACGGAAGAGCAGTCTTTTCTTGGAAAGAGCGTAAGCACCGAGGATCGCAACGAACATAGCCCAGAGTGTACCGTAGAAGGTAACGAACAGGGTGTTGGTGTAGGAGTTCCAGAACATGTTATTGGAGAACATGAACTTGAACGCACCGAACTGAACGTCCTTGGGGAAGAGAATGATCCTACCGTACTCAACTGCCTCTCTGCCACTTATTGCAGCCGATATAGCATACAGGAAGGGGTAGATACAGCAGATAGCGAACACTGTAAGGAAGAGATAGCTGAGTATCTTAAAGATAAGTTCGGATATTTCTAATTTTCTTTTCATGCCTTAGTCCAAACCTTTCTTAATTAGTAAAGTGAAACGTCGGATGCCTTACGTGCTATGGTGTTTGCACCGATAACCAGAAGCATACCAACAACGTTATTAAGCATCTCCGCCGCCGATGCAATGCTTACACCCTTGGTGGACTCAATACCGTATCTCTGAGCGTAGGTGGAAACAACCTCTGCGGTTACGTACACCTCTTCTCTGGAGAGAAGAAGAACCTTCTCGTATCCAACGTTAAGAAGCGAGCCGATACGGGTGATAAGCATGATAACGATGGTGGAAAGAATGGAGGGGAGAACAACGTATCTCATCTGTGCCATCTTGCCTGCACCGTCGATCTGTGCCGCCTCATAGCTTGTAGGCGAGATCGCGATTACCGCGGCGAAGAATACGATCGAGTCGTAGCCTGCCGTTTCCCATATACCGCTTATCTGATAGATCGCACGGAAGAACTCAGGCTGATACAGAAGACCGGCACTACCAACCTCAGGGGTGATAGCTCCTATCGAAACCAGCAGCTGAGAAATAACACCCATCTCCATACCGATAAGGGGAGATGCTCTTCTTACCAGCATCGTGATAAGAGAGGTCATAACAACCGTAGACATGAACTTGGGAAGATATGTAGCAACCTGATAGATGCTTCGTGCAACGTTCGACTTGATCTCGTTGAAGAACAGGGCGATGATGATAGGCATCGGGAAGCCGAAGCAAAGTCCGTAGAAGGAGAGAAGGAAGGTGTTTCTGAACGCTCTCCAGAAATCGAGGGACTTAGAGCCAACTCCGGAGAACAGCTCCTGGAAGTGGGCAAAGCCGGCGTACAGCTGGTCTGCTACGTCAAGGGTACGGTCGTTAACCTTGAATGCTCCGAGAAGCTCGTACATGGGGAAGTATCTCCAGAACAGGAATACCAGAAGCATGGGAACAAGCATCAGATACAGACGCCAATCCTTCAGCACCGTTCTGGCAACGTTCAGCCAGTGATGCTTTTCAACGTCATCTCTGACCGCCTGCTCAGGGTCCTCACAATACTTACCTTTGGTCTCGTCGTAAACAAGGTAATCAGATGCAATTTTTTTCATAAACGAATTCCTCCGTTGTTAATCATTCAGATTTGGTTTTTATTCTTCCTCGCCGTAATCTACGGCGGGAACGGGACGGGAGCTTTCCTCCTTCTCTCGCTGAAGGCGGAAAAGATATGACTTCTGATCCTCTATCATACCGTCAACGTTTCTCATAAGCAGCATGATCACTACCGCAAACAGCAGTGTGATAACGTCGGTGGTAATGTATACCAGCAGTGCCGTAAGATCTCCGCCAAAGGCCAGTGAAACCAGCCATCTGCCGACCTGCATAAGCAGATAGGCACTGACGGTGAAGAGTATCAGCCTTGATGGCTTACGTCGGATGTTCTCCTTCGGGATAGGCTTAAACCACAGCATTGCCACAAGGGCAAGACAGTTACCTATTATATAAATAATGTATTGATGCAGCTCTGCTCCTGATGCAATGCAGAAAACCAATCCGCCAAGGCAGGCGTGTATTGCCGCAAATCCGCTCCACCGCATCATTACAATGCATATAAAGATAAAGGTGGTGGATATGGCAATTGGCTGTGCGAAGAACCATTTGTTGGTGGCAACGGTGGTTACCGCCTCGGATATCGCAAGCATTACACCGAACAGAAAAAGGTCAATATTTCGATATTGCTTGAATGTAATATTGTTCATCTTATCTTTAAAAAGGCCATTTTTTCTATTTTAATTTTTACCTATTTTACATCACGCCTAAAATACTCGCCTTAATTTTTTTGACGGACATTATTTTTCTTCTTGAAATTTTTGATATTTTTAAGTAAAAATTGACCTTTGACATACAAAAAAACAAAAGGTTTTTGTGCATAATTACCAAGGGGTTCTTTTAACGGCAAAGCCGTGTCGTACAAAGAACGCGGGCTATTAGGATATAAATATAATATGTAAGCAAAAAACAAAAAACGACCGGGATGACCCGATCGTTTTTAATCTTAGAAGATGCCCGCCAGCCTGAGCAGGAAGGAGGCTAAAAATACAGTGAAGGCGGAGCTGACGGTCGTGAATACCACAAGCTGACCTGCAAGCTCGGCGTCGGCACCCATCTCCTGTGCCATAGGAACGCTGGAAACGGCTACCGGTGTACAGAAAACGGCAACCAATGCTGCAAATTCCGCACCGCTGAATTCGTTTCTGAAGGCGAGGAAGGCTATTCCGATACCCAACAGAGGTACGATAACGCTTCTGAGAATAACTCCCGAAATAATCTCACGCTTAAGATGGGGAATAGCAGAGAATTCAAACTGAGCACCCAGAACCAGAAGGGCAAGGGGAGTTGCGATAGAGGAGAGATTCTTCATTGTGTTCCATATCGCAGGGAATTGTGAAATCCTGAAGGAAACCTCCATAGCAACTAAGCCCTCGCGGATAAGCAGAGCAACGAGTCCTGACACAATACCGATAATAAGAGGATTTTTCACTATTCCAAGTAGAACCTTCTTGAAATCCGGCTTTTTTCCTTCATTATTAAAGATCGAAAGACCGATTACCGCCAGAATATTGAAGGCGGGAACCATAAACGCCGACAGAAGCGTGGCAACCGCAGCACCCTCACCGGGAAACAGCGAGGAGGCGAGAGGGATGCCGATGAGAGCGTAGTTTGAACGGAACACACCTTGGAGCAAAGCACCGCGGCACTCTCTTTTCTTACTGAGCAGAATTACCGTGGGTATTGCAAGGGCAAAGATGATAAGCAGGGCAATAACCGAGTATAAAACGTATCCCGGGCTTACCAGCGACACGCTCTCAATGCCGTAAACGTTAAGAAAGAGCATAACGGGTAAAAACACTCTGAATACCAGCTTGTTGGCCTTTTTTGAGAAATCGGGCGTCATAAGTCCGATCCTTTTTAACAGGTATCCAACCGCCACGGTAAATATGATCGGTGACACCGAATTGAATGCAAAAATCAAAGAATCCATTTTATAATCAGTACTCCAAATATAGCGTTAATATATTCAATATGTAAACTATAATTGTCAAATTTACTTAAAAACGGGTGAAACCGTGTATTTTCCGGGGGTGTCGAGATAATAAAATTCTCCGTTAGATACGCGGGCAAATTCATTTCCTGCCTCGTCGTAAACTATCCAGTAATCAACCATTCTGCCGTCCTTTCCGGCATAAGAGAAAAGTACATCGGAAAAGGATCCGAAGAGATATATTTTCTCGATTTCCTTGCCGTTGACAAGGCAATCATCCTCGGCGGTTATAATGATCACGGGATATTTATCGCCGCACAGATCGCAGAAATAATCGTTATTGACATCTCTGCATTCGGATAGGCTGCGTTTGCATACGTCACAGAGGTGATCGTCGTTTTTATCTTCGCATACGGACAGAGTTCTGCTACAATATTCGCAGGCGTGATCCTTGTTTTTGTCATAGCATTCTGACAGGGTGATGCCACAGTAGTCGCATATATGGTCAAGCAACTCCTTGTCAGCACATTTGCTAAGCCTTTTTCCACACAGATCACACAAATGATTGGTGTCCGTGTCGGCACATTCGCTAAGCTTAAGGTTACAGAAATCGCAGATATGATCCTCGTCCATATCCTGACAGTCTACCATCGGCAGACCGCAATAATCACATACGTGAGTGTCGTCGTGATCATAGCAATTTCCCATATAAAGTTCACAAATGTCGCATACGTGGTCGCGATTTTCGTCCAAAGGGCAGGTTGTAGCAGTCCTTTTGCATATTTCACAGAAGTGGTCGTGGTCCTCGTCGATGCATTGGCTTACCAGTGCCTGGCATATATCGCATCGGTGGTCGCCGTTCAGGTCAAAGCAGCTGGAATTACCTCCGCCCTGCTGATTACCGTTGCCTACGCAGGAGGCAAGCGGCACCGTCAGCACTAATGCCAGAACAATAGATAAAATGAGTTTGATCTGCTTCATTTAAGACTCTCCGTAATGGATTATTTTATTACCCCTCTTACCAGGGCGGGCATAACGGTACGGTCAACCATTTCGTCTATCTCCTCGTCACTCATGCTTGTGAATATAGCCTTAAGACCCAGGAAGTTGGAAATACCCATCAGCATATATGCCACCGACTCGGTATCCTCAGCCGTGACCTCCGCTCCGTCCTTTTTAAGTGCTCTGGAGTAGCTGGCAGCGAAGGATTCGTAGTAGTCGACGAACAGCTTTCTGTCGATGGAAAGGCTGCCCCAGATAATGTTGTATACGTTAGGTGTGGATACGGCGTACTTTATAAAGCACTTTATACCAGCACGCTCTCTTTCATATCTTGTGTCGCAGTCCCTGATGCTCTCTGCAAGGCGGTCCTTTATGGCCTTCTTATAGGTTTCCATCAGATATTTGTAGACGTCGGTCTTTGTTTCAAAATATATGTAGAAGGTGCCGACCGCTGTACCTGCGTGCTTGCAAATGTCGGAAATGGAGGTGCCGTAAAATCCGTTTTTGGCAAAAAGCTCCTCTGATGCAGTCAGCAGCTTTTCCATCTTCGTTTGTCCAAGCTTGGTTTTGGGAAGGTTGATTCCCTTGACATCAAGTATATTATTCGTCATATTTACCTCATATCAACAAAAAATTTCTATTCATTATAACATTTTTTGAGTCCTTTTGCAATAGGTTATGTCGAAATTTTTGGCTAAAGTGACCAAATTTTTTATTTTTAAAAAGATTTACATAGAAGATATTGACAAATACATGTAAAAATGATATAATTAAGATGTAAAAAATATGAACAATATTCATATTTTATAAACGGAGGAAAATAAAATGACATTCAACGAACTTTACGTAGGACAGAAGGCGTCCGTACAGAAGACCTTCACTGACGCAGATCTCAGAGCGTTTGCAGAGGTTAGCCTTGACACCAACCCCATCCATCTTGATGAGGAATATGCTAAGACTACCATCTTCGGAAGAAGAATCGTACACGGCATTCTCACTTCCGGCCTTATTTCCGCGGTTCTCGCTAACAAGCTTCCCGGCCCGGGCACTATCTATCTTGGTCAGGAGCTCAGATTTACCGCTCCCGTATTCCTTGGCGATACCATCACCGCAGAGTGTGAGATCGCTGAGATCCGTGAGGATAAGCACATTGTAAAGCTTAACACCACCTGTGTAAATCAGGACGGTAAGGCAGTTATCACCGGTGTTGCAACCGTTAAGTTTTAATTGCTAATTATTAATTGCCAAAAGGCAAAGGAGAAATAGAAAAATGGCAGATTTCAAGTCTATTCTGTTTGAGCAGATGATCAAGGACTTCGCTGAGAACGAGGTTAAGCCTCTTGCTCAGGAGGTTGACGAGCTGGAGCGTTTCCCCGCTGAGACCGTAGAGAAGATGGCAAAGCTCGGTCTTATGGGTATTATCGTTCCCAAGGAGTACGGCGGTGCAGGCGGCAACTACCGTATGTACATTTCGGCAGTTGAGGAGCTTTCCAAGGCTTGCGGCACTACCGGTGTTATTCTTTCCGCACACATGTCGCTCTGCGTTGCTCCCATTCTTGAGTACGGAAACGAGGAGCAGAGAAGAAAGTATCTTCCCGACCTTGCAAGCGGCAGAAAGCTCGGTGCATTCGGTCTTACCGAGCCTAACGCAGGTACCGACGCGGCTAACCAGCAGACCACCGCTGTCGAGATGGAGGATCACTACCTTCTTAACGGAAGCAAGATCTTCATCACCAACGCAGGCTATGCCTCCACCTACATAATTATTGCTATCACCGGTAAGGGTCCCAAGGGTCCTGAAATGTCCGCGTTTATCGTTGAGTCGGGCTTCGAGGGCTTCTCCGTAGGTAAGAAGGAGAAGAAGATGGGTATCCGCGGCTCCTCTACCTGCGAGCTTATTTTTGAGAACGTTAAGGTTCCTAAGGAAAACCTTCTTGGCAAGCGTGGCGACGGCTTCAAGATCGCAATGAAGACTCTTGACGGTGGCCGTATCGGTATCGCTGCTCAGGCTCTCGGTATTGCTGAGGGTGCTCTCGATGCAACCCTTGGATACGTTAAGTCCAGAAAGCAGTTTAACAGAGCTATCAGCCAGTTCCAGAACACCCAGTTCGTTCTTGCTGACCTTGCTACCAGAATCGCTGCGGCAAAGGCTCTCGTGTATATTGCTTGTGATGCTAAGCAGAACAAGCTTCCCACCCTTTCGGTAAACGCTGCTCAGGCTAAGCTCTTCGCAGCAGAGACCGCAATGGCGGTTACTACAAAGTGCGTTCAGCTCCACGGCGGCTACGGATATACCCGTGAGTATCCCGTTGAGAGAATGATGAGAGACGCGAAGATAACCGAGATCTACGAGGGTACCTCTGAGGTTCAGAGAATGGTTATCTCCGGTGCACTCCTTAGAAAGTGAGGCAAGTAGAATATGAAAATTATAGTTTGTATAAAGCAGGTGCCTAACACCACCGAAATCAAGATCGATCCCATCACCAATACCCTTAAGCGTGACGGTGTTCCCAGCATTATCAACCCCGACGACAAGACTGCGATCGAGGCTGCTCTTCAGCTTAAGGAAAAGTGCGGTGCTACCGTAACCGTTATCACCATGGGTCCCATGCAGGCAGAGAAGGCTCTTCGCGAGGCTCTCGCTATGGGTGCCGACGAGGCATTCCTTCTTTCCGACAGAGCGTTTGCAGGTAGTGATACTCTCGCAACCTCTACCATTATCGCCGCTGCTATCAGGAAGCTTGGTGCAGATATCGTATTCTGCGGCAGACAGGCTATCGACGGCGACACCGCTCAGGTAGGTCCTCAGATCTCCGAGCATCTCGGTATTCCTCAGATCACCTATGCTGCTGCTATCGACTATGATGCAGAGCGTGGTGCACTGATCGTAAAGCGTCAGTTTGAGGACAGATACCAGACCCTCGAGGTTAAGGGTCAGTGCCTTATCACCATTCTCTCCACCCTTGATAAGCCCAGATATATGAACGTTTGGGACATTATCGCTCAGGACGAGAAGGAGATCGGCATCATCACCTTCAACGACATCGAGGTTGATCCCACCGCTATCGGTCTTAAGGGATCTCCCACAAAGGTAAAATCCACTGCTACCAAGCAGTTTGATAAGACTATCGAAACTCTCGAGCTTGATCCCGAGAGTGCCGCTAAGGCAATCGTTGATGCACTTAAGCAGCGTCATCTCATATAAGGAGGTAGAGAAAGATGGCTAAGAATATTTGGGTATTCTGCGAGCAGCGTGACGGTGAGCTTCAGAACGTTGCTCTTGAGCTTCTCGGCATCGCACGTGAGCTTGCTGAGAAAACCGGCGAAAAGGTCGGTGCTATCCTCCTTGGACATAACGTAAAGTCTAAGGCTCAGGATCTTATTGCATACGGTGCAGACGAGGTTCACGTTGTTGACGATGAAAGACTCGCTGCATTCGTTACCGAGCCCTATACACAGGCGGTTACTCAGCTTGCAAGAGAGTATACCCCCTCTGTAATCCTCTTCGGTGCTACCAGCATCGGCCGTGACCTTGCTCCCAGACTTTCCGCAAGACTCAAGACCGGTCTTACTGCAGACTGCACCAAGCTTGAGATGGACGAGGAGGGCAACCTCTTCATGACTCGTCCCGCATTCGGCGGCAACCTGTTTGCTACCATCATCTGTCCCGATCACCGTCCTCAGATGTCTACCGTTCGTCCCGGTGTTATGAAGAAGCTTGATCGCGACGATTCCCGCCAGGGCGTTGTAGTTGAGGAGAATATTGCTTGGGATGAGTCTAAGTTTGTTGTAACCGTTCTTGAAGAGGTTAGCGAGTGCCAGACCTGCGGTCAGATCGAGAATGCTAAGATTCTCGTATCCTGCGGCCGTGGTGTTAAGGATATTGCTCCCGCAAGAGAGCTTGCTCTTAATCTCGGTGGCTCTGTAGCTTCCTCCCGTGCTCTCGTTGACGCAGGCGTTATGGAGCATGCTTGCCAGGTTGGTCAGACCGGTAAGACCGTTCGTCCCCAGGCATATCTTGCCTTCGGTATCAGCGGAGCTATTCAGCATCTTGCAGGTATGGAGGAGTCCGAGTTTATCGTGGCTATCAATACCGATAAGAACGCTCCTATCTTCAAGGTTGCTAACCTCGGTATCGTTTCTGATGCTACCGCGGTTATGAAGCAGCTCAATAAGCTTCTTTAATTTGATATAAAAAATAAACGTAAAGGAGAATAACTATTGAACAAGGTATATTTAGTAAGTGCAAAGCGTAGTGCTATCGGATCGATGCTTGGCTCTCTCAAGGATCTTTCCCCCACCTATCTCGGTGCACAGGTGCTTAAGGCTGCACTGGCGGAGGCAAAGGTTGAGCCCGCATGGCTTGACGAGGTTATCGTAGGTAACGTGCTTCCCGCAGGTGTAAAGCAGGGCCCCGGCCGTCAGGTTGCCATCGGAGCAGGTGTTCCCATCGAAATTCCTGCATACTCCCTTAATATGGTGTGCGGCAGTGGTATGAAGGCTGTTATGAACGGCGTTCTTTCCATCAAGGCAGGGGCTGCAGATCTCGTTGCAGCAGGCGGTACCGAGGTTATGAGCGGTGCTCCTTATCTTGTTCCCGGTAAGACCAGATGGGGTGCAAAGATGGGCGATATGAAGATGATCGACCACATGATCTACGACTCCCTTACCGACGCATACAGCGGTCTTCACATGGGTATTACTGCTGAGAATATCGTTGAAAGATTCGGCCTCACCCGTCAGGAGCAGGACGAGTTTGCTATCAATTCTCAGAAGAAGGCTATCGCGGCTCAGGACGCAGGTAAGTTCGTAGACGAGATCGTTCCCCTTACCGTAAAGCAGGGTAGAAAGGAATTCGTTTTCGAGGCTGATGAATACATCAACCGCACCACCACCCTTGAGAAGCTTGGTACCCTTCGTCCCGCATTCAAGCCCGACGGCTCTGTTACCGCAGGTAACGCATCCGGTATTAACGACGGTGCCTCCTTCGTTATTCTCGCATCCGAGGCTGCAGTTGAGAAGTACGGCCTTACTCCCATGGCTGAGATCATCGGTATCGGTCAGGGCGGCGTAGAGCCCGACGTAATGGGTCTTGGTCCCGTTCCCGCGGTTAGAAACGCACTTAAGAACGCAGGTATGAAATTACAGCAGATCGAGCTTCTCGAGCTTAACGAGGCGTTCGCTGCTCAGTCTCTCGGCGTCGTAAAGCTTCTTTCCGAGGAGCACGGTGAGAGCCGCGAGGACATCCTTGCACGCTGCAATGTAAACGGCGGTGCTATCGCACTTGGACATCCCGTTGGTGCAAGCGGAAACAGAATTCTCGTAACCCTCGCTCATGAGCTTAAGAGAAGCGGTAAGACCTATGGTCTTGCATCTCTTTGCATCGGCGGCGGTATGGGTACTGCAGTTATCATCAAGAATATTTGATCAATTCCAAATTACAGAAAGAAGGTATTTAATAATGAGATTACAGGATAAAATTGCAATTGTTACCGGTGCTGCTAAGGGTCTTGGCGGCGAGATGGCTCAGACCTTCGCAAGAGAGGGTGCTAAGGTTATCGCAGTAGATATGGCTCCCCTTTCCTATGAGTGTGAGGGTGTTGAGTATTATCAGCTTAACGTTACAGACGGTGAGGCTTGTAAGGCTCTCTTCGAGTATGCAAAGGAAAAGTACGGTAGAATCGATATCCTCGTTAACAACGCAGGTATCACCCGTGACTCTATGACCAGAAAGATGACCGACGACCAGTGGGATCTGGTTATCGACATCAACCTTAAGGGTGTATTCAATCTTACCAGATACGTAGGTCCCTTCATGGAGGAGATCGGCGGCGGCAGCATCATCAACATTTCTTCCGTAGTTGGTGAGTACGGCAACATCGGTCAGGCTAACTACGCTGCATCTAAGGCAGGCGTTATCGGTCTTACCAAGACCTGGGCTAAGGAGTTTGCAAGAAAGGGCGTTCCCGTAAGAGTAAACGCTATTGCTCCCGGCTATATCATGACCGATATGATGAAGACCGTTCCCGAGGATCTTCTTAAGAAGTTCGCAGGTCTTACCATGCTCGGCAGACTTGGTCAGCCCGAGGAGATCGCTAAGGCGGCTCTCTTCCTTGCATCCGACGATGCATCTTACGTAACCGGCCACGTTCTTTCCGTAAACGGCGGCATGAGACTCTAATACAAAATAGCCAAAAACACCTAAAATGCAAATAAAAGTTTGCAAAAGAAAGGAAAAATTATTATGGTAAACGTAGGAATAGTAGGTATTGGTACATACCTTCCTAAAAAAATAATGACTGCAAAGGAGATCTCTGATGCTACCGGCGGCGTATGGAGCGAGGATGCTGTAAGAGCTAAGCTTGGTATCAATCAGAAGTTCATTCCCTCTGCCGATCCCTGTGACGGTACTCAGGAGATGGGTGCTCTCGCAGCACTTAAGTGTCTTGAGAACTGCGGCGTTGATCCACTTGAGATCGACGTAATTCTCTGCATCACCGAGGAGTGGAAGGAATATCCTCTCACCACCTCTGCATGCTACGTTCAGGACAGAATCGGTGCAAAGAATGCATGGGGCATTGACGTTCAGAACCGTTGCTGCACCTGTGTTTCCGCTATGAAGCTTGCTAAGGATATCCTTATCGCTGACGAGGAGGTTAATACCGTTCTCGTATGTGGCGGTTACCGTAACTGCGACTTTATCGATTACACCGACAGCGGCGTATCCTTCATGTTCAACCTGGGTGCAGGCGGCGGTGCCGTTCTTCTTAAGAAAAATTACGGCAAGAACCTCCTCCTTGGCACTCACCTTATGTCCGACGGCTCGGTTGTTCACACCTGCGGATCTAAGGTAGGCGGCATTCTTGAGCCCGTTACTCCCGAAAATTACAAGGAGTTCGGTATGCTTCGTCTTATGGATTCTCCTAAGATGAAGGGCCTTCTTAATACAGTTTCCATGCCTAACTGGTATCACTGCATTGACGAGGCACTCCGTAAGTCCGGTATGACCCGCTCCGACATTGACTACCTCGACATACTTCACATTAAGCGTTCCGGCCATAAGGCAATGCTCGCAGATCTCGGTCTTACCGAGGACCAGTCCATCTATCTTGAGGACTACGGTCACATTGGTCAGATCGACCAGATCCTCTCTCTTGAGCTTGCTCTGAAGCAGGGTAAGGTTAAGGAGGGCAGCACCGTATGTATGATCGCTGCCGGAATTGGCTATACCTGGGCTGCCAACATCATTAAGTGGGGATAATTTATGGCACATTTACTCAACACATTATTAAGTTCAATACCTAAAATGTGTGTTACCGGTTTGGTTACTCTTGCTATCACCATGATATTCAAGACGTCCTTTACCACTAACTTTGCACAGGGTGTTATCTCTGCATTCGGTGCATACGTTGTTGCGAACGCCATGCTGGCACAGGGCTATCCAATCTGGATTGCTCTTCCTATCGGTATGATACTGTCCATGGCTATCGCGACCGCGGTTGACGTGGGAATATTCAGACGCGGACGTTACGTAAACGCTCTTGGTAAGCAGATAATCACCATGGGACTTATTCAGATCGTCGTTAACGTAACTCCGATGATATTCACAACGCCTAATCTCGCAATTCCTAAGTTTATTGAAGGCAACCTCAACTTTGAGGTTGGAGGCGAGCCTGTAACCATCACCAGAAATGCACTTCTCTGTATGGGCATCACCGCGGTGGTTATTGCGGTTATATTCGTTCTTTTAAGATTCAGTAAATGGGGTCTTGCGGTAAGAGCAACCGCATCCAACGAGTACGTTGCGGGTATGATGGGAATCAACACACATGTAATTACCGCTATTTCCTGGGGCCTTGCCGGTGCACTCGGTGCACTTGCCGCTACCATCAACGCTTCCACCGGAGGCACTATCGGCGTGTACTTTATGACTGATTTCCAGGTTCTTGCCTTCGTTGCGGGTATTCTTGGCGGCTTCGGAACCTTCCACGGTCCCGTAATCGTCGGACTTCTTATTCCCCTGGCGAATAACCTCGTTATTTACGGTCTTAGCTTTGTTGACCCAATGGGTGAGATGAAGCTCTCCAACTGGTCGATGGTAATTGTTTATGCTATTGCATTGGTTATCATTTTCTTCAAGCCGCAGGGTATCTTCGGCAAAAAAATAGAAAAGAAGGTGTAAGACGTATGAATAGATTTTTAGAAGAACGCTACTCCCTTCTTGGTAAGACTGCGAAAAAGGAAACTAAGACCTTTGACAGCATACGCAAATTCCTTGCCAATCCCAAAACACATTTTATTATTTTCCTGCTTTTAGCATGGCTTGTAGGCGATGCGGTTGTTACTAAGATCATTCCCATCTCCTACGTTACCCCTTACGTTCTTGTATTTGCTTATTCTATAGCATCCATAGGCTTCTGTCTGCTTATGGGCTACTCCGGACTTGCCTCTCTCGGCACCGGCGGCTTTATGGGTATAGGCACCTATGCGGTTTACTACATTATGCATAAATCCGGCATGAGATTCTGGATCGCTATCGTAGTAGCACTGGTCGTTGCGGCCGTAATCGGTGTTATAGTCGGCTTTATCTCGCTTCGTATAGAGGGTATCTATCTTGTAATTCTTACTCTCGGTCTGTCCGAGATCCTCAGATACGCCTACATGGCACTTGAGGATAATATAAGAATTCCCAATAAGTTCACTATTTTAAACGGCCTGCAGATCACCAGATGGCACATGATGCTGATCGTATCCACTGCTCTCGTTGTCGTTATGATAATAACGCATAACATAATCAACAGCCCCACCGGCAGAGCGATGCTTGCGATGAAGAACTCTACCGCCGCTGCTCAGGCCATGGGCATCAGCCTTATGAAATACAGACTTATGGCATTCGTTATCTGTACTATGTACGCTGCACTCTCGGGCGTAATGATCATGATCATCAAGACCTCCGTAAGAGCCAGCGAGGGAACGGGTACCTATGCACTTATCACGTCGCTGAATATTCTTGCAGCCGTTATCATCGGTGGATATAAGTCCATCTGGGGTGCAATATTCGGTACGTTCGTAATGTTCGGAATGCAGACTGCTATCCTTAACCGAATCCCCTTCTTTGAGAAGAACCCCGAGATCATCTATATTGTTCTGGGTGCGATCGTTATTCTTATTGTAATGTTCTATCCCGGCGGTCTTGCACAGCTTCTCACAGAGCTTCGCGTTAAGGTTAAGAAACTTCGTTTAAAGATAAGGGAGGCACGATATGGCAAGGATCTTGGATAATATTCTTCCCGCTACCGCCGCCCGTGCAGTAAAGCTTCGTCAGAGCCTGGACTGGACTAAGACGGAGTATGATGCAATTCCCGGCAAGTACGAAGAGAAAAAACAGCACCAGCTTAACAAATTTGTCTACAAGGCAAATAAAAAGCTTCGCTCGGCTGCCTTTACGGCCTGTGACAAGACCGAATACGCCGACGGAGTTATGGGCGAGAAGCTTCAGAAATATGACGTAAAGAAGTATCTCTCTCACCGTGCCGCAAATCATAAGGCTGCCAAGGCCATCTTCAAGGCTATCAAGGCGGGCAAGGATTGGTCGGCGGCACTCGAAACTCTTAAGACTGATAATCAGGCTATTCTCGATAGCCGTGCGGCTTACGTAAAGAAGCTTCTCGCTAAGAGAGATGCCTTCGTAGCAGGTCATTCCTCCAGCGATTCTTCGGCTTACGAGCAGCAGCGTCAGGCTCTTGAGGCTAAGTATAAGGACTTTGAGGCTTCTCTTGATGCAAAATACTCGGCTACGGTTTCATCTCAGCAGAAAAGGCTTCAGGCTAAGATGGATTCTATCAGCGAGAGCATCGAGATCCTCAGATCTAAGCAGAAGGTAAAGCATCAGCTTCCCGATGACGTTATTCTTTCGGTTAAGGGACTTAAGATGTACTTCGGCGGCCTTAAGGCTGTTGACGATCTTACCTTTGACGTAAAGAAGGGCGAGATCTTCGGTCTTATCGGCCCTAACGGTGCAGGTAAAACCACCGTGTTCAACTGTATCACACGCTTCTATGACGCTACCGGCGGCGATATGCACTTTGAAAACAAGTACGGCGAGGTAGTAGATCTCAGAAAATATAAGGTACACGACATTATCCTTCAGGGTATCGGCCGTACCTTCCAGAATATCGAGCTTGTTAAGGAGATATCGGTTCTTGAAAATCTTCTGGTTGCCAGCACCAGATCCTATCGCTCGGGCTTCTTCACCCACGCACTTGGTCTTCCTCTTCTTAAGAAGGAGGAAAGGCTTCTTCGTCAGAAGGCTATGACTATTCTTAAGTTTATGGGCATCGAATCCTATGCCGGCTGGCTTGCATTCGGTCTGCCTTACGGTATTCTTAAGAAGGTTGAGATAGCACGTGCACTTATGGCAGATGCAAGGCTTATCATTATGGATGAGCCTGCCGCAGGTCTTAACGATTCCGAAACCGCAGAGCTTACCGAAACCATTCGTAAGATCCGCGACGAGTTCGGTGTTACCATTCTTCTTGTCGAGCACGATATGGGACTGGTAATGGAGGTTTGCGATACCGTATGTGCAATATCCTTCGGTCAGATGCTGGCTATCGGCACTACCGATGAAATTCAGAGCAATAAAGCCGTTCAAGAGGCTTATCTCGGTGTAGAGGAGGATGAATAATGAGCGAACTTCTTAAAACAACCGATCTGAAGCTTAATTACGGTCCTATTGCAGCTCTTAAGGGCGTTGACATCTCTGTTCCCAAGGGACAGATAGTGGCTATTCTCGGTGCCAACGGTGCCGGCAAGACCTCGCTTCTTAAGACTATTTCCGGACTTTTAAAGCCCGCATCCGGCGAGATCATCTTCGACGGCAACAGCATTGGCGGTAAATCTGCACATAAGGTGGCACAGCAGGGAATAATGCAGTCACCCGAGGGTAGATTCGTTCTCGTTGGCCTTACCGTTGAGGAAAATCTTCGTGTCGGTGCTTACAATATCAAGAATAAGGAGGAGCTTGCACGTAATTTTGAGCGTGTTTACACCCTCTTCCCCAGACTTAAGGAGCGTGCAAAGCAGCAGTCCTCCACTCTCTCCGGCGGTGAGCAGCAGATGCTTGCCATAGGCAGAGCACTTATGGGCAGCCCGAAGCTTCTTATTCTTGACGAGCCCTCTCTCGGTCTTGCACCCCTGCTTATCAAGGATATCTTCAAGACCCTTGTTAAGATCAAGGAGGAGGGCACTACCATTCTGATAGTAGAGCAGAACGCTCTTGCTACTCTTAAGATCGCAGACTATGCCTACGTGCTTGAGCTTGGTAAAATAAGCATGCATGGCAGAGCAGAGGATCTGATCAATGACGAACGCCTTAAGGAGGCGTATCTCGGCGGTTAATCCACCGAAAAATGTAAAATATGCAAACTATTATTTGCATATTCTGACAAAATCCCGCTTAACTTGGGCTTTTGTCCACTCAAATCTTGAAACATTTGCATCATTTGTGAGAAATGATAAATGTTAATACAAACAAAGGAGAAAAACCATGAAAAAAACTATATTTAAGCTTTTCGCACTCCTTCTCGTATTTGCACTTTGCTTCAGCACTGTAGGCTGCTCGCTCCTCTTCCCCGATAACGGTGATCAGGGTGACAACGGCGACGGTGGTAACGGTGACGGCGGTAACGGCGGCAACGACGGCGAACAGGGTGGCAACGGTGACGGCGGTAACGACGGTGAGCAGGGTGGCAACGGTGACGGCGGCAACGACGAGCCCGTTGATCTTCCCGACGATCTCAAGGGTATCACCGACGATACCATCTGGGTAGGTAACACCGCAGGTACTACCGGTGCACTCGCAGCTATCGGTGGCCCCTTCAACATGGGTATTGAGGCAGCCTTCGCAGCTTACAACAAGGCTGGCGGCTTCAACGGCAAGAAGGTAGCTCTTAAGCACTATGACGACGGCGGTATTCCCGACAACTCCATCAGTATGCTTGACACTCTCATCTATGAGGATGAGGTATTTGCAATCGTTGGTCACTTCGGCTCCTATGCAGTAGACGTAACCATCGAGACTCTTAAGGATGAAAAGGTTCCCATGATCTACGCTGCAGCAGGTAACAACGTTCTCTTCAACGAGAATGCTACCTCCATCGGCGACAAGGGTATCTTCCCCGTTCAGCCTCTTAACGGTACTGAGGGTAGAATGCTTATCCTCCGTGCTTTCGCTCCCGCTGACAAGGGTGGTCTTGCAGCTACTAAGGTTGGCGTTATCTCCAACTCCAACGAGGCTTCTCAGGCACTCCTTTCCGGTATTAAGGCAGAGGCTTCCGAGTCCAAGCTTACCAATATCGTATATCAGGACGTTTCTACCTCCGACTACACCGCAGCTGTTAACAACCTTAAGGCAGCAGGCTGTGACACCGTTATCCTTACTGTAATCGGTGCTGACTTCCTCACTGCTCTTACTACTATGGCTGACTCTGCATACGTTTGCAACGTTCTTACCTCTTATAACAATGCATCTGCAGCAGTATTCAACGATCCCGCATCTCAGACCATGCTTCCCGCATACGAGTCTATCTTCTCTACCATGAATATCTTCACTCAGGCTTGGCTTGACATCACCTCTACTGAGTACATTTATAAGGATGATAGCTCCGCACTTTACAATGCATATAAGGCAGCAGGTCTTGTATATGCTAAGGACGAAGGCGGTAACTTCTATGAGCTTGGCGTTGCAGGCTTCTCTCCCGAGTACTGGACCGTAGCTAACAACATCTACGACTACGTATTTACCCAGGATAAGACCAAGGCATTCGCAATGAGCTATGACGCTTACGCACTTGCAGGCTACATCGCAGGCGATCTCTTCTGCCAGGCACTCGAGGCTCTCGAGCAGTCCGGTAAGGCTCTTTCCAGAGCTAACCTTATCGCAATTATGGAGTCCCAGGAATTCCAGGTTGCAATGGCTGACAAGATCTCCTTCGCAAACGGTCTTCGCGGTGGCGTTCAGTCCTTCGGCCTTACCATGTTCTACGACGTAAACGCTTACGACTCCACCAGAGCACACTCTGCATCGAGCCTTTCCGTTCACGGTCTGACCTCTATCGAAGAATACAGAAAGCTTCTCGCTGAGTAATTTTCGGTATAAGAACATACTAATTCAGTTTAAATAACAAAAGTCCCCGCCCACACGGGCGGGGCAACCACCAAAAAACAAATCATATCTCACAAGGATGACTTTTGTTGGCGGAAAGGATATAGAATGATCCTTTAAATTTTTACTTTATTTTCCGCTGCTTGTAAACGGGCTCCCGCTCTACGCGGGGCGGGACTCGTTTTAATTACATTATTATATTAATTATCACTTCACTTTCATTTTTCATTAACGTAGCTTATTATTTCGCACAGCGAATTAAAATACATTATTTAAATTATTAATTTTCTCAAGAAAAGGAGATATAACTATGGCAAAGTACGTATCTGTTAACGAAGCTCTTGACCTTGTAAAGAGCGGTGATTACATTGTAACCGGTCTTGGCTCGGCAGAGGGCAGAGAGTTTATGACCAATCTGCACACCATCGCAGATAAGGTTAAGGGAGTTATGGTTTCCAACTGTCTTCCTATGGGTGCTTACGAATTTATCGTTAACCCCGAATACAAGGAGAGCTTTACTACCGAGGGCTGGTTCTACACCCCCGTGCTCAGAAAGGCTCATAAGAACGGAAACATTTCCTTCATTCCCAACCACCTTCACCTTGCGGCAAAGAAGAGGATCTTCTATCGCGAGCCCGATATCTACGTAGGTATCGCATCCATGCCCGATAAGCACGGCTACGTATCGCTTTCCATTTCCAATACATACGAGATGCAGATGATCAAGAAGGCTAAGACGGTTATTCTTGAGATCAACCCCAACGCTCCCAGAACCTTTGGTGACGTTCAGCTTCACGTAAACGACGTTGATTATCTTGTTGAGGTCGACTATCCCATTCCCGAGATCGCTGACGCCGTTCCCAACGAGAAGGATCTCGCCATCGGTAAGCTTATTGCCGATATGATCAATGACGGTGACTGCATCCAGCTTGGTATCGGTGGTATTCCCACCGCCGTTGCTGCCAGCCTCTACGGCAAGAAGAACCTTGGCGTACACACCGAGATGCTCACCACCGGAATGGTTCAGCTTGCTAAGGCAGGTGTTATCAACGGTAAGTGCAAGCAGATCAACAACGGTAAGATGGTTGCTGCCTTCGCTATGGGTACCAAGGAGCTTTACGACTTTATCGACGACAACCCCTCAGTTGAGATCCTTGACGGTGGCTACGTAAACGATCCCTATACCATTATGCAGAACGATAACCAGGTTTCCATCAACACTACCATAGAGGTTGATATTACCGGTCAGTGTGCATCCGAGTCTATCGGCTCCGTTCAGTTCTCGCGTACGGGCGGACAGTCAGACACCGCCGTTGGTGCACAGAAGTCCAGAAACGGTCGCTCCATTATCGCTCTTTATTCCACCGCTATGGTTAAGGATCCCGCAACCGGCGAGAGAGTTGAGACCTCCAAGATCGTTTGTCAGCTTAAGGCAGGTGCGGCAGTATCCCTTTCCAGAAATGACGTTGACTACCTTGTAACCGAGTACGGCTGCGTATCTCTTCGCGGTACCAGTATTGCAGAGCGTGTAGAGCGTATTATCTCGATTGCTCATCCCAAGTTCAGAGATCAGATTAGAGAAGAGGCTCTCGCTCTGGGCATTATTGCTAATAAGTAAGGTGCATCATGGCTGAATTTCTCTTTGAAGGCAAAAGGGTATATTACGAGGTACACGGCGATCACGGACAGCCTCTCGTAATCCTTAACGGAATTATGATGTCCTGTGGCAGCTGGAAATCCTTTGTTCCTAATTTTTCACGTAACAACGTTACCATTCTCTTAGACTTTCTCGATCAGGGACAGAGCGAGAGAATGACCGAGAGCTACGATCATTCCATTCAGGTTAGAGTCCTGGAGGCGTTGCTCGACCTTCTCCCCTATGAGAAATACACTATTATGGGTATTTCCTACGGCGGTGAGATCGCCATTCAGTATGCTGTAAAGCGTCCTGACAGAGTCAGAAGCCTTGTGCTTGCCAACACCTGTGCCCGTACGTCCGATTGGCTTCGTAAGATCGGCGACGGCTGGAATGCAGTGGCTAAGACCGGCGTTGGCGAGGCATATTATCTCACCACCATTCCGGTAATTTACTCCACCGGCTTCTACGAGAGAGAGTCGGCGTGGATGGATAGACGAGAGGGAGTGCTTATTCCTTATTTCTCCCGTCCCGACGTGCTTGAGAGCCTTATCCGTCTTACCGACAGCTCCCGTGATTACGATTACACCGACAGAGTCAGCGAGATCAGCTGTCCCACCCTTATCATCTCCTGCTCGGAGGACGGTCTTGTTCCTCCCACAGAGCAGATTCTTCTGCACGAGAAGATCAAGGGCAGCTGCTACGTTACCATCAATGGCTCGGGACACGCCAGCATGTATGAGGATCCCGCATCCTTTACCGCTCTCGTTCTCGGCTTTACAAACCTGCTTGACGAGCAGATCAAAATTTAATTTTGGAGAAACGATATGGAAAAGAAGTTTATATCTATAGGCTCCGAGGAGCTTGCATATCTTGATGAGGGTCAGGGCCCCGTTGTAGTAATGGTACACGGTAATATGTCCTCCTCGATCCACTACGAGCCCCTTATTACTCGCATTAAGGATAAGTACAGATGCATTGCCGTTGATCTTCGCGGCTTCGGTGATTCCAGCTACAACAACCGCTTTGACACCCTTGAGGAGCTTGCTGATGACGTTAACCTCTTCACCGAGGCTCTCGGTATTGACAGCTACTATCTCGTAGGCTGGTCTAACGGCGGCGGCGTAAGCCTTAAGCTTTGTGCAAAGTATCCCGAAAAGGTTAAGAAGTTCTTCGACATCGAGGGTGCCGGCCTTAAGGGTTATCCCGTATATAAGAAGGAAAATTATCAGTCCACCGGCGAGCCTTATGCAAATAAGGAGGAGATGGCGAACGATCCCATCCAGGTTCTTCCCGCACTCAACTGCTTTGCTAAGGGTGATGCGGCTATGATGACCTCCATCTGGGATGCCACCATCTATACCGTTAATAAGCCTACCAGAGAGCAGAACGATCTTTGGATGTCCGAGACTCTCAAGCAGAGAAACCTTGTCGATCTTGACTGGGCTCTTGCAAATCTCAATATGTCCGACGAGTATACTCCCTATGGCAAGGGTGATGGTAGCATCAAGAACATCAAGTGCCCCGTAGCTCTTACTATGGCAGAGAAGGACATTGTCGTTCCCGATTATATGGTGCTTGATAATTACAATGCACTGGGCGATCTTGCAACCCTTCTTCCTTACGAAAACTGCGGACATTCTCCTATGGTTGACTGTCCTGACAGACTTGCAAAGGACGTAGTTGATTTCTTCTCTTAATAGCTAAATAAAAATTGCCGCCAATTAATTTTGGCGGCAATCGTTTTTAAAAGGGCGGTCTGATGTCAGACCGCCCTTGGTATTTAATTATTCAATTATTTACCGGGAAGAAGGCTGCTCTTTACAAGAATGTAAGCAGAGCAGGGAGGAACGGAGATAGAGCCACTGCAGGTACGGAGGCTTGTAGTGCCTGCGGTAACGCCGTCACAGATAAGCTCATAGCTGCCGTCAAGGGTGTAGCTGATGGACTTGTACTGATCGGGGTTAACGATAACGTATGCCTTGCCGCCGTTTCCGTCGTCAATAACGATGCTGAAGCCGGAGTTATCCGAGTGAGGATATGTGGTGAAGCTTACGTTGTGGTTAGAGAAGATATCGATGTTTCTTCTGATATCTCCAAGACCTGCGTAGTACTTGAACATATTGTACTCGTCGGAGCCGGGCTTAAGAACGTCCCACTTAAGGTTGTTGATCTCATCGGAGGACTTGTAGGAGTTGTGGTCGAAGCCGTACTCGTACTTATCGTTAGGCTTGGAACGAAGCATCTCCTCACCTGCCTGGAAGAATACGATACCCTTGGATACGAAGAGTATAGTAGCACCCAGACGGTTCATAGCAAGTCTTGTGCTCTTGGAGCTGTTGCCGTTTGCGATTGTAAGCTTATCCCACAGAGTAGAGTTATCGTGTGCGGACATGTAGTTTACAACCATCGCGTTGGGAGTATTCCAGCTTGCACCTGCACCGGAGCCCATACCGCCGTTTACACCGAAGAGAACTCTTCTTCTGGTATAGTCGTCGGTCTTGCCGTTGATGTAACCCTTGGACTTGTCATCGCTCTCGCCCTTAAGACCGGTACGGATGATGTCGTTGAATACTGCAACTGCACCGATACCGCCGTTGGTGGGCTGAATACGGGAGATGTTACCCTGGGTAGCAGCTCGGAGAGAGGTGTCATAGGAGTTCTGCATCATAGTCCAGCCCTCACCGTAAAGGATAGCCTGAGGATTGAGCTTATGAACTGCACTCTCTACTCTCTGCATGGTGTTAATGTCGTGAAGACCCATAAGGTCGAAACGGAATCCGTCAAGGTTGTACTCATCCATCCAGTAGCTGGTAGAGTCTACCATGAACTTACCGAACATGTATCTCTCGGATGCGGTATCGTTACCACAGCCGGAGCCGGAGGAGTTAGCACCGTTGGGCTTATATCTGTAGTAGTAATAAGGAACGATTCTGTTGAAGCAAGCGTTCTTATCGAAGGTGTGGTTATAAACAACGTCCATAACTACGCCGATGCCTGCGTCGTGAAGAGCCATAACCATCTGCTTAAGCTCTTTGATTCTTACCTCACCGTTGTAGGGATCGGTGGAATAGCTTCCCTCGGGAACGTTGTAGTTCTTGGGATCGTAGCCCCAGTTGAAGCCACTGTTGGGATCCTCTTCCTTAACGGTCGCATAGTCGTACATAGGAAGAATGTGAACGAAGTTAACGTTAAGAGCCTTGAGGTAATCGATACCTACGGGAACGCCGTACTGATTTACAAGACCCTCCTTGGTGAATGCAAGGTAGGTGCCGCGATACTTTTCGTTGTCCGCGTCACTGCCGAAGTCGATAGTATTGGAGAAGTCTCTTACGTGGATCTCCCATACGATAGCGTCGGAGTAGTTGTCGATACCGGTGTTGAACTTCTGATCCTCAGCCCAGCCCTCAGGGTCGGTGAGAGAAAGATCAACTACCATGCCGCGGTTACCGTTAAGACCTGCTGCCTTTGCATAGGGGTCAACTGCCTCCTGAGTGCCAACAGCGGTGGTTACGGTGTAGGTATAGTAGGTTCCGTGGCCGCAAGCCTCGGTATAGGACCAAACGCCCTTGCTGCCTCTTACCATATCAACGGTCTTGTATGCCTCGCCCTCGTGGCCGCTCTTGAAGAGGTTAAGCACAACCTTAGAAGCGGTGGGAGCCCATACCTTGAAGGTAGTATTATTACCGTTGATAACTGCACCGAGGTCGTTGCCGTCATAGTGATATTCCTTAGCAAACGCATCGGTGTCGAAGATCTCGGTGGGAACTACCGCCTTGGGATCCTCAAAGCCGTCGAGTACAACGGTATATGTCTTAGTAATATCAAGGGTTTCCTCAACAGTAATTACACCGGTGGTGCTTGTTCTGTTAAGGCTGTTTACGCCGGAGATCTTGATCTCTCTGTCGCCATCAAATACCTTGAACTGATCAAGGCTTGTAAACTTAGTAGCGGGAGTAACGATGTACTCGATCTTGTTAGTATCGGTCATGCCCGCAAGATTGAATTTCTGAATCACTTGAAGAGTTTTTCCTCCGTCATAGCTATGATATTGGTTAGCATCACCCTTACCGCCACGAAGATAGATGAAGGTATCCTCACCCTCGATAGTAGCGAAAAGGTCATCGGGACCGCAGTCCTTACTAGCATTACCCCAGGATGTTCCACCGGGATCGCTACAGCCGGTACGTACTATGAAACCAACCTCGGTAACGTCCTTAGGAATGTTAAGAGTAAGCATTGCACCGTAAGCACAGGGCTTCATCATACGGCCGCCGCCTTCGCCGCCATCCCACCAGCACCAGATATCACACTGTGCAAGCTTAGCGGGATCCTTAACCCAAAGGGGATTGTTCCAGAAGAAGGTAATAAGGTTACAGCCCTCTTCTCTTACAACGTCGGGGTCGTGCTGGTTAGCCACGGTGTTACCACCCTGACCGCCGCCCTGGCTGCCGCCGTTGCCGCTATCGCCATCGCCATCACCGTCGCCGTCGCCGTCACCGTCGCCGCCGCCGATACCGTTGGGGTAGTACTTGTTCATATAATCCTCACCCAGGTTTTCGTAGCCTACGAACGCCTCAAGCTGTGCACAGGATGCTGTGCTGACGCAAATGCCGAAAAGCATTATCGCTACGAGAATGAGAGATAATACACGATTTCTCATAGTAAAGTTTCCTTTCGTATATAAAATTTTAATAAAACACAAAATTACTTGGTAGCACGTCCGCTACGCTCGGTCATCTCCTTGATCCTCTTGGTAAGGGATGCGGTTCTGTATCTCTTGGAAAGACGCCAGTTCCAGTTGCCCTCAGCCACTGCAGGAGTGTTCATTCTGCCTTCCTCGTTGGTAAGCTCGAGATAGTCCTGCATAGGAATAACCGCCAGGTTTGCTCGGCTGGTCATAGCAAGCTCGATCACGTCGTAGGTACGGCTCTGACCCTTTCGAGAGGGACACTCTCTCTTGAATCTTGCCTTAACCGACTCCTCGGAGAGATTCTTTATCCAGCTCTTTGTGCAGTCAGCATCGTGAGAGCCTGAATAAACAACGCAGTTGGAGTGGGGATATACTCTGGGAAGGTACTCTGCATCCTCGTCGTAGAATGCGAACTGAAGGATCTTCATACCGGGGAAGCCACAGTCGTCAAGAAGCTCACGCACGTCGGGAGTAATAAAGCCCAGGTCCTCGGCAATGATCTTTGCCTTGGGGAAGCTTCTTGCGATGGTTCTGAAGAGTGCGATACCGGGAGCACTGTCCCACTTGCCGCGTCTTGCGGTGGTATCGCCGTAGGGAATGTTATAATATCCCGCAAAGCCTCTGAAGTGGTCGATACGGAGAATATCGTAGATCTTGAAGCTCTCACGAACTCTCTTCTGCCACCAGGAGAAGCCGTCGGTTTCCATAAGCGTCCAGTTGTAGATGGGGTTGCCCCAAAGCTGACCGTCGGGAGAGAAGCCATCGGGGGGACAGCCGGCAACGACGGTGGGATTGTAGTTCTCGTCAAGGAGGAACTGTTCGGGTGCCTGCCATACGTCCATACTGTCGTGTGCAACGTAAATAGGCATATCGCCGATGATCATAATGCCCTTGCTGTGAGCATAGGCAAGCAGATTCTGCCACTGAGAGCTGAATTCGTACTGGATCCACTCCCAGAATCCGCACTCAGCCTCGAATTCCGCACGGTGTTCTCTCGCCAGCTTAACGTTTCTGTGCTCCTCAGCCCATCCTGTCCATACCGCGTGGTTGTAATGCACCTTAAGTGCCATGAACAGAGAGTAGTCGGGAAGCCAGTGAGCGTTGTTCTTTACGTATTTTTTATATGCTGCGGTCTTGCTTCCGCCTTTTTCAAGGAATCTTGCATAGGCCTTTCTGAGCAGAGTGTATCTGGTGTTGAAGAGCCAGCCGTAATCAACTCTTACGGTGTCGTGTCTGTTCTCCTTAAGCTCATCCTTGGTAAGCAGACCCGCCTTGGCGAGAATGTCAAGGTCGATAAAATAGGGGTTGCCCGCCACGGCTGCAGGGGACTGATATGGGCTATCACCGTAGGAGGTGGGGTTAAGGGGTAAAACCTGCCAGCATTTTGTTTTAGTTTCCGCCAGGAAATCCACAAAGTCGTATGCACTCTTGCCAAAGGAGCCTATTCCGTAAGCCGAGGGAAGAGAGCTTATGGGAAGGAGGATTCCACTCTTGTGACGAAAACCGAAATTCTTTTTAAGGTCGATCATAATGAGTATTTTCCTTTCCGCCGCGAAGCGACGTATGCCGAAGGGGGAGAGTAAGGAGAATGAATCAAAGGTATGACTCTCGCCTGACCATTCGGTCTCATTTTATTTTAACATTGAAAAATATTAAAGTCAACACGTCTTATATAATAATTAAATATAAGTTTGTGAAAACTAGACAAAAACATAGATAAAAAATTGACACACCAAAAGCGATATTTTCCTTTATTCATACAGGTCGTCCGTTTGATCCGCTTTTTTAGTCTGCAGAAGCGGTTTTAATAGAAAAATTACCGTAAATTTTACCTTGTAAAAGCAATAAAAAAGTAATCCTTAAAAATATCCGTTGCATTTTTTGTCGTTTTATGATATAATATTTTAGTTAATGATAAACTGGGTAAATGTGGCCCTGAAAGGACTAAATATGTTTGAAAAAATACTTGCTTTAATTAAAAAGTATGACAGAATCATCATTCACCGTCATAAAAATCCCGATGGAGATGCCCTTGGCAGCCAGCTTGGTCTTTTACATGCAATCAAGGATACCTATCCCGAAAAAGAGGTTTACGCGGTTGGCGATATGACCCCCCGCTATGAATTTATGCTCACTCAGCCTATGGACGTTATCGGTGACGAGCTTTACAAGGGTGCTCTTGCTATCGTTCTTGACACCTCGGCAAAATCGCTTATCTCGGACGACAGATACACTCTCGCTGAGGCGACCGCCAGAATGGATCACCATCTCTTCGTAGAGAAGATCTGCGACGAGGAGATCACCGCTACCTCCTATGAGAGCTGTGCAGGTCTTGTTGCGGCTATGCTTAAGGATGGCGGCTTTACCGTTTCTCCCATCTGTGCCAAGACGCTTTACACCGGTATGATCACCGATTCCGGCCGCTTCAGATACGACTCCACCAGTGCCGAAACCTTCCGCGTTGCATCCTTCCTTATGGAGCGTAAGTTCGACACCTCCACAATTTACAGAAATCTCTATGCCGACGAGCTTTTCTTCATTCAGCTCAGAGCAAAATTCACCCTTAAAATACAGCTTGCCTCTCCCAAGGTAGCCTACATCTATACCGACAAGGAGGAGGCTAAGAGCTACGGTGCCGATAACTTCACCATCTCACGCGGTATGGTAAACGTAATGGGTGAGATCCGCGGCATCGAAAACTGGGTCAACTTCACCGAAACCGACGACGGAGTTCTCTGCGAGATCCGTTCCAACACCCATAACATCAATCCCATAGCAGTAAAGTACGGCGGTGGCGGACATCAGAAGGCCAGCGGTGCTACTCTAAAAAATCGCGAGGAGGCTATGATGCTTCTCGCCGACCTTATCGCACAGACAGAGGAGGCGTAAAATGAATTACGAGGTTAAAAAGCAGATACTTGATAAAATCAAGGAATATAACAGAATCATCATCTTCCGTCACAAAAGACCCGACGGTGATGCTACCGGCTCTACCAAGGGACTTCAGAGAATACTGAAGCTTACCTATCCCGAGAAGGAGATCCTTCTTCAGAATGCCGATTTTGCAGAATATATGTCCTTCCTCGGTGATGAGGATGCACCTATTGCAGACGAGCTTTACGCCGATGCACTGGGCATCGTTATTGACACCGGTACAAAGGAAAGGATCTCGAATCAGAAATTCGCCCTTTGCCGTGAGCTTATCAAGATCGACCATCATATCAATATCGCCCCCTATGGCGAGCCTATGTGGGTTGAGGAGGAGCGTTCCTCCGCCTGCGAGATGATCGCAGACTTCTACGCCACCTTCAAGGATGAGCTTAAGATCGACAGCGAGGCGGCTACCTACATTTATTGCGGTATGGTTACCGACTCCGGCCGCTTCAGATTCAGAGATGTGTCGGGCGACACAATGCGTCTTGCAGGTATGCTTCTTGATATCGGTATAGACACCGATAAGATGTATGCAAATCTCTATATGAAGGACTTCCACGTTTATAAGTTTGAGGCCTACGCCTACGGTGAGATGAAGATCACCGAGAACGGCGTTGCATATCTCCACGTTACAAAGGAGATGCAGGAGAGATTTGGTCTTTCTCAGGAGGATGCCAGTGCTTCGGTTTCTCTTATGGATTCCATCAAGAACAGCCTTATCTGGCTTGCATTTATCGACAATGACGACGGCAGCATCAGAGTTCGCCTTCGTTCCAGATTCGTAACCATCAACTCCATCGGTGAAAAGTATCGCGGAGGCGGCCACGCGTGTGCCGCAGGTGCAACCGTATATTCGGTAGAGGAAATGGAAAGCCTTATTGCAGATGCAGATGCAAGACTTAAGGAATATAAGGAAAATAACAAGGGGTGGCTATGAGAATACTTATAACCAACGACGACGGCATTTTTGCCGAGGGAATAGCGTTTTTGGCAGAGTGGGCTAAAACAAAGGGTGAGGTTACCGTCGTAGCACCTAAGGTGGAGCAGAGCGGCAAGAGCCACGCCATCGACTTCACCAGACCCATAGAGATAAAGAAGGTTGATCTTATGGAGGGCGTTACCGCCTATTCTATGGACTCCACACCCGCCGACTGTATCAGATATGCCGTTCTTGGCATGAAGGGTCAGTTCGACCTTATTCTTTCGGGCATTAACCGTGGCTTTAATCTGGGTAAGGATATCGTTTATTCGGGAACTGCAGGTGCAATTTTCGAGGGCGGCAGACTTGGTATACCCGGCATTGCCTTTTCCACCGAGCCCACTACTCTTGACGGTGCACGTGCTCATCTTGATAAGGCTTATAATTTCATTATGGATAACCACCTCCTTGAAGAAAATATGCTTTATAACGTAAATCTGCCTGACGCTCACGGTGAGATCAGAGTGACCAAGCAGGGCGGCGTATACTTCCACGACGAGTATAAGTATCTCGGTGATGATATGTGGGAGCAGGGCGGTCATATCATAATGGAAAACGAGGGTGACGACGAGCTTGATACCGATAGCGTAAGAGATGGATTTGTGTCCATAACTCCTCTTGTTCACAACCGCACGAACTTCGTGGCATTTGAAAAAATTAAGGAAATTTGTAAATAAAACATTACAAAAAGAAAGAAAAAAGACGAAAATCAAGCGATTTTCGTCTTTTTTGTTTTATAAAACCTGTGAAAGAATTATGCCGCATACTCCTTTTTAGGAAGGTAGCAATAGAGTATCGCCCTAGAGGATATCTCCTTCAGGCTGCCGAAATGAACGGCAACGTAGGGGGTAGGATTATAGTGCGTCTTGCTGGACAGCGTTCCGCCACCGGTAACGTTGCCAAACATCTCACCCCATCCACCGAGGTAGTTCAGGTATTCCTGGAAATCGTTATAGTGATTATAGGTGTAGAACACGTATCTTTCGTCAAGGTCAATGATTTTATTGCCATTTCTGTCCTTGCAGGAATAGACGATTCTTGCCGCACCTCTGGTTATTGAGCTACCGTTGTTGTAGGGACGGACAGCATAGCCCGGGTCACAGTCTGTACCGGTCGTTCCAATATCCATTTCATAGTAGGTAAGATCTCCGCCACAGCCGGAAATGCGGGGAAGCACAGGCTCGTATGGATATTTTGAGGTATCACCGCTGAATTTGGTGTTATTTACCCTGAGGTAAATGCCCCACTCACTCTGGGAGGGCTTGGTTTTCTTAGAATCCGAATGGTTTGCAGGAGGCTCGCCAAAGGCAAATACGTATGCCGCAACCTCCTCAAGAACTACGTAGGCACCACCCTTATAGATCTCAAAGGCAACCTCACCGTAGCAGTCAACCACGTAATATGTATTTCCGTCCTCAGAGAAGAGGTAAAGATTGTTTCTGACGTATTTTCCGCTATACGTAGGCCTGAAATCCGATACAGAGGGCTCCTGGTCCTGCTCGTTGATGCTACCAGACATAAGATTATGTTGGCTTCTGTAATAGGAATCCATATAGCTCTTTGCAGGGGTGTAATTTGCGTAGAACTCCTCTTTATCAACGTTGACGTAGGGGTCGGAGGTAACGGGATCCTCGGTGCCGGGAACGATAACGGTATCTCCACGTCCGTCATCCTCCTCGCCATCGCTGTCGGAGCCGCTTTTTGCTTTGACGTCTACGATAAGTCTGTCGTATTTGCTTCCAAGCTCCGCCTTGATAACAGCCTTGCCTACGGATATACCGGTAACCACACCGTTTTCTACCGCCGCACAGCTGTTACTGCTTGTCCAGATAACCTCGCCCGTAAGAGCCTCGTCCTTGACAAGCTTAAGCTCTTTGCTTTCTCCAACCTCGATCTTAACGGTGGTTGCCTCGTCAAAATAAAAGGCAAGATCCGAGGTGTCGTTGTTATCCTGATTTCCGCCGAGATTACCGCTTACGTAATCCTTTATCAGATCGCAGGATACGGTATTGAATATTAATACAAATACAAGCAGCAACGCCGCCAATATTCTAGTCAGATTTTTCATTCGTTTTCCTCGCAGACGCAAATTTCTACAATAGCATTATATCATTTATTACGCACATAATCAAGTGCTTTTACAAAATATAGAAGCGAAAAGCAAAAAGAAAACCGCACCCCGAGGGATGCGGTTTTTATTTAGTAAAGAAATTACTTGGTGTATACGGTGATGCCGTCCATACGAACCTGACCGCCGGAAAGAGCGGAGATGGTGAAGCTGGAAACAGCCTCGCTGAAGGTAACGGTAACAACCGCACCGTCAGAGCTTACGCTAACACCGTCGGTCTCTGCGATTGCCGCTACGAGTGCGTTTGCATAACTGGGGGTATCGCATACGAAGTCGATTTTGATCATGCCTGCGTACTCAACGGTAAGGTTGGAGTTCTTGTAGAATCTTGCAGGGTTGGAGTAGTCAGCAACGTTAGAGGTGCTGCCTGCCTTCTCGTTGATAACCTTGATACCGTTCTGCTCCCAAACCTGCTCGGAGGCTTCGAAGCTTACTCTGTTTGCTACGTCGGAGAAGGAGATCTCTACCGATCCGGAGGGAACGGGGTCAACGGGAGTTTCGGGAGTTTCGGGATTCTCGGGAGTTTCAGGATTCTCGGGATTCTCGGGAGTTTCGGGATTCTCAGGAGTCTCGGGAGTGGTGCTGCCACCCTCGCCGGGAACGAGAAGCCATGCACCTGCATACTCAGCCTTGCCAAGATTGGAGGTGGAGTAGGTGCTGAAGTTATTGTACTCGGAGGTCACGTTGGTAGCGATAAATCTGCCGGAGAATGCCTTTGCCACGATGGTCTGTGCATCAACGTCGATAATCCATACGTAATCCTCACCCTTCTCGGTAGCAAGAAGGAACTGAGAGGTCTTGTTCTCGGTTGCAGCGGAATTAGCACCGATATAGGTTCTTGTTCCGTTGCTTTCGAAGTAGATGTAATACTCGCCTGCTACCTCGGTAGCCTCAAGCTTAACGCCTACCGCACCGGATGCATTTGCATCAGCGTCGATACGGCCGCCGGTAAGAGTGCCCTTGAAGTAGATAGCACCCGCCTTGTTCTTACCTCCGAGGAGGTAAAGGGTGTTTTCGTCAAGCACGGTTGCATTAACGTAGCCGCTTGCAGAGTCATTGCCGCCCTGGTTACCGGAGTCATTGCCGCCCTGGTTACCGGAGTCGTTGCCGCCCTGGTTGCCGCCCTGCTCGGGAGCCTTGCCGTCGGAAATAACGATTCTTGCAGGGAACTGAGTGCCGGAGGAAATCTGATCCTTGTAGTACGCACCGGAGAGGGAGATGGTGTTGTATGAGCCGTAGGTACCTGCGAAGAAGGTATCAGACTTGCCCTCGATCTCATCATAAACCTCGATGATGCCGTAGGTGGTGTTGTAGGTCCATACGCAGATGGGCTCGGAGCCAAGCTCGAAGTGGCAGCCTGCATAGCCGTTATCCTTAAGATAAGCAGCTGCGTTGATGTAGGTCTTGTCGTTACCGTTCATGAAGTAGATGTGATATCCACCCGAAACGGTCTCGAAGAAGATGTCAACAGATGCAGCGTAGTCCACGGTGGTTGCAAGGTATGTACCCTTATCTGCATCCATAGTACCTGCGAAGTAGTAGGTCTTGTTTTCGTTACCCTGAACGAGGTAAAGCTTGTATGCCTGATTTGCTACGGGAGCATCATAGTTAGCCTCGCCTCCGCCCTGGTTTTCATCATCTGCAGGAGGAGTCTCAACCGCACCGGTGAATACCTCGATCTGTTCAACTCTGACCTGAGAGCCGAGTGCTGCAGACTGGAATACGTCGGTAGCTGCTGCGAAGTAAATGGTAACTACGTCGTGGTTACGAACGATGGTCGCACCCTCAACGCTCATACCGTCGAAGCCTGCAAGATAGGTCTTGGTTCCGTCGGGAGAATAATCATCGAGAGTAAGAACGATCTTGGTCATTCCCTTGTACTCGATCTTAATGGTAGAACCTGCATAGAATCTTGCAGCATAGCTGCTGGTGTTGTTATAGCAGTCGGTGCTGGAGCTGTTCTTATCGTTGGTAAGAGTGATGCCGTTTGCGGAGTAGATAAGCTGGGTTGCAGAGTAGCTCTCAACGTTGGTAGAGCCCATCATATCGAGAAGAACGCCGCTGGTGTTGCCACCGTTGCCATTGTCTCCGCCCTGGCTGCCACCGCCAAGCTCCTCGCCGTTAATAGCTACGAGCCAGCCGTTCTTGAGCTGGGGAGTACCGTTATAGTTACCAACAACGCTGTAGAAGGTAACGGTGTCACCAACTGCAGGCTTGGTAGCCATCTTATCGAATCTTACCTTACCGGTAGCATCGTACGTACCGTAAACAAGGATCTCGTTGCCGTCCTCGTCTGCGATGTAAAGGTTGCCGTACATTTCGTTGGTGATGCTGGTAACCTTACCTGTTACGTAGTACTTTTCGGTAGTGTAGGAGCTGTTTGCCTGTGCCTTACCGAGCTCGAGAGCTGCGGGAATGGAGAGAACGTCCTCAGCAGTAGCCGCGGGAACCTTGATAGTAAAGGTCTTGTCCTTGGTTGCCTTGCTGGAGGTAGAGGAGATGGTTGCGGTAAGAGTAAAGCTGAATTCCTCCGCATTGTCGTCGGGAACGTCTACGGTGTAGTAGCCGGTCTTAACGCTTTCTCTGATAGTAACCTTGTCGCTGTCAGCAGTCCATGCTACGGGGTACTTAACACCGCCGATAACAACCTGAGCCACAACGTCAAAGTCCTTTGCATGAGAGCCACTAAGGTCCTTATACATTTCGGACAGATAGGTGTGAGCCTTGTCAACGCCCTCGTCGGTAGTGCTGCCGCCGATACCGAGGTTGCCAAGGATGCCTTCGATCTGCTCACAGCCGGTGAACACTGCAAGGCAGAGCACCATCGCGAGGATAAGACAAATGATTCTTTTCATTTTGAGTCTCCTTTGTATTAAATTTTTGTATTAAATTAAAATAGTTTCTCACTCTAATAATTATATCATACTAAGTAAATAGAAATCAAGTCTTTTTATTAATTAATGTAATTATTAAATATACTTTAAAGCGAGCGTCAGTAAGGTCGAAGCAAACAAGCGAAAAAAGAGCCACACCCGAAGGTGTGGCTCTTAAAATATTGAGTTTTAAAGATTACTTGATGATTACGTAATCAACTCTAGCCTGTGCATCAACTGCCTCAAGCTTGAGATAGGTGTACGCACCGTCGCCAAGAGCAACCTCATACTCGGTGTACTCTTTGGTGGGCTCAAGAGTAGTAAGTGCGGTCCAGTTCTCGCCATCGGTGGAACCGAAAACTGCGATCTTACCGGTCTTCTCGCCTGCACTTACAACGAACTTAGTAGCAGCGGAGGAAAGAGTGAAAACGGCAACGCCCTTACGGCCGTTGGGGTTGTAGTTGTTAACTTCGCTGAAGTAAATTCTGAGCTGAGAGGTGAGGTGACAGTCGGAGATAGCAAGGGATACGTTGTCGCTAAGCTTGTGAGTCTCGGTAGCATACTGCTCGCCTGCGGTGTAGTTGCCGAAAACATACTTGCCGTCGGTAACAACGGGAGTCTCAGGCTCAACGGGAGTCTCGGGCTCAACGGGAGTATCGGTAGCCTTTACGGTGTGAGCAACGAGCCAAGCATTCTTAACCTGTGCACCGTTGTAGTTGCTGAGAACGCCGAGTACGGTAACGGTATCGCCAACTGCGGGCTTAACCTCCATACCGTCGTATCTGATAGCACCGTCATCGCTGTAGAGGCCGTATACGTAGATAGTGTTGCCAGCTGCATCCTTGAGGTACATGTTACCATACTTGTCGCTCTTGATCTCGGTGATCTCACCGGAAACAAGATACTTCTCTGCAGAAGGATCGCCCTTGTTCTCAAGTGCATTACCTGCAGCGTTTGCATCCTCGATAGAGGTAGCGGTGATGTGAGTATCGATTACAGCGTTCTTAAGCTGGGGCTCGTTGTAGAGACCAACAACGGAGAGAACTACGAGGTAGTCGCCAACTGCGGGCTTGTTCTCCATAGCGTCATATCTGTTGCCAGCTGCGTCATAGAGACCGTAAACGTAGAGCTTGTTGCCAAGAGAGTCGGTGATGTAGAGGTTACCGTACTTCTCATTCTTGATCTCGGTAACAACACCTGCTACAAGGTACATTGCCTCAGTGGTGGGACCCTTATTTTCAAGACCGTTAGCGATCTCGATGATTTCAGGAATAGCGGTGAGGGACTTGGAAACCTTAACCTCGAACTCCTTAGTAGCGGACTTGTCGCCGCAGGTAAGGGTAGCGGTAAGCTTTACAGTAACGCCCTTCTCGGGAACAACGATAGTAGCCTTGCCGTCTGCGATAGCGATTGCATCGTTATCGGAAGCCCAGGAAATAGCTACGTCAGAGTAGTTCTTACCTGCAAGAAGAAGATCTACAACTGTATCGGAGGTGAAGGTGCTCTCGAAGGTAAGACCGTCAAGCTCAGCTGCGATCTTCTCGTCAGCAGTCTTCTCAACGAACTCGAGATACTCGAAGCAGTTGGTGTCCATAGGAATGAGATAGGGAGCACTGTTGTAAAGAACAAGAATACCGGTAGCGTTAGCAGTCCAACCGAACTTAGCTGCGTGAGCCTCGTCGATAGCGGTCTTGTCAGCACTGGTAACAGTGGTGTCCTCGTTAACTACGATCTCAAGGCCGGTGGGGAAGTCGGTGATGTAGGTTCTTACATAAGACTTAACACCGTTAAGCTCGAAGTAGAGGTACTGGCTGCTGGAGGTTGCAAGATCCTGGCTGCCGATGGTAACGCCCTTAATGGTTACGGGAAGACCTACGTAGTTCTTGAGAGAATCACCGTTCTTGAAAGCCTCGGTGATGTCAACAGGAACGAAGGGATCCTTGATGGTCTCGTCGATGATGGTAGCAACACCGCCCTTGATCTCCTGCATGCCGGAGTAGGGAGAAACGGGACCGGTAACGGATACGGTCATACCAAGCTTGATGCCGGACTCGATGGGGTCAGCATCCATCTGATAAATGTAGTAACCGCCAACAACGTTCTGGTCTGCAAGGAAGAGGTGGTTTCTGGAGTTACCAAGGCTCTTTGCGTTGATACCAACAACAACACCCTCAATGGTAACAACGTCATCCTGACCTGCTGCCATGTACTCCTCGAAGGAGGAGAGAACGTAAGCGTTAACGTGGAAGTTGAATACTACCTCGGTGCTGGTGTTGTCACCTGCGATGATGGTAGCGGTAAGCTTGTAGTCGTAAGCAACCTCGGAATCGGAGGTAACGTCAACAGTCCAGTTGCCGTCCTCGCCCTTGGTTACCTTAACAAGCTCGTTATCAACAGACCAGTTTACGGTGTAGGGAACAGCCTTAATTCTGCACTGACCTACTACGGTAAAGTCGCTCTGAGTGATAACAAGGCCGTCCTCATTGGGGTTGCCTCTGTAGAGAGTGCTGATGTACTCAGCAGCCTTGGGGAGGTTGTACTCAATGTTTTCGCCATTGTCGCCATTGTCGCCGTTGCCGCCGAGGCCGGGAATCTTGTTGAGGAGTTCACAGCCGGTGAAAATACCAAGGCAGAGAACAGCGATGAGAATTAAAGATAAGATTTTTTTCATGATTGCTCCTTCTTTATTAAAAAAATATAATTTTGGTTTAATCATTTAGTGAATAACAATATCTTCAAGTGAGAACACCTTGATCTGGTATGTTCCCTGGAAGCAGTCAATAACGCCCTTAACGTCGATGGTCTTTCCCTTGAAGAGATCTTCTGTAACAACGTTACCGTCTGCATCTCTGAGTACGGTCGTACGTACGTCAATTGTGATATCGCCAACCTTACAGGTAATGGTGATAGCACCGTTCGAGGAGCTTTCCTCGTTGTCGGTAGTATAGGTTCTTACTACCTGGAGTCCGTTCATGGAGATCGATGTAGCAAGACAAAGCTTTGCATAATCGAATTCCTTGAGAACCTCCTCGCCATCCTCGATAACAACGCGGTTTACCTTAGAGGTGAACTGCTCTGCGGTGGTGGGGAGATAGGAGGGAGTGTTACCTTCACTAAGCTTCTGGATGTTGTCGGGATCATCCTCAACTCTGGAGCGGTACTGGAGGCCTGACACCTGCCAGGAATCGCCGGTTTCGTAGTAGGATACGGTACCAACGATACGAACCTCGTTACCTACGGAGAGGATTCTGATGCCTGCACCCGAAAGGTTGAAGCCGTAGTAAACGTACATTCCGTTATACATGCCCGTTTCATCATCATAAGCCTCAACGTATACGCCGTTGTTGTATTTCTCGGTAACGATACCGTTGAATGCAACCTTAGCACCTTCGTAGCTCTCGATGTTTCCACGAAGCTCGCTGATTGTAAGCTCAATTGCCTCGCCGTAGTAATAATCGGGGTCCGGAACATCCGAGTGGCAGTTAAGCTTGTGGGATCTTGCCTGATCGATAGCAGCAACGCAGTATGTACCGTAACGGTTCTGGCTGGAGTTGGATGCTATTGCAAGGCCCTCCTGAAGGATCTCGAGATTAAGGTTTCTGTACTCATCGCCGCCAACGGGCTTGTACCATACCCATACGAGATATCTGTCGCCGGTGGAGTCAACGTTCCACTTACCATCGTCGGACTCAACGATGATTTTCTCGGCTTCCTTCAGCTTGGTTTTTGTGAAATTGGACGCCTTCTTACCGTATTCCTCGATCTTACCGGTAGACTCGGGGGTGTTAATAGCAAGATATCTTGCCTTAAGTATTCCGGTCTTACTTACAGACGTGGGAACGTAGAAGTGCGTGGTGTCTCCGTCTATGTACGCCTTAACCGTAACCTCTTGCTTGAGGGTCTCGGAGTTCATATCGAGCTTAACCTGGCTTACGAAGTCGGTAAGCTCATCTCCACCCTTGCCGAAATCACAAGCGACAAGGCTGGAGATAAGGGTACATACGAGGAGAAGCAAAGCTAATAATTTATTAAGCTGCTTCATTCGTTTCAATCTACTTTCTTAATAGATTTTCTCTACCTATTGATAGATTTTAGAAAGATTAGTTTCCGCCTACCTGATACTTACATTCGTCAACCGCATCCTTGAATGCTGCCTTGATAGCCGCATCCACGCCGGCGTCGTCGTTAGCACTGATAGCGAAGCACTTCTGGAGAAGAGCACCTACCTGGTCACGAGCGGTAGAAGAACCGTTGAATGCAGGAGAGGTGTAGTAGTAGGATTCCTGCTCAAGACATACTCTTGCAGAGTAAGCTGCGATACCGTCCTCGTAGCCGTTTGCACTGTCAAGGAACTCCATGTAATCGGGGTCGGATGCAACGGACTTGATTACGGGAACGTAACCGGAAGCCTCGGAGAACTCAGCCTGGAAGCCAACGTTGGTGGTAAGGAACTTAACGAAGAGCCAAGAAGCCATAACCTCATCCTGGTTAGTGTTCTCAAGGATGCAGAGAGAGGGACCCTGGGAAATAACCTTACCGTTCTCAGCGTTAACCTGAGGAATGGGAACGATACCTACCTCGAAGGAACCGTCATCGGGAGACTGGTGCTTTGCACCTGCGGAAGAACCGATGGACATGTAAGACTTCTGGGTCTTGAAGATATCGGAGGTGTAACCGCCAAGGATATCCTGGGTAGTTACGTAGCCCTTAACGAACCACTCTCTGAAGTCCTTAACAAATGCATGGTTAGCAGGATTGTCGAAGAGGAAGTGTTCGCCGGTTGCGGAGGTGTAGGGTGTGCCAAGCTGCTCGCACATAGTGATGAACCAGTTAGCCTCGGAGTCGTATCCAAGAGGAGTAGAATCGGGGTACTTGTTCTTAATGTATGCACAAACCTCTTCCATCTCTTCCCAGGTGGTGGGAGGAGTGAGTCCTTCCTTGTCGAAGAAGGTCTTGTTGTAGTAAAGAACCTCGGTAGACTTGGAGAGGGGGAGAGAGTACATCTTGCCGTCACCGAACTGTCTACCCTCGTTGTAGTAACCCTGGATGAAGTCGTCCTTCTGTGCAGGGGTAAGGCCAACGTTCTCTACGGTAACGCCGTCTGCGAAGGTGTAGGAGCCCTCGAAGTCGATGTAGTCGTCAAGAACGGTTACAGCCATTGCAACGTTGTAAAGAGCAACGTGGTCGGGATAGCAGTAAGCGATGTTAGGCTGTGCACCAACGGTGAGCTCGGTGGAAATGGTGTCACGAACGTCGTCGTAGCTACCAACCTGCTCATGAATTACGTTGATGTTGGGGAAGAGAGCCTCGAAGTCCTCAATGTAGTAGTTAAGAACAGTTCTGAGGTTTTCGCCCATGGTGTGGTAGAAGGTAATGTTGATCTTACCTTCTTCTTCGCCGCCCTCACCACCTCCGTTGCCGGGGAGAAGGTTACAGCTCGACATTGCGAAAATGTTTACGAGCATAGTAACGAGAACGAGAAGTGCCAAAAGATGCTTTTTCATTGGTTTGTCCTTCCTTTTTTGTTTATTTTTAAGACTTTCGTCATTAAAACGAGATTAATTAACCCTTGATACCGGATCTGGAAACGCCCTTCATAATGTACTTACGGAAGAAGAGGAACACGATGAAGAGGGGAGCGGATACGATAGCAACCGCCGCCATCTGTACAGGGTAATCGGTCTCACCGCTTGTTGCCTCGGTGAATGCGTTACGAAGACCGTTGGTAACGAGCTCCATGTTTGCACTCTTGGTAACAAGGTTGGGCCACATATAGGAGTTCCAGGAGCCCATCATCTTAAGGATAGTGATAGAGATGAGGGTGGGAAGTGCCAGGGGAATCATAACCTTCCAGAGATACTTAAGGTCGGTAGTACCGTCAACCTTAGCGGCGAGGTACAGCTCGTTAGGAATCTGCATGAAGTTCTGCTTGAGCAGGTAGATGTAGAATACACTTACGAGGAAGGGAACGATAAGTACCGTGTAGGTATTCATCCAGCCAAAGTTGTAAACAGTCTCATAGTTTGTGATGGTGAAGAGCTCGCCGGGGATCATCATGGTTGCAAGAAGTAATGCAAAGAGAGAATCCTTACCCTTGAACTCAAGACGTGCAAAGGCGAATGCGGAAAGCACGGTGATCACAAGAGAGAAGATGGTGGAAACTACGCCAACGTATACGGTGTTTATGAACAGAACGCCGAGATTACCGGTGCTGAACGCCTTAGCATAGTTTTCAAGGTGGATAACCTTAGGGAAGAGGGTGGGAGTAGAAAGCTTGTACTCACTCAGATCCTTAAGGGAGGAGATGATCATCCAATAGAAGGGGAAGAGGACGATGATTGCGATCGCGATCAGGAATACGTAAATAACCACCTGAGAGATTATTTTTCCGATAAGCTGATGGGTGGCAACCTTCTTCATATCTCTTTCTGCCATTGTATTGATGGAACCGGCCTTAGCCTCGTTAACGCTTACGTTATTTTCAACATTAGACATAGTCGGCACCTCCTTAATAATGAGTCTTCTTCTTGCTGACGTAGAGGTTAACCAGCGTTACAGCAAAGATGATAAGGAACAGAAGGATAGCAGCGGCACTCGCACGGCCGTACTGCTTGGTTGCTCCGTTGATCGCATCGTAGATATATCCAACCATGGTATTAAGTCTGCCCGCATCACCGGGAGGAGCCATATCCTCACCAAAGATACCTACGATAGAGGAGTACTCCTTGAAGCCGCCGATAAAGCCTGTGATAACAACGTAGGCGATCATGGGAGAAAGGAGCGGAACGGTTATGTTAGTGAACACTCTCCACTTGGGAGTAGCGTCAACCTTAGCTGCCTCATAGTACTGCTTGTTTACACTCTGCAGACCGCCGAGGAGGATAAGGATCTTGAAGGGCAGGGCATTCCATACGATATAGATTACCAGTACCCAGATGTTGCTCCAGTAATCGGAGAACATATTGATCCAGTTGATCGGCTCACCGCCGAAGAACTGAATAACGTTGTTTACGATACCAAGCGACATACTGCTGTTGATATCAGCGTGGTTGTAGCCTACGATGTTGAACATTGCAGCGAATACCATACCGATAGCGATAGAGTTGGTAACGTAGGGAAGGAAGTATATGGTCTGAAGGAATCTGTTAAGGAACTTAATAGAGTTCAGACATACTGCAATAAGAAGTGCAAGGAAGGTGGAGAGCGGAACTGTAAGCACACAGAGAATAACCGTGTTGAACAGACAGTCCTTGAAGCCCTTATATCCTATAACGTACTTAAAGTTGCCAAGGCCGAAGTTGAAGACCTCACCTTTAAGTGCACCCATACTGTTATATCCCTCAAGGAAGGAGAATCTTACAGTATTGAATATAGGCCAGAGGGTAAAGATCGCAAGCAGCACGAGAGCGGGAGAGAGGTATAACCATCCCTTCCACTGATCGAACTTGATCTTTCTGAGAAAGGCGTCGATTTTCTTCCTAGCTTCATACAGTGGATATGATTTCTTAGCTACGGATTCGTTTGCCATAATTACACCTCGAAGTAAATTCTTTCTTCAGTTTCCTTATCAAAGAGGAATACCTTATGAGGCTTAAGATCAAAGTTAACAGTCGCATCCTCTTTATCGATCTTGTAGTCTGCGTCAACGATAGAGCGAACTACGGGATTGAGCGATGCAGGGTGTGTGGAAACAACAGAAACGTCACGTCCCATAACCTCAACGTTGTTAAGGCCGCAAATAAGTGCACCGCTTTCGGAAGGAACAAAGCCCTCGGGACGGATGCCTACGTAAACGCTGCGGTCGTCAACGCCGGAAACGTTAAGGACGGCGGAATCACCAAGATAAAGCTTGCCGTCGCGAACCTCACCGTCAAATACGTTGATGGGAGGAGTACCAAGGAACTTGGCAACAAAGAGGTTGGTAGGATTGTCGTAAACCTCCTGGGGCTTACCTACCTGCTGAACAACGCCGAGCTTCATAACTACGATAAGGTCGGAGATGGACATAGCCTCCTCCTGGTCGTGGGTTACGAATACAGTGGTGATACCGGTTTCTCTCTGGATTCTTCTGATCTCTTCACGAGTCTGAAGACGAAGACGGGCGTCAAGGTTGGAGAGGGGCTCGTCGAGGAGGAGAACTCTGGGCATCTTTACGAGAGCTCTTGCAATAGCAACTCTCTGCTGCTGACCGCCGGAAAGCTCACTGGGCTTTCTGTCCATAAGCTCATCGATCTGAACAAGCTTAGCAACCTCGTAAGCTCGCTCGATCATCTTGTCCTTCTCCATCTTGTCAGGACCTCTGAGGTTCTGGAGGGGGAACATGATGTTCTGCTTAACGGTCATGTGGGGGTAGAGGGCGTAGTTCTGGAACACAAGTCCAATACCTCTGTTCTCGGGAGAGAGATCGGTAACGTCCTCTTCTCCAAAGAAGATTTTTCCGCCGGAGGGCTGCTGAAGACCACTGATCATATAGAGAGTGGTGGACTTACCGCAACCGGAAGGGCCGAGAAGACCAACGAGCTTGCCGTCGGGAATGGTAAAGGTAAAGTTATTTACCGCAACCACTTCTTCATGAACCTTCTTGTTTCTGCCGGGGAAGATTTTTGTTAGATTTTGCAACTCAACTTTCATGGAATCTTCCTTTCATTATATAAAATTTATGTTGCTTCGCAAACAAATAAATATTCGCTTAGTTGATCTTAAATCAATATTCCTTTTTCTGTGCCTTTTCCTCTGCAATCTTCTGCTTATATTCAAGCAGTGCCTCAGGCGTGTCGAAGATCATCTGGCTGGCAAAATCAACTACAACGGTCTGGCCGAGGATGTCGTGGATAAGCGTTCTTTCTCTGGTGAAGAGAATGAATATCAGCTGTGCAATAAGGAATATGGCAATAAAGAGTACGGAGAAAAATCCGCCGCTGCCGGTGAGGAACATAACGATAACCATAGCCGGCACAAGAGTCTCAACCGTACATTTACCAAGAATGGTACGTACAAACATGATAAGAGGAGTGACTCTGACTCCGTCGTATCTCATAACCGCAAGGCCAAAGATCTTTTTGCCCAGGGTTTGTCCGTTCCCAAAAAGCAAGGGCACCAAAAATTCCAACAACAAAAAGCCCAGCAGAATGCCAAAGGTGGTGATCAGCAGGGTGAGTTGGATGAGCATGGTATAGTGATAGTTAAATTCTTCGTCGGCGGAAAGCTCCTTCAGTGCCTGCTCGTAAAGAGCTGTTTGCTCTGCCGTCAGCTTTTCGTATTCCTCGGCGGTAATGTCAAGGGTGATGCCGTAGCGGGTCTCGTATTCCT
>JAZSEC010000019.1:0-11485 GCA_045531485.1 Eubacteriales bacterium | reverse complement strand
TCTCGTGTCCCCTGATAATCTCGCTGATATCAGCACTGTGTATCTCAAGAGAGGTCATAGCGGTGATCTCACAGGGAATGGAATCCTTGAAGATCGTGTAGTTGGATGCATCGGCAATACGGTATTCCAGACTGCCGATACAGTCGGTGCGACGCTGACTGGATACAGAGAAGCGTACTCTGCCCTCATCCATATCCGCATAGAGAGTTATGGGTGCGAAATGGCGGGAGGTATAATACTGAAGAGGCTTCCATCTGCCGCGATAGTCGATGGCGGCGGCGGATATGGCAAGCTCTGTATCGCGAAGTCGGTAGAACACGGGTCTGCCCGATGCACCGAGGGTAAGTCGGCTCTCCTTTATCGCAAGGCCAACCTTATGTGCGGAGGCAAGGGCCGAGGCGTAGGCAAAGGCAGAGAGATCTTGAGGATAGGGATAGCGATCTGCAACCGACAGAAGCATATCGCGGATAGCACCCTCCTCGGCAATAGACTCGATAGAGTGGGAGAACAGGCTTCTCTCGCCCTCGGGAATAACCGCACGAACGGTTTTCATCGAAGGAAGGGAGGGCAGACCGAGATATTTCGGCTGCTCAAGCAGATCCTTTACCTTCAGATCGGGCAGCCTTGCCGCCAGTCTTTCAATATCCTCGGTGCGATCGTCGGGACTGATAAGATCGATAAGACAGAGGGATGCGTGGTGACCTCTGTTATGAAGAGAATCCGCAACCGAATCGTCAATATATGTATGCTCCTCAATGACCATAATGCCGTGAACGTCGCAAAGCTCGAAGAACCTCTCGGTAGGCGTAGGTGCGTCGTGAGGAATGATAAGACAGTTAAAGCCCGCCATTGATGCGGAGGTGACCGAGGCGTTCACTCTGTCGTCGGCAGAGGTAAAATCGGGATCACTCTCGGGAATAAACACCGCACCCATAGGAAGAAGAGGCACGCCGTTAATAATAAGTCCGCCCTTTTCATCAGGCTCTGCGGTACGCAGACCGATACGGAGGGTTGTGCTGTCCTCAATGTCGGTGTCGCCGTAGAGATTTACTGTCAGACGGTAGAGATTCTGCACGCCGTGACCCTTAGGCCACCAGTAAAGAGGATCGTTTATTACAATGCTTCCCTGCCCCCTGGTAAGACCGCCGTAGTATATCTGTCCCGTGGAGGATACCAGCGTTGCGACCGCACGCACGGAGGTGGGATCGCCGATAAGATCAAGATCGATACCCAGGGTAACTTCACCCTCAGAGTGAGTCTGGGTGAGGAAAACACGGTCGATTATAGCCGAGGAGAAGCGAAGGATCTCCGCAGGAGCAGAAATGCCCGCATAGGTAAGATCGCCCGCAACCGAGGAATCAAAGCGAACGGATATAAGGTTGTCGCCATGCTCTAAGAGTCCGGAGAGATCAATATTATAGATAGGAGCCTTGCCATCGGTACGGCAGACCATCTCCTCGCCAACGTATATATCCGCAGGAGCAGAGATGCCCTTGATGCGAACGTAGAAATTACGCATAGCAAGTGCTACGTCGTCAACGTATACGGTAGCCTCAAAGCTGGCTCTGTCCACCTCGGCTCCGCTAAGGCTCTCGCCTGCGGACTCAAGCACAGACTTTACCGAGCAGGGAACGCTGCAGTCGTAGCTGCTATCTCCTATCTTAAGCTTGAAATTCTTTATTTCTCGTCTTACCATTTGTTTTTCTCCTTAATTTTGCACTTTTAAGCTCTGCATTACGAGCTTTACCTTCTGCCTACCCTTCTTACTCTTCTGGGAAGGGACTCGCCCTTAAGATGAGAGCGAAGCACCGACATAATCTCCTGCCCCGACTCGGTGCTGAAGATAAGATGGTGAGATGGGAGCCTATAGCTTCGAAGCTCCTCTTCACGATCGCCCATATAGGTAGGTACGCTGTTAAAAATAATATTTCTGTGTGAAAACTCGCGACGCATAGGGAATTTTTCGCCCTTTCGGTCGGTGAGCGAGCATTTGTTACATGATGAGCAGCCAAAATTCTCCGAAATAAAGCACCTCTCGGTGATCATCAGAGGAATTCTGCCATAGGTGATAAGTCCACCACCAATATCTCTGGCCTTCGGCAGAGTAAGCTCGGGCGAGAGGATAAGATGCTCAACGCCCATTTCGGCATACGCACGGGCACTCTCACCGTTGGTTACGTTCAGCCTGAAGTCGCCGATGGGAGTGAATCCAAGGCTCTTTACCATCTCAATCTGCCCGATATTGCTAACTAAAGCGTACATTACGCCGCCTTTTGCCGCATTTTCAAGGGATGATCTGACCTCATCCCACTCGGAATCCAGGATAACGGGAGGCAGATAAACTCCACCGGAGCGTATAAGCGACTCGACCCCTGCAGTATGAGGCAGAAAGGCAACGTCAAGCCTTTCGAGTGTCTGACCGTCACGCCTTAAGGCATCAAGGTAGCCATCCTCTGAGAAGAACTGTGCGGTGAAGATGGGCTTTGCCATTTTGTCAGCCTTTCGCTTATACGTATAGCTGATTTCAGGTAAATCCCTACCTGTATATTCAAATTTCTCTGCTGCCTCACGCCTCAGAGCATTAAGAGCAGAGGGAGGCAGATTTATATTATCGTCAAGTGTAATTTCAATATCCGACGGATCAAGGGACAAAAGGGTGTTGCCCATCTTGGCAAGTCTTGACCTCACAGAATCGGACGTAAGAGGCGAATTTTCTGCCGCGACCGGTGTCTGTCCGCTGACGGTGACGGTCCTTGTGCCATCGGTAAGAGTCATCATGGCAGGCTCGCCAAGTCGAAGGCTAACGACAGCGGTGACGGGATGCCTTGCCGCCTCGAATTTAAGCGACTCTAAGGCACGGCTGTCCTTTTTATCACTGTCGGAGCGGACGCCAAGCATACCGCTCTCGGTCTTGCCGAGAAAATATCCGTCGGTGAATCCGCCGCGGGAAAAGGCACGGCGAAGCAGCTCTTTTTCCTTACCGTTTGCCGCCCTGCCCTCGTCAAGCAGACGTCGGTAAACCGACACCACGGTATAAACGTAGTCGGGTGATTTCATTCTGCCCTCGATCTTAAGCGAGGCAACGCCCGACTCGATAAGCTCGGGAATATGATCGGCAAGCGAAAGATCCTTTAAGGACAGAGGATATTTTCCGCCGTTGAAGGGCAGACGGCAGGGTTGAGCACACTCGCCTCGGTTACCGCTTCTGCCCCCGACCATAGAGGAGAAGAGGCACTGTCCCGAATGACAGACGCATAGTGCTCCGTGAAGAAACACCTCAATCTCCAGGGGAGAGCTATCCACCACCGATCTTATCTCACGAAGCGACAGCTCGCGAGCCACTACCGCACGGGAAAGTCCCATCTCAGCGACAGCCTTAACACCATAGGTGTTATTTATCGACATCTGTGTAGATGCGTGAAGCTCCAGGTTAGGAACGTGACGGCGAATTGCCGCAATCACTCCGAGATCGCAAACGATCAACGCATCAACGCCGATGCGATAAAGCTCGGCAGCGTATTTCACTGCGTCGTCAAGCTCGATATCCTCAATAAGAGTATTCAAGGTAACGTAAAGCTTCACTCCATGAAGGTGGCAGTAACGCACCGCCAGAGCAAGCTCGTCAATTTCAAAGTTCTTTGCAAAGGCACGGGCACCAAAGCGTTTGCCGCCAAGATACACCGCATCTGCACCTGCCGCCACAGCGGCATAAAGGCACTCCATATCGCCCGCAGGAGCAAGAAGCTCGGGGAGCTTTGTTATTCTATACAATTATCTTACTCCTTTCGAAAGAATTTAAAAGCAAAAAAGAAAGTACAAGGTTAATACCTCATCCACCGCCAAGGCGGTCCCCCTTCCCCAAGGGGAAGGTTCTTTTTGGCGGAGGGGTTTTGGAGGTTAGGTTGTTGAATGCGATACAAGGGTGTAGCACATCTGACAAAGAGATTTTGAGATAGAATTCGTGGCTCGCGACCCGAAGGCGTACCACCTCCTGGCGAAGGGATTTTTGAGGGAAATTTGTTGTTTTTTTACCCGAAGGCGTAGTTACCTACGTCGAGCTTGGGAAAAAACGGCGAATTTCACCAAAAATCACCCGTCAGCGTTTCCAGTATTTGCGGTCCAAGCTCCTATACATAATCGCTTCTGCGATATGGTCTGCATTTATCTCATCCATGCCGTCGAGATCGGCTATGGTTCTGGCTACTCGGAGAACTCGGTCGTGACCTCTTGCAGAGAGTCCAAGGGACTCGAAGGCCTGCTTCATAAGGTTGCTGCCCTCCTCGTTCGGAGTACAGTATTTACGAAGGAGGTCGGTGGACATTCTGGAATTAAGCACACCGGGAGTGTCGCCGCCGCGACGAAGTCTGTCGTCGGTAAATCTGCGTGCCGCATTGACACGCTGACGAATGGCAGAGCTCGGCTCACCGGGAGCAGTCCTGCCCGATATCTCGTTATAGGTAACGGCGGGCAGCTCTATTTCGATATCTATTCGGTCAAGAAGAGGCCCTGACACACGGTCAAGGTACTTGCTGATGGCACCGGGGGCACATCTGCACTGCTTGGTGGGGTCGCCAAAGTAACCGCACTTACAGGGGTTCATGGCACAGACGAGCATAAAGGAGGAGGGATAGGTCACCTTTGCCGCCGCACGGGTAACGGTAACCACGCCGTCCTCAAGAGGCTGACGGAGAGCCTCGGTAACCGTCTTGGGAAATTCGGGAAGCTCGTCGAGGAAAAGCACGCCGTTGTGAGCGAGGGAGATCTCGCCGGGTCTGGGATTTGCACCTCCGCCGATCATACCCACGGGGCTGACCGTATGATGAGGCGAGCGGAAGGGACGGTCGGTGACAAGATTGGATCTGAGAATACCGGTAACCGAATGCACCTTGGTGGTTTCTACCGCCTCGTCAAAGATCATATCGGGAAGAATGGTGGCAAGTCTTTTTGCCAGCATGGATTTACCCGCACCGGGAGGGCCTATCATAAGCACGTTATGACCACCTGCGGCGGCGATCTCCAAGGCACGCTTTGCCTTAAGCTGACCGCGAACGTCGGCAAAATCCACGCCTGCCGCGTGATTTGTAAGATCAAATGCCGACGGATCAAAGCAGATGGGATCGATCGACTCGATGCCCTTTATATGATTGACGAGCTGGCGGAGATTTCTTACCGGGTAAACCGAGATTCCATCAACTACAGCCGCCTCGCCTGCGTTATCCTGAGGCACGTATATTTCACGTCTGCCGCTGTCCCTGGCAGATACCGTCATGGGCAGAATGCCGCCCACCGCACGCAGCTCACCCGAGAGTGAAAGCTCACCGATAAAGCACTTATCCGAGAGATCAAGCGATCTTGGAATAGTGCCGTCGCACTGAAGCAGAGCCACGGTAATAGCCAGGTCGAAGGAGGATCCCTCCTTCTTTATATTGGCGGGAGCGAGATTTATCATCAGCTCAAGGGGTGGGAAATTAAAGCCCGAGTTCTCGCAGGCAGAACGCACCCTGCCCTTCGCCTCCTTTACAGCAGTGTCGGGAAGGCCGACCAGATCAAATTTCGGAAGTCTGTCCCAGGCGGAGCATTCGACGGTAACCTCAAAGCCGTCGATACCAAGCGTGCCTGCGGTATATATCTTGGAAAGCATAATTACCTCTTAAAGTTTATTTTTGAATCGTCTTACCTTATCTCTTCAGTCCTCTGACCTTAATGCCTCTGTCCCAGAGAAGATCACGGAGCATATCCACGTTTCCCAGGGTAAAGCTGTCCTTACGGAGTATGAGGAGCATATTATTTTTCGTTACGGGAACGATATAATTCTTAGTTTCAAAGGCAGACTTCAGATCGGACAGAAGAATGTACTCATCAGGCTTATCGGGGCTTAAGAATATCTTATCCTCGGTAAATGCCACGTAGATCTCAAGGGGCTTGCCGTGTAGGAGCAGATCCTCCTGCTTTTTCAGGCGATCAAGCAATACAAAGTACTGTATCGGCTGGATAGCGAGGAAAAGGACGGCGAGAATGATCATCCACAGCTCGGGTATAAGACCCAGCGAAAGATAATAGATCAGCGAGGAAAAATAAAATGCGATAGCACAGTATACGACAATAACGGCAGGCCTTTTAAAGCACCAATAGGCGTATACCTCCTTGCCCGCCTGCTGATCGCGGACGTACCGGTTTACAAGACGAAGCTCATTCATTTACACACCCTCCCTTGATAAGATAATATTTTTCCGTTTATATTATAACATAAATAATTACGCAAAATCAATAGCTTTACGTTTAATCTTTGGTGTTTTTTGACAAAAAAGGCATAGATTTATTTACAAATCGGACAAACTTTCTCCATCAAAAGTTAATTAACCACTCAAATCTGTTGCAAATATCAACAATTCGTGATAAAATGGTATTCGGCGAGATATCATAATATCAAACGAAAAGGATAATCTTATGAAGACGAACATAATTGAAAAAAGCTACGCCGAGGTTATGGCTATGCCTAAAAGAAAGCAGTACAAGCCTATAAAGCCGAATATCTTCTGGCGTACGCTCCTTAAGCTTGTTTCCCTGCCCTCGCTTCTCAGAACGGACTTTAAGTGTGAGAGGATAGGTATGGAAAGGCTTGGAAAAAAGGAGCCTGCTCTCTTCCTTATGAATCACTCGGGATTTATTGATATGGAGATAATCGTATCGATTCTTTACCCACGTGTGTTCAATATCGTTACCACGTCGGATGCCTTCGTAGGTATGGATTGGCTGCTCAGACAGATCGGCTGCGTTCCCACGAACAAGTATACCTCCGACCCGAATCTCGTCAGAAATATGATGAGAATTACCAGAAAGATGAACAGCTCGGTGGTTCTTTATCCCGAGGCCTGCTATTCCTTTGACGGAACGGCAACCAACATCGGTGATTCAACAGGTAAGCTTATCAAGCTGCTTAAGGTTCCCGTGGTTATGGTGCTGACCCGCGGTGCATTCCATCATACTCCCCTTTACAATAACCTTCACGTAAGAAAGAATAAGATCTCCGCCACCATGACCTACCTGCTCTCTCCCGAGGATATTGAGAGAATGACGGCCGAGGAGATTGAGGCGGTGGTCAAGGAGCAGTTCTCCTTCGACAACTTCAAGTGGCAGAAGGAAAATAAGATAGTTGAAAATCATCCCAAGAGAGCCGAAGCACTCAACCGCGTGCTTTATAAATGTCCTCACTGTAAGGCAGAGGGCAGGATGCACGGCGAGGGTATCACCCTCAGCTGTAAGGCCTGCGGCAAGGTCTACACTATGGACGAGTACGGTCAGCTCCACGCTGATAACGGCGTGACCGAGTTCTCCCATATTCCCGACTGGTACAGATGGGAGAGAGAATGCGTAAAAGAGGAGATCGAGCGAGGCGAGTACCTCCTTGATACCGAGGTCGATATCGTTATGGCAAGAGATATAGATAAGATGTATCGGGTTGGCTCGGGACGTCTTATTCACAACATCGACGGCTTTGTGCTTGACGGCTGCGACGGTCAGCTTCACTACGAGCATAAGCCGCTCTGCTCTCACACCATTAACGCCGACTTCTTCTGGTATGAGATCGGCGATATCATCGGCATAGGTAATGCAGATTATCTCTACTACCTCTTCCCCAAGGTAGAGGGCGATATAGTTTGTAAGACCCGTCTTGCCGCCGAGGAGATCTACAAGATCCGTAAGGGCGACAAGGCAGCCGAATGTAAATGTTAATTCGGAATTAAAGGCGTTTTTAATAGAAAAAACAGCTAATTTGCAAGGTTTAGTTTGCATTTTAGCTGTTTTTTGTTTGTTTTTTACTTATTTGACGGATTCTTTAAAGAAGGAATAGTAATCCATCAGTATATCCTTACCCGTCCTTGAGGGCTCGCCGCCACGGAATTTATATATCACACGGTCGGCGGTGGGAGCGATCCTCATGCCCTTGTATTTTACAAAAAGCTCCGACCAGAGTGCAAGATCAGGCCTGCCGGTCATGAAGACAAGGCTGTCATCCTTACATTCCACACGGCTGATGCCCACCTCCTCACAGATAGCCTTCATAAGTGCTACCTCCAGCAGTCGCTCTACCGTTCTCGGAGGGTTGCCGTATCTGTCGATTATCTCGTCGAGAATATCCTCGGCATCCTCGGGCGAGGTGATAAGCGAGATCTTCTTATACATCTCCATTCGTCCCGACTGTGCAGGGATAAAGCTATCGGGAATATGGGCGGATATCTTCATATCGATAAGTGCCTCTGCCCTCTGTCCGCGGGACTCGCCACGCTCCTCAAGAACCGCCTCGTTAAGCAGCTTGACGTAGAGATCGTAGCCCACGCTGTCAATATATCCGTGCTGCTGAGCACCCAGCAAATTTCCCGCACCTCGAATCTCCAGGTCGCAGAGTGCGATCTTAAAGCCGGCACCGAACTCGGCATATTCCTTGATGGCGGAGAGTCTTTTTTCGGCGATTTCGGTAAGTGCCTTGCCCGGACGGTAGGTAAAGTAGGCATACGCCTGCCTCTCCGAGCGACCGACTCTGCCTCGGATCTGATGAAGCTGAGATAGGCCAAAGCGATCGGCATTCTCGATAATAAGGGTGTTTGCGGTGGGAAGATCTATTCCCGTTTCGATAATGGTGGTGCAGACGAGAATGTCGATATCTCCTGCCACCAGCATACGCCAGATGTCCTCCAGCTCATCCTTATCCATCTGTCCGTGGGCAACCGCCACGCGTGCGTCTGGCATATCGTGGGCAATTCTATCTGCCACGATGCCTATGGACTCGATCTTGTTATAGAGATAAAGCACCTGACCGCCGCGGCTCAGCTCACGTCTGATGGCGTCGTAGATTATGCCGTCATCATGCTCCAGCACGTAGGTCTGCACAGGACGGCGATCCTCGGGTGCCTCGTCGAGAATTGAAATATCGCTTATGCCGTTCATTGCCATATTCAGCGTTCTGGGTATTGGAGTCGCCGTAAGGGTAAGCACGTCCACGTTTCTTGCCATTTCCTTAAGCTTTTCCTTCTGGCTGACACCGAAGCGTTGCTCCTCATCTACGATGAGAAGTCCGAGATCGCGGAACTCAAGATTCTTCGAAAGCAGCTTGTGTGTGCCGATAAGAATGTCGGTTTCGCCTCGCTTTACCTTACGGATGATCTCGGCCTGCTCCTTTGGCTTTTTGAATCTGGTAAGCATCTCCACGCTGACGGGAAGTCCACGCATACGGGAGAGTGCGGTCTGGTAGTGCTGCATAGCCAGAATGGTGGTGGGAACGAGGAAGGCAACCTGCTTTCCACCCATAATAGCCTTGAAGGCGGCACGCAGAGCCACCTCGGTCTTGCCGAAGCCAACGTCGCCGCATAGCAGTCTGTTCATCGGCACGGGACGCATCATATCCGCCTTTATCTCGGAGATGGCAACCGACTGTGACTCGGTTTCCTCATATTCAAAGGAGTCGGCAAACTGCATCTCAAGGTCGCAGTCCTCGGGAAATGCAAAGCCGGGTCGCCTCTGCCTTTCGGCATAGAGGGCAATAAGACCCTTGGCAATATCCTTTGCCGCCGCTTTAGCACGGGATTTGGTTCTCTGCCAGTCGCCGCCACCCATTTTAGAAAGCTTGACACCGCCGTCCTTATCCCTTTCGCCAATGTATTTGCCTATCATTTCAAGGCGATCGCAGGGCACGAAGAGCTTATCGGTGCCTGCGTATTTTATAGTAATATAATCCTTGGTAACGCCAAAGGTGGTAACCGTCTGAATACCCTCGAAAAGACCGATACCGTAGTTTGCGTGAACGACGTAATCGCCCTCGGAGAGATCGGCATAGCTCATCAGCCGCTTACCGCCTCCACCCGTCTTGCGAAGTATACGCTGACGGCGACGGTGAGCCATAACTGCCCTTCCGCCCTCCTCTGCCATAGAGAGAACGGCGATCTTGGAGTTGATAAGATCATAGCCCTCGTGATGTCCCTCGGTAACGAAAATCCTACCCCCTTCTGCCGAAAACAGGTCAAAATCACCATTGGGAAGAGTGGCGGCAGCAATATCCGAGTCGGCAAGAGCCGAGATGAGCGAAGACGTACCAACCGGGTTGTCGGTAAGTAGAACAATGCGGTACATAGAGCGACGAAGGCCCGAAATATCCTCAAGGAGCATATTGAAGTTACCGCCGTAGCTGACGCATCTGCGGGCACGGAAGCCGAAAAGACCCGAAAGCCTCATAGCACCCACGCCACCCGAGAAGCTGTTTATATGAACCGTAAGTGAGGAAGAGATTTCTCTTTTATATTCCTCCTCGGTAAGCGTAAATTTGGAGTATTTTTCCTCAAGTAAACCCTCTTTTTGTAAACTCTGCTTGTCATTTTCGACAAAACCAAGGTATTTTTTCAGCTCCTCCAGGCAGTTGTTAGTGCCGACGGTGAGAGTGATAAATCTGCCGCCGCGGGAGAGATAGCTGAAGAGAGTCGCCTCCCTTTCATAGATGAGAGGCAGGTATTTGTCACGGAAGTCTATGCTGCCGTCACCCTCGATGATTGCCTTCTCACGAAGCAGCCTTGCCTTAGAGTTTTCGTCCTTTACCTTATCGATAAGACGGTTTACCGAAGCAAGCATTCTGCCTCTGGCGGCGGGACTTACCATAACCTCGGTTGCGGGAAGCAGATCTATACCCTCGCAGACGGCTGTGGTACGCTGAGAAATTGGGTCAAAATAGGACATTCTGTCGATCTCGTCACCAAAAAACTCGATACGTATGGGCGATTCTGATTCACCGCCGAAGAAATCGACTATACCGCCACGCCTGGAGAACTGACCGCGGCTCTCTACCGTTTCCACCCTGGCAAAGCCCATAGTGACCAGCCTCTCGGACAGATCCTCGGGAGAGAGGATATCGCCAACCTTGACGCATATTGAAAGGCGGGACAGCTCCTCGGGGCATATTGTGAAAGATGAAGCGGCAGAGGGCGTGGATACTATGGCGTCACATCTGCCGGCAAGGGCGAGAGAAAGCACCGATAGCCTCTCACGGTCAACGTCGTGGGAGGCTCTGATATTATGGAACACAAGGTCACGCCTTTTGTAGCCGACTGCATTCAGTCCTGCAAGTCGTAGACGGTCGGTGACGGCGGCACGCTCTGCCTCGCTCTCCACCAGGACCAGCACAGGCGAGTGGGCGATCTTCACCGCCTCACGCACGACTTCGGCAATAAATGCCGACTCTGCACCGCCCGTCAGTCCGTTTACCGCGATTGGCAGACACTCCTCGGAGGCGTAAGCCCCCTTCATACAGGAGAGAAAGGCGGTAAATTCTCCGTCGGTTCTGATTAATTTCGTGATTTTTTGCATTTAAACACCTCATCCGTCAGCTTTGCTGACACCTTCCCCGGCGGGGAAGGCTTTTTACAGATACACCTATAGCCTCACTTTATCGGTGAGGCGGGGTGAAAAAATATCTCAAAGTATAGTTTCGTACATTCGTGCG
>JAZSEC010000035.1:0-4677 GCA_045531485.1 Eubacteriales bacterium | reverse complement strand
CTTCAGCCGAGAAACGACGAGATAGATATGATCATTCATCATGGCAGATCCTCCCGTCGCCTCGTTTTTAACGTGGGTCCCAACGCACCCAGGCTTCAGCTTTCGGATAGACAAAAGGAAAATCCCCTTAAGGCACCTATGTTTTGTATGCTCCTTCGTAAGCATTTCCTCGGTGCAAGGATAACCTCGGTCTGTCAGCCGGGATTTGACAGAATTGCCGAGTTCACCGTATCCTGCTACGACGAGATGGGATTTGCCACCGAGAGAATTATCGTCTGCGAGATAATGGGCAAATATGCCAACCTTATCGTGCTTGACTCCGAGCGTAAGATCCTTGCTGCTCTTAAGGTTATCGACTTTGCATCCAGCTCTGTAAGACAGGTTCTCCCCGGGCTTAAATATCAGATTCCGGCAATGCCCGATAAGATCATTCCTCTCACTCCCGACAGAGAGCTGTTCTTTAAAAAACTCAGCGAATTTCCCTCCGAGCGTACTGGCGAAAAATTCATTACCTCCACCTATTCCGGTATCGCAACGCAGATAGCACGCGAGCTTGTATATCGTGCCTCAGGTCATACCGATACCCCCATCTGCCAGATTAACGCCGAGAGATTTTATCAGGTATTTTCGGAGTGGCAGCAGCTTCTGATAGAGGAAAGATATACGCCCACCGTGGTATTTGACAAAAACGGTAAGCCAGTTGATTATTCCTATATGGACATCACCTACCTTGGTGACACGGTTGATAAGCGTACCTACGAGCGTATTTCGGATATGCTGGACACTTATTTTGAGGAGAAGGACAGGCTTGAGCATATCCATCAGCGTGCCCACGACATTACCATACTATTAAATAATGCCGAGGCACGTACCGAGAGAAAGCTCGGTATTCAAAGGCAATCGCTTATGGATGCTGGACGGGGCGAGGAATATAAGAGAAATGCCGATCTCATCACCGCAAATCTCTATCGCCTGGAGCGAGGAATGGAGAGCTTCCGTACGGTAGATTACTATGACGAGAGCTGTCCTGAGATAGAGATCAGCCTTGATCCCAGGCTTACCCCCTCGCAGAATGCACAGAAAATGTATAAGCTTTATAACAAGTGCAAGACCGCCAGGACCGTCCTGACCGAGCAGATCAAGCTGTGGGAAAGCGAGCTTCGTTATCTTGAGAGCGTCAGACAGTTCCTGTCCCGTGCCGAGTGTGAGCAGGACGTTATTGAGATCCGCGACGAGCTGTACAGATCAGGCTATGCGTCAAGACTTCGCGGGTACGTACCACCGAAAAAGATTACATCCACCCCACACAGATTCGTTACAAGCGGTGGTTGGGAGCTTGTCGTCGGACGAAATAATCTGCAGAACGATAACCTTACGTTCAAGCTGGCAGGGAAGGGTGACCTCTGGTTTCATACCAAGGACATCCCCGGCTCTCACGTAATAATGCTCTGTGACGGCGAGGAGCCATCCGAGCAGGATTACACCGAGGCGGCACAGATAGCCGCAAAATACTCTAAGGCGACCGCGGATCTCGTTGCCGTGGATTACACCAGGGTGAAAAATATAAAGAAGCCACAAGGCTCAAAGCCCGGCTTCGTCATTTATAAAACAAATTACACAGCCTTCGTCCGTCCCGCAACCGACGAGCAGATCGAGGCTATGAGAAAAAAGACAAAGTGATAGAAAATGTAGATTTAGCAGGACTACACCATAGTCTTCCTTGCCGGGGAAGTGGACCGCTTTAGCGGTGGATAAGGTTCTGATAAATCAAAAAAGGATTTGTAATGGTAGATTTAGTAGGATTACACAAGCATTTTATACTCGAGCACCTCTCTGAAGGCGACGTAGCCGTTGATTTCACTATGGGCAACGGAGGCGACACCCTTTTTCTCTCCAAAACCGTAGGTGAGAGCGGCAAGGTATACGCTTTCGATATTCAGGAGGAGGCTCTTATTTCCACCGAGGCACATCTTAAGGCAAATAACGCCCCCGAGAATTACGAACTTATTTGTGCATCTCACCATAGAGTAAAGGAATTTGTAACCGAGCCCATCAAGGCGGGTATGTTCAACCTGGGTTACCTGCCGAGAAGCGGTAAAAAGTTTATTACAACTATGCGTGAGACTACCATGCCTGCAGTTGAGGCGGCAATCGACCTGCTCGCACCCGACGGAGCTCTGATCGTTGCCATCTATCCGGGGCATGAGGAGGGGGCACTTGAGGGTGATATGCTTCGTGAGTACTTTAAGACCCTTTCAAAGTATCGCATCTGTGCGTCAGAATTCCATATTTTGAACTCGCCCACATCCCCCTATTTTTACCTTATAGAAAAGAGTCCTAGAGCTAAAGATTAACATAAAAACAAGGCGTTTTGCAACGTTTAGTTTGCAAAACGCCTTGTTTTTATTCGGTTATCCATCCGATAAGCCTGAGCCAACGCTCAAGCTCCTCGGGCCATCTTTGCACGTACTCAACCGGCTCTCGCTTCGGATCGCCCGTGGCAAGACCCAAGCCGTGGATACCTATGGGATATATATGCATCTCAACCGGGATGCCAAGCTCCGAAAGCCTTAAAGCGTACTTATAGGTGCTCTTTACGTCAACGCAGTCGTCGCTGGAGGTGTGCCATATAAATGCAGGCGGAGTGTCCCCGTCGGCAAGGGCAATAGGATTTACGTCCTTTTCCTTAAATCTGCGGCTCTTCTTGTCGCCGATCAGGTTTTCATAGGATCCACTGTGAGAGGATTCATCGGTGACAGGGTAGCAGAGAATCTGTGCGTTGGGGCGATAATCCGCATCGGATATTCCCGTAATAATCAGCTTCTCCTTGCTGGTGGCACAATGTGCAGCAAGATGTCCGCCCGCCGATGAGCCCATAACGGCTATTTTTTGCGGATCAATGCCCCACCTCTCTGCGTTATATCTGACAAAGCTTACCGCTCGCCTTGCGTCGCTGAGTGGCAGAGGATGACCGAAGGGAGCAACGTGATAGTCACATACGAATGCTTCAATGCCCATATCGTTTAGCTTCAGTGCATAAGGCTCTGCCTCGTGAAGTGCACGGTGGTTGTATCCGCCGCCGCTGAAAATTATCACAGCACCTTCGCCCTTTTTATTTTGGGGAGAGTATCGGTGCAGCATAACGTCCTCGCCAATATTCACCTTCAGTAAAACGTAGCTTTCCTTCATAAAGATCAACTCCTTTTCTTCTTGCATTTATTCTATCACAAAGCAAAATTTAATGCAATAGGGAAGTATAAATATGAACAAATTGTAAACTTTCATATTTTTTTCCAAACCCCTTGATATTTAATAAATAATATGATAATATATAACAGCTGTCAAAACGACAGACAAAAAATATATCTCACACAGCGAGTAGGTTTACTGCCGGTGCCCACGCGGGTCGCAGTATTATGTCGCTGTGGCGGAAAAAACCAAGGAGGAACATAAAATGTTCGAAATCACAATCAAGCAGTTGCTTGAAGCAGGCGTTCACTTCGGTCACCCTACCAAGAAGTGGAACCCCAAGATGGCAGAGTACATCTTCACCCAGAGAAACGGTATTCACATCGTTGACCTTCAGAAGACCGTTAAGAAGTTTGAGGAGGCTTACAACTACGTTTCCGAGATCGCACAGGCTGGCGGTACCGTTCTTTTCGTTGGTACCAAGAAGCAGGCTGCTGAGACCATCAAGGAAGAGGCTCAGAGATGCGGTCAGTATTACGTAAACGTTCGTTGGCCCGGCGGTATGCTTACCAACTTCAAGACCATTCGTCGTTCTATCAAGAGACTTAAGGATCTTGAGAAGATGCAGGCAGACGGTACCTTCGACCTTCTTCCTAAGAAGGAAGTTGCTAAGAAGCTTAAGGAGATCGAGGACCTTGAGAAGTCCTACGGCGGTATCAAGGATATGGAGACCCTTCCTTCCTGCGTATTCATCGTAGATACTCGCAAGGAGCGTAACGCAGTTCTCGAGGCTAAGAAGCTTGGCATTCCCGTAGTTGCAATCGTTGACACCAACTGTGATCCCGACGATGCAGATTGCATCATCCCCGGTAACGACGACGCTATCCGTGCTATCAAGCTTATCGCAGGTGCACTTGCAAACGCAGTTATCGAGGCTCACGGCGGCGTTCAGGAGGAGCCCGCAGCAGAGGCTGAGGCAGTAGAGGCTGCTGAGTAATTTTTTCAAGAATTAAATTTTAAGGAGAATACAAAAATGGCATTTACCGCTAAAGACGTTGCTGAACTTAGAAAGCAGACCGGCTGTGGTATGATGGACTGCAAGAAGGCTCTTGTTGAGTCTGACGGTGACTTCGAGGCTGCTGTTAAGTACCTTCGTGAGAAGGGTATGGCTGCTACCGCAAAGAAGGCTGACCGTATCGCAGCAGAGGGTATCGTTGACATCCTCACTATCGGCAACACCACCGCTATCGTTGAAGTTAACTCCGAGACCGACTTCGTTGCAAAGAACGCAACCTTCCAGGAGTTCGTTAAGGAAATTCTTAAGACCATCATCGCTAACAAGCCCCAGAACGTTGAGGAGCTTCTTGCTTCCGCTTATGTTGGTGGCGGCGTAGTTTCCGAGGCTCTCGCAGAGCAGATCTACAAGATCGGCGAGAAGATCTCTATCCGTCGTTTCCAGATCGTTGAGGGCACCGTTTCCACTTACAT
>JAZSEC010000046.1:0-10893 GCA_045531485.1 Eubacteriales bacterium | reverse complement strand
TTCGCAAAGCTCGGCGCGAGAATCGGTGAGATCACGATCGCACCCCGTAAGCTCGCAGGCTATACCTCCAACGGTATGTGCTGCTCCGAGAAGGAGATCGGCATCAGCGATTCGAACGACGGAATCATCGACATCACCGAGGACGTAGCACTTGGAACCGACATCAAGACCATCTACGACATCGATGACATCGTTTTCGAGGTCGATAATAAATCTCTTACCAACCGTCCTGACCTCTGGAGCCATTACGGTATTGCAAGAGAGTTTGCTACCATCACCGGCAGAGAGCTTAAGTGTCCCGATCTGCTTGATGCATCTCAGTTCGACAGCCTTCCTCCCGTGCTCGTGGACGTAAAGGCTACCGAGCTTTGCTATCGCTATTCTGCTATCAAGGTTGAGAACGTTACCCGTAAGATCAGCCCTGTTGATATGCGTATCCGTCTTTACTACTGCGGCAGCCGTGCTATCAATTTCCTTGCCGACCTTACCAATTACGTTATGATGGAGCTTGGTCAGCCTATGCACGCCTTCGATAACGCTAAGGTGGATAGGATCGAGGTTCAGACCTTCCCCGAGGGACTTAAGTTCACCACTCTCGACGGCGTTGAGAGAAATATTGACGAGAATATGCTTATGATCACCTCCGACAACGCACCCGTTGCTATCGCAGGTGTTATGGGCGGCGACGCATCCAAGATCGAGGATGATACCACCTCGCTCCTTCTTGAGTCTGCTACCTTTGACGGCGTTTCTGTAAGAAAAACGACCACACGTATCGGCCTTCGTACCGACGCGTCCCAGAGATATGAGAAGATGCTTGACCCCGAGCTTTGCCGTGTTGCGACCGAGCGTGTGCTTAAGCTTCTCTCCGATCTTGACCCCGAGTCTAGAGTTATCTCCTCCTTCACCGACGTGTATGCAAAGCACTATCCCACCATCACCCTTGAGTTTGATAAGAGATACGTTGACAGATACACCGGCATTGACATTCCCACCGAAACCATCGTAAAGACCCTTACCAGCCTCGGCTTCGGCCTCGACGTAGACGGTGACAGCTTCACCGCTACCGTTCCCAGCTGGAGAGCGACCAAGGACGTTACCATTAAGGCTGATATTATCGAGGAGATCACCCGTATTTACGGCTATGATAACTTCGAGATCTTCACTGCTGAGAGCCCCATTCTTCCCAAGCGTAAGGAAACCCTTAAGAGCGAGGAGGATAGAATGAAGGATCTTCTCGTTAAGAGCTACCGTCTGCACGAGGTTCATTCTTATATCTGGTCTGACATCAAGAAGAACGAGGAGCTTGGCATCACCACCCCCGACAACGTTCGTATCATCAACGCACAGACCCCCGATCACGCTATTATCCGTCGCTCTATGATCCCCACTCTCCTTGCCTTCGTTAAGGAGAACAAGGGTTATTCCGACGAGTTCGGCATCTTCGAGATCGGTCATACCGTAGACGGCCTTCGTGAGAACGGCGAGTGCAACGAGCAGAACAAGCTTGGCGTTGTTCTGTACTCCAAGGCTCAGGGTGAGGAAGCACTCTTCCTCCGTGCGACCGGCGTTGCACGTGAGCTTGTGACCGACATCCTTCATAAGCAGCCCGATTTCGTAAACGCAGAGCCCGACTACGACTTTGAGCATCCCGTAAATTCCTTTGATATTACCGTTGACGGCGTAAAGATCGGCTTCGTTGGTGTTCTTCATCCCACCGTGCTTGAGAATATCGACAAGAAGTGTGCCGTTGCCTTCCTTGAGATCAGCACCGAGAGCTTTGCGGCAACCACCGTTGGCAGAATGAAGTATGCCGAGCCCTCTAAGTTCCCCGCGATCGAGATCGACGTTACCTTCGCTAACGATCCCGCTGACCTTGCATTCCCCGACCTTCTCGCTACGGCTAAGTCGGCTGCAGGCGATATCCTCTCGGATATGTGGGTAAAGGACATTTATGCGGCTGAGGACGGCTCCTTTGCGACCACCCTCCGCTTCTCCTTCCTCTCCCGCGAGAGAACCCTTACAAAGCAGGAGCTTACTCCCATGGTTGACGCAATTGCCAAGGCCTTTGCCGAGCAGGGAATCAACGTAAAATAAGCGAAAATGACAACTCAGCTTGTCAAAATTACGCATTTTAATCTAATATTCAATCTTTTAGCAACCGAGATTTCAAAAAATCTCGGTTGCTTTTTGCTTTTGTGCTTCCGTTATTGATTAACTATTTTCAGAGTTCGGAATATAATGAAAATGTGCAGCATCTGCACAATTCGGATTTGCAAAGGATAGTTTTTTGATATGGAAGTTCGATCCTTCGGAGGTGGAGGGCGGATCGCAGAGTGCGAGAGGATCCTGACGGAGAGGCTTGCTGGCAGACAGGGCAGGGTTATTCTGCTTCCGATCCCCACCTCACGAGATAATAAATACATCACCCAAAGCGGCGTCTTGGTGGAGGATATTCTGCCGCTGATCGATGAGGACACGCGGCTCGTCGGTTACAATATTCCAAATACGCTTACCCGTTTTTGCGACGAGGTGGGGGCGGCTTACTACGACGGAGCAGCCGACGAGGAGTTTCTTATCGCCAATGCCGAGCTTACAGCTCGCGGCACGCTAGGTTTTCTTCTGACTCATACAGACCGCGATATGTCAGAGCTTAGGATAGGTGTGGTCGGCTACGGCAGAATTGGGGTGCGGCTGATACGTCTGCTGCTGCTCTTCGGGGCTGAGATCATTACCTTTACTCGCAGACGAAGCGTTGCCATGGAGCTATGCGAGATGGGCGTTTCTGCCGCTATTGTGGGCGAGGAATTTGATTGGTCACGCCTTGATATTCTTATTAACACCGCTCCCGCACGGCAGATAGGCGAGCGAGAGTTACCCGACAGTTTGCCTGTAATTGATCTTGCCTCGGGCAAAATTTTTGAGCCCTCGGACAGACTTACCAAGCTTGCCTCAATTCCCGATCAGATGTATCCGAAAACGGCAGGCAGGCTCTACGCCGAGGCGGCAATAAATCGACTGTGGGGTGAAAATATATGATAGGATATGCTATATGCGGCTCCTTCTGCTCATTTTCGTCCAGCCTTGCGGTGCTGGAGCGGCTTATCATTTCGGGCGAGGAGATACAGCCTATAATGAGCGAGCGTGCCTATTCCACCGACACCAGATTCTGGTTGGCAAGTGAGTTTCGCAGCAGGGTAGAGTCGCTTTGCGGCCGTGAGATAATCCATACGGTTGCCGACGCCGAGCCTCTTGGCCCTGCAAAGCCGCTGGAGGCTCTTATAATTTCTCCCTGTACGGGCAACACCCTGGCAAAGCTTGCGTGTGGCATCACCGACACCTCGGTTACCATGGCAACCAAGGCACATCTTAGGCAGGACAGACCGCTGCTTATCGCTCTCGCCACCAATGATGCTCTGTCGCAAAATCTCGCTAACGTAGGCAGGATTTTGTGTCGCAGGGGCGTGTTTTTCCTACCAATGCGGCAGGATGACCCCGATAAAAAGCCTCATTCATTGGTGGCAGATTTTTCCCGCATTCCCGAGGCACTTGCCGCCATGCGTGAGGGCAGGCAGATTAGACCCTTATTTGTTTAAAGAAAAAAGAGCAGGGCATTAGAGCGTCACTCTAAAGGACAGTTTTACAAAAATACGGCATATCTCAAAAGAGGTATGCCGTATTTTGCGTTTGTGTTCACAAATGCAGTGCTTGTCAGGAAAATTGATAAGTCATAGATGAACAAAAAGAAAAGGCTCCCTTGTGTAAAGGGAGCTGACGCCGAAGGCGGCTGAGGGATTGTTTTATAGAAAATCTAACCTTTACAATCCCTCCGTCACGCTAACGCGTGCCACCTCCCTTTACACAAAGGAGGCTATTATCGATTGGCATTTCAATATTTCTCGACACATTGGAATTTACTTTCTCCAATGGCTTACCACATGGTGATATATATTCTCGTTAAAATCAACAATATAGTCACGATGCTCTTCAAATGACAGATAATAAGCATCAATCGTTGCTATACCAAGTTTCAATGCCTTTTGTAATCTATGGTTGCCATCAATTAGCTTGTCTATATTTTCTGTTAGCTTGACAATAATTAGAGGCTGAGTAATTTCGGTAGTCATAGCATATTTTTCGTTTCCGTGAAATGGATTGTTTAGAGCAAGAAGCTTAACATCGAATGCTCTTATTCTAAACTTTTCAATATCTTTGAGGAGCTTTTCGATGTCCCATATTATAGATCCATATTCATTACCAATCTGATATTTTTGCTCCATATCCGTTCCTCTTCAAATTCTTGTTTTTTATATGTCTGATTTATTCAAGTTTAACTTTTGTTTATCAGATGAATCAGGTTTAGTCCCTACTCCTATTATAACACAGAACCCGCAGAAAAGCAATCTGCGGGTTCTGTTTTTTGTCGGTAGGTAATGTACTCACAAAACTGTCCTTAAGAGTACAGTCCTTTTCGCCCTGCTCTTTTTCGCTTTGCTTTCTTGCTTGCTAAATATTATATAAAGGTAGCCTTCCCGAGCCGTCGCCGCCTGATCAGCCTTCCCTGCTGGGGAAGGGGGACCGTTTGCGTAGCAAATGGTGGATGAGGTCGCTTGCAGGAAAATAAAAGGTGAGACAAAAACGCCCCACCTTTTATATATTGATCGAAAATTATCTCTGGATTCTTCCCGAGCCGTCGCCGCCTGCAAGCTTCTCAACCTCAGCGAGAGTAACCATGTTGTAGTCGCCCTCGATGGAGTGCTTAAGTGCGGATGCAGCTACTGCGAACTCAACTGCAGCCTGGGTGTCCTTGCCGGAAAGGAGAGAGTAGATAAGGCCGCCGCCGAAGGAGTCACCGCCACCTACACGGTCGATGATGTGAAGGTTGTACTTCTTGGAGAAGCAGTACTCGTCCTTTGCTACGTTGTAGAGCATAGCAGACCAGCCGTTGTCGAATGCGGAGTGGGACTCACGGAGAGTGATAGCAACGTACTCGAAGCCGAACTTGTCAGCAAGCTGCTTTGCAACAGACTTATATCCCTCGTGGTTAAGCTTACCGCCATAGATATCGGTAGCCTCAGCCTCGATACCGAATACGTCCTTTGCGTCCTCCTCGTTGGAGATGCAAACGTCAACGTACTGGCAGAGATCGGTCATAGCCTCTCTCGCCTGATCTCTTGTCCAGAGCTTACCGCGGTAGTTAAGGTCGCAGGAGATCTTAACGCCCTTAGCCTTAGCAGCCTTGCACGCCTCTCTGCAGATCTCAACAACGTTAGCACCGAGAGCGGGAGTGATACCGGTGAAGTGGAACCAATCAACACCCTCAAAGATAGCATCCCAGTCGAAATCAGCGGTGGTTGCCTTAGCAATAGCAGAGTTTGCTCTGTCGTAGATACAAACCGAGCCACGCTGAGAAGCACCCTTCTCGTTGAAGTAGATACCTACTCTGTCGCCGCCACGAACGATCTTGGTGGTGTCAACGCCATATCTTCTGAGGGAGTTAACAGCCGCCTGGCCGATTGCGTGAGCAGGAAGCTTGGTAACGAAGGAAGCGTCCATACCGTAGTTTGCAAGAGAAACAGCAACGTTAGCCTCGCCACCACCGAAGGTGAACTCAACGTGGTCGCACTGTACGAATCTCTCATAGTTATAGGGCTGAAGTCTGAGCATAAGCTCGCCAAAGGTTACAATTTTCATTTTACAAAAATCCTTTCGGTTTTTTAATTTTTTTAAAATTTACCGCATATATTGTAACATAATATGGTGGGAAAATCAAGCAAAATTTTAAAAATGAATAAAATTAAAAGAAAATTAAAAAACGAGGAGCCTTGCCCCCCGCTTTTATTAATAAATTATCTGTCCTTGAGCTCGCTGATACACGCCGAGCAGATGTTCTTCTCCCTGAATTCGTGCAGAGCAACGGTGCTGCCACAGAAGTGACACACGGGAATATATTTCTTGAGGATGATCTTATCCTCTTCAACGTAGATTTCTACGGGATCGGTGTTTGCAATGCCAAGCTTCTTGCGAAGCTCCTTAGGAACAACCACACGTCCAAGCTCGTCAATATTTCTTACAATTCCGGTTGATTTCATTGTCAATATCCTTCCTGCATAAAATAAGTCGGGGGGAGTGCCCCTTTGTTAGCCTAGAAAATTGTATCATATTTCGACATTAATGTCAATAGATTTTACACAATTTAGCATTAATTAACTATAATTTTACTTTAAAGGAAGGACCTATCAAATGATTTTAGCAGAATGTAAAAGCAGAGCCACGCGGGTTATTAATATGCTGCCACGAGGCTTAGGAGAGGAAATACGGCGTCTTGCCGAGGGCAGACGCGGAGGAACAGATGAAATTCGGGAGATAAGGATACGCCGCCACGGGCTGTGCAGCTTTACGATCGGCAGAGAGCGTCTTCGTCTTTGCTCAAAGGTTACCGCCGAGGAGCTGGACGGGCTTATATTGCGGCTCACCGAGGGTGCCCTCTACGCCCATCGGGACAGTATTTCATCGGGGTACATAAGCATAGGTGACGGCATTCGCGTGGGAATATGCGGTCACGCCGCCTACGAAAACAATGCTCTGGTGGGAACAAGAGATATGCGTTCGCTGATTTTTCGTATACCGAGTGGGAAATGCGAGTTTTATGACAGACTTTCGGAAATATACCGCGAGGGTGTCGGCTGCGGTATGCTGTTCTATTCCTCGCCGGGTGTAGGCAAGACCACGGCTCTGCGTTCGCTTGCAGGAATTATAGGAGGCGGAGCAGATGCCCGTCGTGTAGTAATAGTGGACGAGCGATGCGAGTTTTCAGAGGCGGATTACCTGGGTCTTGAGGTGGATATACTTTCCGGCTTTAAAAGGCGGGAGGGAGTCGAGCTTGCCACCAGGACGCTCTCGCCCGAGGTGATAATAATTGACGAGATAGGGGCAGACGAGGGCGAGTCGCTTATGTCGGTGGTTGGATGCGGAGTTCCGCTGATAGCCTCTGCTCACGCATCGGATAAGGAGGAGCTTTTTTTCCGTCCTTATCTTCGCGATCTGATTTCTGCCGGTGTGTTCTCGGTTCTGGTGGGCATCTCTCGTACCGACGAAGGATACAGCCTGCAGGTCGATAGGCTATGATATATCTGAGGCTTTTAGGTGCGGGGTTGATTCTTGCCGCCGCCCTGCTTCTTTGCGGTGAATATTCTGCACGTCTAAATAAAAGACTGGCAGAGTATCGCGGACTTCTGGCACTGCTCTCCCACGCCCGACTGAAAATAGAAAAATCCCTTTCCTATGGCAGTATGCTTTGGCAGGGATTTTGTGATGACGTCCTTGAGAAAAACCGACTTTTGCCTCTTCTTCGAGAGGGAAGAGGACTTTACGAGGCCTTTGAGGAATGTAAGGGAGAATTTGCTCTTTCCTCCTCGGTGGCAGAGGAGCTGTCGGCGGCATTTTCAACACTTGGAGGAGGGTATATGGATAGAGAACTTGAGGCTTTGTCAAAGATCAGCGACTCATTGCAGGAGCGGCTAAACGGTGAATCGGTCGCGGCAGAGAAAAATATAAAGATTGCAAGGGCATTGCTTATAGGCGGTGCTTTGACGGTTGGAATACTGATTATCTGACCCGTGAAAGAATCGGCCTTACAGGGATCGGAAAGGATGTAAATATGGATGTAGATTTAATACTGAAGGTTGCTGGGGTTGCACTCATCATCACCGCAGTCTGCCAGATAATGTCAAGGGCGGGACGGGACGATCAGTCAACTATGGTGTCCCTTGCAGGCACTGTCATAATTTTAATACTGATAGCCGAGAGGATAGGTCAGCTTATCAGCACGCTGAGAGGGGTGTTCGGTCTGTGATGCTTCGTGTCTGTGCCGCAGCGTTGATATGCAGTCTGCTTTGTGCCTTGCTGGACGGGCTTGGATATAGATCCAAGGGACTTTTTGCCACCCTCTGTGCCATAATTATCCTCTCTCTCCTCGGCGAGAGTCTCTCCCGGCTGTTTTCTGGCATAACCTCGCTTGCCGACCTCACCGGAATAACCGAGGCGGCCTCCTGTGCATTAAAGGCCATTGGGCTGGGCTACGTTTTCGGCATAACGGCTGATATATGCGATTCCCTGGGCGAGAAGATGATTTCCTCGGCGGTAACTGCGATCGGCAGGATACAAATTTTTCTAGTTGCCTATCCATATCTTGAAAAGACCGTTGCCCTGGGACTTAAGCTTATAGAATGAAAAAAGTCATATTTTTGCTAATTATAGTTGTCATTTTGCCGCTTTTCAGCCTTTCCGTGTCTGCCGACGACGGTATGAATGGCTACATATCGGATTTTGAAAACATCCTTCCCGATGGGTACGAGGACATATCCGAGGGTTCTGACGCCACCCTGGAGCGACTTAGCCCAAGATCGCTTTTCACCGAGATAATATCCGTCCTGACGGATAACGGTGGCGAGGTAGCCTCCTTTTTTATGAGACTTCTTGGCTGCTCGGTGCTGATGGCGGCTGCCTCCCTCTGCCCCGAAGGCTATATACGGCAGACCACCGCGGCGGTTGGAGTGGTCTGCTCGCTTCTGATTTATAACTCACTTGGCCCGCTTTTCAGCTCGGTAGAGGTGGTTATAATGCAGATCAGCGACTTTTTTGCCGCATTAATTCCCGTTGCCGTTGGAATCACCGCACTCGGAGGTGGAATCAGCACCGCAGGTGTCCAAGCCTCGGGAATGTACACCGCACTTTCGGTTGTGGGACGGCTGGGAGGAGAGGTTTTTGTGGGTATTTCGGCGTTTGGCCTTGCTATGAGCCTGCTTTCCGCATTGGGTCATAGCGGAATATCCTCGGTTACGAAGGGGGTAAAGGAGCTTTTTAACAGAGTAACAGGTATTTTTACCGCCCTGCTTACCGCCGCCTATTCTCTGCAGACTATCATATCCTCCGCCGCCGACAGTGCCGCCATGCGTGCCGCAAAATACGCCGCATCCGGACTCATTCCCATAGTCGGCACCACCGTGGCCGGAGCAATATCCACCCTGACCGCAGGTCTGTCCTATGCCAAGGGTATCGTTGGCGGCGGTGCTATCGCGGTTATCGTCTATCTCGCCCTGGCACCCCTGACCCTGCTTTTGCTCTACCGACTGGCACTTTCCTGCGTTATTATTTTTGCCGATTTTACAAAAAGTGAGGGGGCGTCCCGCCTTTTTTCGTCATTTCGATTTGCTCTTGACATGACGGTGACCGTCTATTCGCTCTCTGCACTTATCTACATTTTCCTGATAATCATATTTCTCAGAATGGGGGCTGATCTGTAGTGAGTGAATATGCAATTACCGTTTTTTCCATCACCGCCATCTGTGGCGTGCTGTCGCTGGTTGCCTACGGCTCGGGCAGGGCAGAGTCGCTGGCATTAGGCATAATAACCCTGTTTATCCTCGCCTCGCCAATCCTCGGTGCGGTGGCTGATATTGACCCAGATGACCTGATCGGTGAGATAGAAATTCCGGACGACGAGATCGGATCCTCCTTCAGCCAGGCTCTTGAGAAGGCTTATTCGGATGGCGTACGATCGCTGGTGGCAGAAAAATTTTCGCTTAACAGAGAGGATATCCGCGTAAAGACGGTTGGATTTGACACAGAGAGCGTATCCGCCGAGAAAACCAGGGTAATTCTCTCAGGCAGGGCTGCCCTTGCCGACTATCGTGGAATAGAAAAATACCTTAACGAAGCTTTAGAGGGGGAAATAAGGGTTGAAATTGAAATCGGATAGACTCCTTTCGGAGATATTAAGATCGGGCAATCGCTCCTGGGTGATAGGTGTACTGCTTTTGCTGGGTGTTATCCTTATATTCATAGGTGGAAGCGGAATTTCCAAAAGCGATACAGCTACCGCCACCGTGGAGGAAAGGGCGGCAGAAATGTGCTCTATGATAGATGGGGTGGGCGAGTGCCACGTTATGATGACCTATCACCCGGATGACGACAGCCGCGTCTATGCCGTTCTCGTGCTGTGTGACGGTGCGGATTCAGTCAAGGTGCGTGAGAGCGTTACCTCGCTGTTCTGCTCGCTGTACGGAATAGGTGCTAACAGGGTTGAGGTAAGACTGCTCAACAAATAATTTTTCCCTGGCGGTAATAATCGCCCGTCGGCAGACATAGTATGTATCAAGTAACAAAATTTAAGGAGAACGCATACAATGAAATTCGAAAAAATCAAAAACTTCTTCAAGACCCGTGCAGCAAAAAGTATAGTTGTTGCCTCTGCCGCCCTTCTTATCGGACTTGCGGTTTATCTGAACTACCAGTGGTTCTATGATCCCGCGGGCTCTCTCGGCTACGGTGATAATAATATGGATGACAACAGCTCGGGCAGCTCCTCTGCGGCAGGCGACGCCACCGAAGAGCAGGATTACTTCACCTCCACCGCCCTCGACCGTCAGGAAGCACGCGACGAGGCTCTCGACGTGCTGAAGATGGTTACCGAAAGCCCCGAGTCCAGCGAGGAGGCAAAGGCACAGGCACAGGAAAAGATATCCAAGATCGCCGTTGATATTCAGAATGAGGCAAACATTGAAACTCTCGTTAAGGCAAAGGGCTTTGAGGAGTGCGTTGCCATCATCTCCGACAACTCGGTCAGCGTAATAGTGTCGGGCGAGGATCTTCAGGCGGCACAGGCGGCACAGATACTTACCATCGTATATGAAACAACCGGAATAAATCCTGAAAACGTCAGCATCATCAGCAAATCCTAGGGGCTACATTTGGCTAAAACCGTCGACCGCCGGACTCTCGGCGTATGAGAATACGCCTTCGGTCACGCTCATAGGTTTTATCTCAAATCTATCTCCCTAGGATTCCGGGTGGGGCTACATTTGGCTAAAACCGTCGACCGCCGGACTCTCG
>JAZSEC010000044.1:0-7432 GCA_045531485.1 Eubacteriales bacterium | reverse complement strand
CGAGGTAGCGAAGCGGCATTTTGGTAGTGAATTGCGTTAATAACGCAAGAGCCAAAATGTGCCCGAGCCGCAGCGAGAAGCTCCTGCGTAGCAGGTGATGAGGTGATCCTAAAGAAGATTAACGAGATAACACCTCATCCGTCACCTATGGTGACACCTGTCTTGCAGCGGCTCGGTCACCTTCGAGGGAAAACAGTTATCAACTGTTTTTTAACGCTCTCAGGCCGCTTCGCTACCCTCATGGGGAAGGCTTTTATTTTCCGTCCTGTAAAATACGCATCGCTTCGCCAAAACAGTCAACGTAAAGTATTCATTTTTAAATACGATTCTCACTTGCCACAACAACTTTTACAAGCACTATCGGGTTCTTTACAATGATACCAACAATAATCCTGACCAATTCGAGACGCATATTTGGATGCCTGAATTTCGAGAGAACGGTCAGTTTTATTCTTATCGTCGAAGAAATACCATTGAAAATAGTGCGTTAGTTCGTGACATAATGAAGAGTATATCTGGCGTAAACATTGTTTTGTAGGAATGTATATTTGCGGATAAGCTCGTCCGTTACTTTCATCATTAGAGAAGAAGATTCCATAGCAAAAGCCACCTTTGGAAGAACGAAACTTTTCTTGATCGCAAAAATAAACATTGCATCTTATTGGAAAATAAAACTCTTTTCTCAAATAACGTACAAAATTACATATTCTTCTTTTTATTTTAGGATCAATGTCAGATGCAAAGTGAAGGGAAAGGTTTGATTTCGGTGCTGAATCTGCATAAAATGCCAAGTTTTCCTCTGTTCGAGTTACCCACAAAAAGTTATTTGCCATTTTAAAGCACCTCCATTTCAAATCGACCTTATGATAATTATACCACACCCATTTCAAAAAGTAAATAGGACGATTTGATTTCTCAAACCGCCCTGTTTTATTTAGTTAGAATTTCTTGTTTTTCAAGATTTCCATAGCTTCGCCAAAACAATCAACATGAAGTATTATATGAACTTGAATCCTAAATCTGTTCTGTATTTAGAAAGATCTTTATTCTTTAGATTATAATGTCTTTTACACACCACATCGGCATACTGAATATTCTGCAAGCAAGATATATCTCCATCAATAACGTTCATCGAAAGATTTACCAGTTTTAATTTGGGTAGTTCTTTGATAAAATCAAGATTAGGAAGTTCGTTTTTTCCGTGCAATTCCAAGTATTCAAGTTCTTTCAGGTTTGAGATTACGCTGAAATCGGTTATCTTCGGACAACTCTGAATTGATAGCATTCTGAGGGTTGGTGCGAGTGAAACGAGATCGGATATATCCGTAAGACTTCTCATATACGTCATATCAAGCCACTGCAGTTTTGGACAATTTTGAATACCTTTCAATGATGTAATATTGCACTGCAAAAGAGAAAGCTTCAAAAGTTCAGGCAAGTCAAAATCTTCGATAGTAGTAATTCTTTCCTTGCTGTTTTCTTTGCTATCCAGCTTGTCATTGATCCCCCACATATTTAAATGCTTAAGCGTCTTTAGCTTTTGAAAGACAAGAGAACTTCTTCCTCCGGTATATAATTCATCTACTCCTTCAAATCTGCCAACACGAAAACTTCTTACTCCCGGCAACATCGATAAGTACGACATTTTAGGCATTTGACTATTTCCTAAATTCAAATAAAAAACAAAGTGTTTAATGGAAGGACATTTGTTTAAGAAAGAAAGATCATTTGCAATAATAATTGCACTTTCAAGATTATGAGTATTAATATATTCTATACATTCCTCAAGAGTGCGACTTCCAACAGAATATGGCTCGAAAACGCAAGTTGCATCAAGCGTTTCTCTTACAATTAATGCATCACAAATGCCATCGTTGATTAGCGGAGCGAAAGCAAAGCCTTCGCGGATTACACATTCCATGGTATTCATATACGTCCTCCCATATTACTAGTGATTAAAGATATTATACCACACCCAAACGAAAAAGTAAAGAGGACGGCTTGAATTTCTCAAACCGCCCTGTTTTATTGGTGAAGTTTGCGTTTCACGCAAGTGAAGTTTTGCCACAGGCAAAGTGAAGTTTGGGCATAGCCCCAAGTGAAGTTTGATTTGCTAAAAGCAAATCAAGTAAATGGAAATTTTATTTGCCTTTTAAAATTTCCATTGCTTCGCCGAATCTTTGGAAATGCACGACCTCACGCTGACGAAGGAAGCGTATGGCGTCGTTGACGTCGGGATCGTCGGAGAGGCGAAGGATGTTATCGTACATCGCACGTGCCTTCTGCTCGGCTGCCAGGTCCTCATGAATGCTTGCGAGGGGATCCTCCTTCGAGGCGATTGCCATCGCGTTAAAGGGTACGCCCGATGCTGATGCGGGGAAAATACCCGCACCGTGATCCACGTAATACTTATCGAATCCACCTGCGATTATCTCGTCGGGTGTCAGGTTTCGGGTAAGCTGATAAACGATGCTTGCCACCATCTCCTGGTGTCCAAGCTCCTCGCTACCTACGTCAGTCAGAATGCCTACAACTCTGCCGTCGGGCATTGTATATCGCTGATTAAGGTATCGCATAGCCGCACCGGTTTCACCATCGGGGCCGCCAAGTGCAGTTATTATGATCGACGCCAGGCGAGGATTAGGCCTTTCGATCTTAACGGGATGCTGAAGCTGCTTCTGATATATCCACATAGGTTATCTGTCCCCCTCTCTCACAAAGTCGCCTGCCTGCTGCCAGGGCCAAGGACCGTCCACCCAATTCCATTCGGTAGTGCTGACGTTACCCATAGCCGTAAGGGGACCCACGGTGTTTTCATATTCCTCGGTAAGTCTTTTCAGCTCCTCCACCGTCATATAATAATAATCAAGTGCTGTACGGCATTTGGGGTGGGTGTCAAGATAAAGCTCAAGCTCGGTTTTCACAAAGCAAAGTGCCCTTATCTGCTCGGGCAGGCTACCTGAAAGAGCCGCACCGTTTGGATTTCTGCCACCACCTGTGCCGTTAGTGTTTCTGTTCATACCGTTGCCGTTTCGGTTCATATTTGTTGTGTTCGGCATATTATTTCTCGCTCTATTCACGACCGTAAACCTCCATAGGCTTATACAGCTCCTCGAAAAGAGTGCCGTTCTTTATAGCGTCATTCGCCGAATAAAGCATGCGAAAAACCTGGTCGGGAGCATAAACGTAGGCAAGAGACATTCTGTCAAGGCAGCTGCCATCACCACCGCAGGTGTGATTTCCCTGCACACCGCCAACGCTACCGGTTCCGTTGCCACAGCCGTTGCCGCAACCGTTGCCACAACCGTTGCCGCAACCATTACCACAGCCGTTGCCGCAACCATTACCACAGCCGCCCATACCGTTGTTATCGGTTACGCCGCCAACGCTACCGCCGGGATATCCGTTTTCATTTTTATCCATTTTGTCTTATCCTTGATTTATTTTGCGACTATGAATAGTCGCTATAAGCATTATACGGTTTTCGTCAAAATTTGCTACTCCTCTTCGGTCATTTTTCCCTTCCCTATCAGCCTGATAGACAGAAATAGAATCACAGCGAAAACAACCACCCCGCAAAGTGATATCGCCCTGCTCGTCAGCTTGGAATCTGCACCAATGAGCGAAAAAACCGAGTACTGAAGGTTAAAAACCGACATAAGCGAGGCACAAAGCGATATGCTGCGAGAGGTAAAATAAAGGTGATTTTCAGCATTTTTGTGCTTTCTCAGCTCCGACACCGACCGTGTGACCGAATAAACGGTAAAAAGCAGAAAGCCGAGTAATATAATTCCCGAATAGCTGACGAAATTACGAAGGCGAATTGAATAAACAATTATTACGGCGGCGATAAGATCAAGCAAAAGCATAAGCATACCCACGCGGCGACATATATCTCGTGCAGAGGACCCGACTGAAGTCGTTCTGCCCGCCGAGAGAAGATACAGCCTTATGACTATGAGTATCAGATGATAGGCGATAAGCGTAGCAGACCAGATGCTACGGTATATGAATGCCGAGGCAAGGCTGGTGGTGATATATAGTAAGTTCATTATCGCACCGCCAAGAAGTACCCAGGGGGCTCTGGCCGAAGGATTATTTACAAGATTACGAAGGTAATCTGTCAGTGAAGCTTTGATTTTCATGCTATTATTTTGTCCGAGTGTAAAATAATTATTTACATTACCCTTTATGCTTGACTTAAAGGCGAATTTGTACTATAATGTATGAAAGGAAGGTGTGAAAGTATGGGTGCAGTATATGATTTTGAAAAGGAAAAGCTGATAATAGGCGTGATATATCACGATAGGGATATACTCGATAAAACCATCAGCATTCTGACAAAAGAATTCGGAGAGATCGATGACGTAAGTGAGGAGTTTTCCTTCTCGAAGGAGTTCTCAAGCTATTACGACGACGAAATAGGCGGCGAGGGACTGCGGAGAATATACAGCTTCAAAATGCTTGTCGATCCCACAAGGCAGGCCGATATCAAGATACGCACCAACGAAATCGAGGCTAGCCTTTCGGTCGACGGTAAGAGGCAGATAAATCTCGATCCCGGCTTTATTAATCACGGCAGACTGCTCCTTGCAACCACTAAGGAAACCGGCTTCAGAATTCCCCTGAAGGATGGTATCTACACCGAGCTGACTCTGTTTTGGGCACGTGGAGGATGGCAAAAGCTGCCCTGGACATATCGGGATTATCAGTCCGAGCGAGTACAGAATTTTATCACCGAGGTAAGACGCAGATATCTTGCCGAAAGACGTCAAAACCTAGGCAAATAATATAACAAAACAATGATAAACCGCGATTTTTGTCGCAAATTATAGGAGAAAACAAAGAAATGAGAGATTACAGTCTTATTAGAGAGAACGATCCGCGACTGTACGAGGCCATTACAAAGGAAACCGAAAGACAGCGTAATAAAATAGAGCTTATCGCATCCGAAAACTTCGTCAGCGAGGTTGTAATGGAGGCTAACGGAACAACCCTTACCAACAAGTACGCCGAGGGATATCCCGGCAGAAGATATTACGGTGGATGTGAGCACGTTGACACCGTTGAGTCTATTGCCATTGAGCGAGCAAAGGAGCTGTTCGGTGCAGGATACGCTAACGTACAGCCTCACTCCGGTGCTCAGGCGAATATGGCGGTATTCTTTGCTCTTTTAGAGCCGGGTGACACCGTTTTATCCATGAATCTTGCTCACGGAGGGCATCTCAGCCACGGTTCGCCCGTAAATATCTCCGGAAAGTACTGGAAAATACTGCCCTACGGCGTTACCGAAGAGGGAGGAGTCATTGATTATGACGAGGTAAGGCGTATTGCCATTGAAAATAAGCCAAAACTGATCCTTGCAGGTGCTTCTGCATACCCCAGAGTGATAGATTTTAAGAAATTCCGCGAAATTGCAGACGAAATTGGTGCTTATCTGATGGTAGATATGGCTCATATTGCCGGTTTGGTGGCTGCAGGCGTTCATCCATCGCCTGTTCCCTATGCTCACGTGACAACAACCACCACTCATAAGACCCTTCGAGGCCCCAGAGGCGGTCTAATACTCTCAAATGAGGAGGAAATTGCTAAAAAAATCGACAAAGCAATCTTCCCCGGCACTCAGGGTGGCCCTTTGATGCACACGATTGCGGCAAAAGCTGTATGCTTTGGCGAGGCTTTAAAGCCTGAATTCAAGGATTATGCTAAAAAAGTCGTTGAAAACTGTTCCGCACTTGCAGATGAGCTTATTAAAGAAGGCTTTAAGCTGGTATCAGGCGGTACGGATAACCACCTTCTTCTCCTTGATTTAACGGGAATGGACGTGGATACAGGAAAGGAAGCCGAGCATCTTCTCGACGAGGTAGGAATTACCTGCAATAAAAATGCTATTCCCTTCGATAAACAAAAGCCCTTCGTAACAAGCGGTCTGCGACTTGGCTCGGCTGCAGTTACTACAAGAGGCTTTACCGAGGAGGATATGCGTGAGGTTGCAAAAATCATCTCGCTGACTCTTAAGGATTACGAAAGAAATGCTGATGAGGCAAAAGCCAGAGTAAATGCACTTTGCAAAAAATATCCCCTTTATGAATAAATGAAAAGCACCCGATTTTCTGCTAAACGAGGCAGTTAAAATCGGGTGCATATTTTTTTGAATTAGCATTTTTTTGATCTGTAAAATGCATTTTAAATACTAATAGAAATATAATATTTTTTAAATAATAAATAAATGGCGAGGCGACGATCAACAAATATTCCGAATTATTTTGCGAATCACACCGGTATTAATAAAAGGAAGAAAAATAAATCTGTAACCGAAAAAAAATAACGGTCGATAACCGATGAATGCTTACGACGGACTGAATAAAGCTATTCTTTTCCGTCAAAAATGACTTTTTGAGATTTTTTTAAAATAATAACCAACTTTTTAACCCCAAAAAAGGAAATTTGAATCAAAAATCGAAAAAATCAAGGAAAATCGCATTAAAATTTGAATTTTTCTCGTTTTTTTTAAGATTTTTTCAATTATTTCAAACTTTCCAAAGAATTTTATCCACATTTCAAAACTACTTTCGTAAACATTAGTTAGGGTTTTCCCTTTGATTTTAACAGATCTTGACCGATTTTCGTCATTTTTTCATACAGCTTAAAAAGATAGAATCCATGACTAAAGTAAAGTAAAGTAAATATTTGAATCTTTTATCTATTTAATTACCCATTCTCTTTGAGTAATTTTTGATACATCGGATTTTGACATAGTAAATAAATATGCTTGTTTTCTTCCGGAGCATTCGCTAAATCTCAACATCAAAAAAATGATAATCGAGTTTTATTTTTATAAGTTAAGAATAGCCGGATTTTTTAAAAAGGGAAAAGAAAAAAGGACCACAGCAGGTGGTCCTTTTTTCTTTATTCGGGTGAAATTACTTAACCTCAACCTCTGCACCAGCAGCCTTAAGCTGCTCAGCGATCTTTTCAGCCTCGTCCTTAGCGATGCCTTCCTTGATGGTCTTAGGAGCTGCCTCAACGAGGTCCTTAGCGTCCTTAAGGCCAAGACCGGTAAGCTCACGAACAACCTTGATAACGTTGAGCTTGGAAGCACCAGCTGCCTTAAGTACAACGTCAAACTCGGTCTTCTCCTCAACGGGAGCTGCTGCAGCACCGGGAGCTGCTGCTACTGCTACGGGAGCTGCGGATACACCGAACTCCTCCTCAAGTGCCTTTACAAGGTCAGCGAGTTCAAGAATGGTAAGACCCTTAACAAGTTCAAGGATCTGAGTAGACTTTTCGTTCATTTTAAAATCCTCCGTTATTTAACAAAATTTATACAGTGTAAATAGTTGCAGAATTAAGCCTCTGCGGGAGGCTCTTCAGCGGGAGCTGCATCCTCTGCAGGAGCTGCCTCACCGTCTTTGTCGATAATAGCCTGAAG
>JAZSEC010000001.1:0-25115 GCA_045531485.1 Eubacteriales bacterium | reverse complement strand
CCATAAGTGCAAGTGTGGAGCCGCAAACGGATGCCTGCGAGGTAGAACCGTTAGAGGAAACAACCTCGGAAACAAGACGAATAGCATAGGGGAATTCTTCTTCCGAAGGGAGAACGGGAACGAGAGAACGCTCTGCAAGCGCACCGTGACCGATCTCACGGCGTCCGGGAGAACGAAGTGCCTTTGCCTCGCCGGTGGAATAACCGGGCATGTTGTAGTGGTGCATATATCTCTTGCCTGTTTCGTCGTCAAGTCCCTCAAGCTTCTGGCCCTCGGAAAGAGTGCCGAGAGTAGCAATGGTAAGAACCTGAGTCTGACCTCTGGTGAAGAGACCTGAGCCGTGTACTCTGGGAATAAGACCAACCTCAGAAGCAAGAGGACGGATCTCGTCCATACGTCTGCCGTCAACTCTCTTCTTGTCAACGAGAAGCCAGCGACGAACGATCTTCTTCTGGATCTTGTAGATAAGCTCGGGGAGAACTACCTTAATGTCGGGATACTTTTCTTCGAAGGTTGCAACGATATCATCCATAATAGGCTGCATCTTGGCATCTCTTACGTTCTTGTCGTCGGTATCAAGAGCCTCCATAACGCCAGCCTCACAATATGCGAAGATCTCATCAAACATATCGTGATCAAGCTCACCGGATGCATAAGCAAACTTAGGCTTACCGATTTCTGCTACGATATCATTGATGAATTTAACAACACCCTTACACTCCTCATGTGCCTTCATGATAGCCTCGAACATAACCTCGTCCGAAACCTCCTTAGCACCTGCCTCGATCATAACTACCTTACCCTCGGAAGCAGCAACGGTAAGCTCAAGATCAGAAACCTTTCTCTGTGCTGCGGTGGGGTTAACAACGATCTCGCCGTCAACAAGGCCCATAAATACGCCTGCGATGGGACCGTTCCAGGGAATGTCGGAAATAGAGAGAGCGATGGACGCACCGATCATAGCGGTGATCTCAGGAGAGCAGTCGGGATCAACCGACATAATTGTGAGGAGGAGAGAAATATCGTTTCTCAGATCCTTGGGGAAGAGGGGACGTACGGGACGGTCGATAACTCTGCCGGCGAGAACAGCCTTCTCAGAGGGCTTACCCTCACGCTTGAGGAAGCCGCCGGGGATCTTACCAACTGCATACATCTTCTCGTCGTAATCTACGGAAAGAGGAAGGAAGTCAATTCCCTCTCTGGGAGCTGCGGATGCGGTTGCGGTTGCAAGAACTGTGGTCTCACCGTACTGAACCATTGCAGCACCGTTTGCAAGGCCGGCTACCTTACCGGTCTTTACTACAAGAGGTCTGCCGGCAAGCTCATAGCGGTACTCTCTGTAGTTGTCAAAAGTTTTGATTCTTTCTACCATGTTAAAACTCCTTTTATTTTTTCGTTTTCTTCGGGAGTGAACATAGCACTTAAATATCCGTCAAATCAGGCTTGACACATATTTAACTGCTACTTTCACGTCCGAAAATTTTAAAATAAGCTTATTCGTAACAAACGGGAACGAAAAAATATCCGTTCCCGCTTATTATGTTATCCCGGGAAGTTAATATATCGAATATATTACTTTCTGAGACCGAGGCTCTTGATAAGAGCTCTGTATCTTTCGATATCCTTCTTTGCAAGGTATGCAAGAAGCTGCTTTCTGTGACCAACCATCTTGGAAAGACCTCTCTGAGAGTGGAAGTCCTTGGGGTTCTTCTTCATGTGCTCGGTGAGCTCGTTGATTCTGGTTGTAAGAATAGCAACCTGAACCTCGGGAGAACCGGTGTCCTGCTCGTTGATCTTGTACTGCTCAATAAGGGCAGTCTTTGTTTCCTTCGAAATCATTTTGTCTTCACCTTTCTAAAGTTTTTTTATTTCCAAAAACCGAGTAAAGTGTGGGTGAAAAGCACAGGCTACGCAAGGAGAAGGATCTCCAAACGGGGCGAGGCCATACACGGTACTCAGTTAAAGGCCGTTGGTTATTATAACACAAAAAAATGCGTTTGTAAATAGTTTTTTGAAAAAATTTTTGTGTATTTTGCTAAATTTTCACTTTCCGATGAAGAAAATGCGTCTGAGCGATTCCTTCAGGGGCTTTACAATAGCAATAATGATAAGCATAACGCCCACAATGAACAGCACGGTAAGAGGTGCCAATGACCAGTAAAACGGAGTGTGTGCATTAAAGGTGGTTCTGATGTCAAATTCAAGCAGCACAGTCCACATTCCGATAGCGATCAGAGTGCCTCCGATAATATAAAGCCACCCTTTTTTGATATAGTAAAGCAGTGCCGTTGCGGCGGTAATTATAATGCCCAGCGATCCCACTACAGGGAAGGCAAAGCTCATAAACCAATTACCTTCAGTCTTAAAGCAAATGAATAGCAGCAGACCTATTGTAAGAGCAAAAACTATCGGTACGAAAATAACCGGGTTCTGCTTCTTGAACCAATAAGGCATAATAAAGGCTGTGTAAAAAATAAGAGTTCCGCCGGCGGTATATCCCGACCAGCTGACGTCAGATCGCCAACCGAGCTCAAGAAGGATAGGAAGGATAAAAGGCACGAGAAGGATCATCGTGATTACAAACAAAAGTCCCTTGCGGTTGAACTCCTCGGATTCAAAGGGGACCTTGGGATAGGTGTTTTCCTCGGGAATAACAAAATCCGGGTGAAATACTCTGGTTTCGCATATAGGACACACCGTCTGTCCGTCGGACAGCTTTGCTCCGCATTTGATACAATACATATTATCTCTCCTTTCCTCTGGTATTACTCTCTAGGGTGTGGGGAATACCCATCTCACGCATCACCTGATAAAGCTTGCGTTCAAGAGCGGGCTCCTTGCAGTTTCTTGTGACGTTAAGATACATCTTACCACCGTAGGTAAGAGATGAAACATTATACGGCACCGACGACTGAGGACCGAGAACAAAGTCCATTCTGTTAACCCTGTCGGCATATTCGCGAGGCACGTTAACAACGCCAAGATTTGAAAAGCTGAAAATACTCTTCTTCTCTCCAACTGCGTTAAATATCGCCTTCATGATGATATTTTTAATAAATAGAGGTACGATTTTGATTAACGGATTAAGCTCGCTTGCAACGTTGGTACGAATGATGGCCGCCATGTTCTTCTCGGTCATCTGCTGCTTCATCTGTGCTGCAACTATATCACACAGCTCGTCGAAGCCGTACTCGCCCAACCTGGGATCGATGCCAGGGGTAACGTACATCACAAAATTACGCATAGTTTTGGATGGGAACATTCTGCGAAGATTTACGGGAACGCAGACCTTTACCGGCTTATACCTTGCGGGGTTGCTGACTCTATCCTCCTGAACGCGACAGGACGCCTCAATGAGAACGGCAGTCATATAAGCGGTTACGGTAACGCCACGCTTCTTCGCCTCTCTTTTAACAAAGTCGGCATCAACTATAAAGGTGGTGTTGGTTCGGAATCCGTCCGGCTCACGCTTTCCCTCAATTCTGAAGGAGTCGGTATCCTTACGGGAGGTGCCGTATTTACCGGCATATTTAAGGAACGCATCCTCAAGCTCCTCGGGCGAGGGCTCCTCAAGTCTGTCAAATATTCCGTCACCGGAAGGAACCTTCACACCGTATTTCTGGTAGAGGTATTCAGCGGTCAGCGTCTTTACAAAGATAAGTCCGCCGTTGCCGTCGGTAAGCGAGTGGAAAAACTCCACCGCGAAGCGATTTTTATATACAAGCACGCGGAAGGCACACTTGCCAAGATCCTTCATGGTCATTCTTGCCAGTGGATAAGGCTTTTCGTCAAGAATGGGAGGAGGAGAGGATATCTCCTCAAGATAGAACCAGAAAAAGCCCTTTTTAATTGCAACGGCAATCGAAGGAAATCTTCTGACGGTAACGTTAAGTGCGGTTTTAAGTGCCTCGCGGTCGATCTCCTCATTAAGAGTCGAGGACACGCGGAACATGTTAGTCCAGGTACGGCTTCTCGACGCGGGGAAGATCTTTGCGGCATTGTCAAGTGCCATCCAGGAAAGCATTTTTCTGGTGGGTATGATCTTTTTAACAAATTTCGATATTTTATCGAAGTCCCCTGCTCTGTCAGGAAGATCGTAAAGTATATATCCGTGCCACATTTCAGGAGCAACGACTATCTCGCTCTTACAGCCTGCGGCAAGAAGCTTCTCATGCATAAAAACGGCGTCGTCGTACATGATCTCATCGTCACCTACGAAAATCAGCGACTCGGGCATCTTCTCCTGAGTATCAAAGAGCGGTGAAAGATGTCTTTCGCTCTTTACCCTTCTGTCATCCTCAGCATCAGGATTGGTTTTAGGATGGAGTCTGCCCTTCCTGTCTGCCTCGCCACCGTAGACGTAGCTATCAGCAAAATACCTAAGCATCTCCACAGTCATGGACGGGTCTTCCTTCTTATTAATAATATAGGATTCACTGCTCAAAGTAAGGTCTGTCCAGGGAGAAATCGCGATAATTCCCGCAGGCATAGTTCGACCCTTATCACGCAGCTTCTGGCAGAGTGCATAGCAAAGTCCACCGCCTGCACTCTCGCCGCAAATGGCTATTCTCGATGGCTCAAATCCTGCGGATATCAGATATCCGTACGCGTCCATCGAATCATCGAGAGCAGCGGGATAGGGATGCTCGGGAGCAAGTCTGTATTCTACGGTAAATACCTTAATTCCGCACTTTACTGCAAGAGCACTGGCAAAGCCAATTGCATAATCAAGATTACCCGCCACGTATCCGCCACCGTGAAGATAGAGGATCACTCCGTCCGACAGCTCCTCCTTCGGAGTAAGCATTGCACAGCGAAGCTCGCCTACGCTTACGATATCCTTGCTGACCTGATCCTTATAGGATCCCGCCATAAGCTTTCCCACACCGTCCTGAGATTTTCTGACTACGGAAAGAGAGCACTTCTCTACGAAGGGCTTAAGTAAACTGAGCTGTGATTTTAGAATTGTATGCTTTCCCTTCATAGCGGGCCTCCTTCCAATTGGGGATTTTTGTTCATCTTATTATATAACAACAAACTTATTTTGTCAATATTTTAAATTATAAAAAACGACCCGAAGGATTTTCGGGTCGTAAGAATTATTTGATTTTGCTGGCTTCCTTATTCTCATTTTCCTTCTTGATCTTCGAAAAATCAATAGCTTTAGGCATATTCCAGCGGAATACCGTAGCACACATTCTGATAACAAAGATAATCGCCATACATGCAAGGGTTCCGACCACGTCGGCAGAAGGGATCCCCTTCATGAAAACCTCAACGATAAGATAATATGTAGACGAGCCGATAATACAGGCAACGGCATACACACGCTTTCTCAGTACAAGAGGAATATCACGAAGGATGACGTCACGGATAATGCTTCCTCCGACGGAGGAAATGAAGCCCATGACGATAGCTACAAATGGGCCGAGAGCGAGGTAAGCACTCGTTCCGACTGAGGCAAACACTCCAAGTCCCAAAGCATCCAGCACGTTGTTGATTTTACTAACCATTTCTTCCTCTTTTACATACCTGTCCTTGAGGAAAAATGCTATCCAAAACACCACAAAAGCCGTCAAAACGCAAACAATTATTTCCATTTTGAGCTCTGTAAAGAACGCAGGAACGGTTCTGCCAATAGCCTGACCGGCTAACATGTCACGCAGCATTCCGCCTCCAAAGCAGGTGATCAGAGAGAGGAAAATAACTCCAAAAATGTCGGTTTCCTTGTCTATTGCGATCATCGCACCCGCAGCCGCAAATGAGATAATACCGACTATGTTAATTATGTCAAGAACAAGTTCCATAAAAAGCCTCTGTTGATAATCAGATTTTAATAAGCAGGTTTTTCAGTGCGTTTCCGCGGTGGCTAATGGCATTTTTCTCCTCGTCTGAAAGCTCTGCTGCCGTACGGCTTTCACCGTCGGGAAGGAACAGAGGATCATATCCAAAGCCATTAATTCCGCGAGGCGATTCTATGATTTTACCATGCATAAAGCCCTCGGAAAGCAGCTCTCTACCATCCGGATAAACCAGGGCAACCGTGCAGATAAAGTATGCCGAGCGATCGGCTTTTCCTGCAAGATTTTTCAGCAAAAGAGCGTTGTTTTCTTCGTCGGCAGAATGCTCCGAGCAGCCGCCCGCATAGCGTGCACTGTATATTCCGGGAGCACCGTCGAGTGCATTCACACAGAGTCCGCTGTCATCGGCAAGGGCCGCACAGCCGGTGATCTCTGCAATTTCCCGTGCCTTTTTCAGTGCGTTTTCGGCGAAGGTTTTTCCATCCTCAACCGTTTCGTGATCAACTCCCGCCTCACGAAGCGAGAGTATCTCCTCAAATTTACCCGAAAGGATCTGCTTTATTTCATAAATTTTATGTGCGTTATTTGATGCAATAATCAGTTTCATAATCAGAACAGTCCGGTAATTTTACCGTTTTCGTCAACGTCGATTCGCTCTGCCGCAGGTACCTTCGGTAGTCCGGGCATGGTCATAATATCACCGGTGAGCACCACGATAAAGCCTGCACCTGCAGATACCTTAACCTTTTTTACGGTGATCTTGAAGCCCTCGGGAGCACCGAGAAGCTTAGGATCGTCGGAGAAGGAATACTGGGTTTTGGCAATACATACGGGAATATGGTCAAGTCCAAGCTCGGTAAGAGCATTGATCTGCTCTCTTGCCTCGGGAAGAATTATGATCCCGTCGCCACCGTATATTCTTTTGGCTACCGCCTCTATCTTTTCTTCAAGAGTCGTATCAAGCTGATAGGAGAAGGTGAAGTCGCCCTTTTCTTCCTCGCAAAGCCTTACGACCTCGCGGGCAAGAGCCTCACCGCCCAGGCCGCCCTCCGCCCATACGTTAGAGAGCACAACGTTAACCTGAAGTTCCTTACATTTATTAATAATATACTCCACTTCCCTGTCGGTGTCGGTGGGGAAACGGTTTACGGCTACCACGCAGGGCAGCATATATACGTTTTTGATATTAGAAAGATGACGCAAAAGGTTGGGAATTCCTCTGCCGAGAGCATCGAGATTTTCCTCAGCAAGCTCGGTTTTATCAAGTCCACCGTGCATTTTAAGAGCACGGATAGTGGCAACGATAACCACCGCAGAGGGAGTAAGTCCTGCCATGCGGCACTTAATATCAAGAAACTTTTCTGCACCGAGATCGGCACCGAAGCCCGCCTCGGTAATAGCGTAATCGGCCGTTTTCATAGCCATCCTGGTAGCTATAACCGAATTACAGCCGTGAGCAATATTGGCAAAGGGGCCACCGTGAACGAACGCAGGCGTTCCCTCAAGAGTCTGTACCAGATTAGGCTTTAGAGCATCCTTTAAAAGTGCTGTCATAGCTCCCTCGGCCTTAAGATCGCCTGCGGTTACCGGCTTGCCCTCATAGGTATAGCCTACAATAATGCGTGCAAGTCTGCTCTTAAGATCCGATATAGAGGAGGAAAGACAAAGTACCGCCATTATCTCCGAGGCAACGGTGATATCATATCCGTCGTCACGGGGAACACCACCCGTTCTGCCACCAAGTCCGTCGCGAACCACACGAAGCTGACGGTCGTTCATATCAACACATCTCTTCCAGGTGATCCTTTCAGGATCAATATTCAAGCTGTTTCCCTGATATATATGATTATCAAGCATTGCGGCAAGAAGGTTGTTTGCCGCACCGATAGCGTGGAAATCACCGGTAAAATGAAGGTTGATATCCTCCATGGGAATCACCTGTGCCCATCCACCGCCGGCAGCACCGCCCTTAACACCGAACACAGGGCCAAGCGAGGGCTCGCGGAGTGCTACTGCAACCGATTTACCAATTCTTCTCATACCGTCGGCAAGACCGATGGTAGTAGTAGTCTTTCCCTCTCCTGCGGGAGTAGGATTGATTGCTGTAACAAGCACGAGCTTTCCGTCGGGCTTGCTCTCAAGATCGGAGAGTAAAGAAAGATCCAGCTTTGCCTTATTTCTTCCGTAAAGCTCTATATATTTTTCGTCAATACCCGCAGCTCTTGCAATCTCAAGAATATGCTTCGGGGTAACCGACTGAGCTATTTCAATATCTGTCATCATGGGCGATACCTCCCCATTTTATAATTTACGGCTAAATTATACAATATATTTTTAATGTTGTCAATATGGATTTGCAAATTAAAAAGCCGCTTTCCTAAGAAAACGGCTTTATGTATTATCAGTTATTCTGCTCTGCTATTCTGCGGGCTACGTAAACACCGCTGGCAGATGCGTGAGAGAGCGAGTGGGTTACTCCGCTACCGTCACCGATAACGTAAAGACCCTTATGCTTGGTCTCAAGATTCTCGTCAAGCTCAACCTCCATGTTGTAGAACTTAACCTCTACACCGTAAAGGAGAGTATCATCATTTGCCATACCGGGTGCGATATTATCGAGAGCGTAGATCATCTCAATGATTCCGTCAAGAATTCTCTTGGGAAGCACGAGGCTTAAGTCACCGGGAGTTGCCGAAAGAGTGGGTGTAACGGTATTCTCCTCAATTCTCGCACGGGTGGATCTGCGTCCTCTTTCAAGGTCGCCGAATCTCTGCACGATTACACCACCGCCAAGCATATTGGAAAGCTTAGCAATATTCTCAGCGTATCCGTTGGAATCCTTGAAGGGCTCGGAGAAATGCTTTGCAACAAGGAGAGCAAAGTTAGTATTCTCGGTTTTCTTCTTAGGATCCTCGAAGCTATGACCGTTTACAGTAACGATACCGTTGGTGTTCTCGGTAACGACAATACCGTTGGGATTCATACAGAAGGTGCGGACGCGGTCCTCAAACTTCTCGGTGCGATATACGATCTTACCCTCGTAAAGCTCGCTGGTAATATGCTCAAAGATCACGGCGGGAATCTCAACTCTGACGCCGATGTCTACTCTGTTGGACTTTGTATTTATGTCGAGCTCGCGGCAAACGGTTTCCATCCACTTAGAGCCGCTACGACCTACGGAAACGATACAGTTAGTGCCCTCAAACTCGCCCTTCTTTGTTACGACGCGGTAGCCGCCATCAATCTTCTGAATGCTCTGTGCAGGGGTGTTGAAGAAGAAATCAACGCTCTTGCTAAGCTTTTTATAAAGGTTCTCAAGCACGATATAGTTTATATCCGTACCAAGATGACGAACGGATGCGTCAAGAAGCTTAAGCTTGTTCTGAACACAAAGGGTCTTGAAGGAAGTGCCTGCGGTAGAGTACATTTTAGTTCCCTCGCCACCGTATGCAAGGTTGATCTCGTCAACGTACTTCATAAGCTCAATGGCAGATTTCTTGCCTATGTACTCATAGAGAGAGCCGCCGAAATCGTTGGTGATATTATATTTTCCGTCAGAGAATGCACCTGCACCGCCAAAGCCGGACATAATTGCACAGCTCTTGCACTTAACGCAGCTCTTGACCTTGTCACCGTCAATGGGACAGCGACGCTTCTTCAGCTCCGTACCTGCCTCAATAACAGCAACCTTAAGCTCAGGTGCCGCAGTCATAAGCTCGTATGCCGAGAATATACCGCCGGGGCCTGCTCCAACTATAATAACGTCATATTTCATTTTTCCTGCCTCCAGATTTTATAGGGGGTTTTTTACATACCGAATTATTGTATCATAAAAAAAGAATAAAATCAAGTCCTTTTATATATGTTTTTATGGAATTTACACAAATGTAAAAAATATTTTTGTGAACTTTGAAAAAACTCTTGACTTTTGGAATTTGGTGATTTATAATATATTGTACGATTTTGGGATCGTAGCCTAAACTACGCCCAAATGACGTAAAAAAGGAGGATGTGCCCGGTGAAACTTGATCTTAGACCCCTGCTTGCCGGCGATAGATTACTTGAGTTCGATTACGAGCTTCAGCTTGACGTATCCTCCGAGGACACCGGAAGTTATCTTTGGGGTGTCGGTTTTCCTTCTCCCATGAAGGTTAGCGGTGAAATTACCAACACCGCCGGATACATGAGGATGACCCTTACCATGTCAGTAGACTACGTGGCACAGTGTGCCCGCTGTCTTTCCCCCGTTACCGGCGAGTTTACCCTTGACCTTGAGAAAACCGTTGCACCGAGAGATCTGCTCGGCGATCTTGATGAGAGCAAGCTTGATGAATTTGCCATTATTGAGGACGGGTTCCTTGATATGGACGAGCAGCTGCTAGAGCAGCTTGAAATGGAGTTCCCTATGCGTTTCTTATGCAAGGAGGACTGTAAGGGACTTTGTCCTAAGTGCGGAAAGAATCTTAACGAGGGTGAGTGTGATTGCGATCACACCGAGATCGATCCCAGAATGGAGCCCCTGCGTAAGCTTCTTGAGCAAATGAAAAAAGAAGAAAATAAAAAATAATATACAGAGAATGCGTGTTTGCATGCTCAAAACAGGAGGTAAACAAAATGGCAGTACCGAAGAGAAAAACATCTCACTCGAGAAAGATGAAGAGACGCTCCAGCGTTTGGAAGCTTGAGACCCCCACTAACATTGTAAAGTGCCCTCAGTGTGGCGAACCCATCCTCGCATACCGTGTATGCAAGGCTTGTGGCTATTACAAGGGTGAGGAGATCATCAACAAGAGCGAGGCAGAGGCAAAGTAATTTGCCAAAGGCGAAAAGAACGGTATCCCAAGGATGCCGTTCTTTCTCTTTTCCCTTCCCTCTTAACAAAAAAGCAGCTACGTGCCTTAATTTTTTGGTAAAAGAAAAATATATAATTTTTTTAAAAAAGGGGTTGACAAACGAGTTTCGTTCTGCTATAATATAGACCGTGACAGATGCTGGTGTGGCTCAATGGCAGAGCAGCTGATTTGTAATCAGCAGGTTGATGGTTCGACTCCGTTCACCAGCTCCATATTTTATGGGGGAATTCCCGAGCGGCCAAAGGGGGCAGACTGTAAATCTGTTGTCACTGACTTCGCTGGTCCGAATCCAGCTTCCCCCACCATAAAAAGACACCGACTTTATGTCGGTGTTTTTTTATGCTGCGGATCGCTTGCGATCCGGAACAGGTGCTTGCTTTCGCAAGCACGCTGGTTCGCATACCATACGAAGTCGCGTCAAGCTCGCTTGTAAGCGGCAAGTATTGGTATCTTCGCCATAGGCGAATACCCAGCTTCCCCGAGCCTATGGCTCGGCTTTTCTTTTGCAATAAAACTAAAATCCTCCTATTTACTTTTACTGAAAGTAGTGATATAATAAACTCACAGATAAACTTAAATTTGATGGAGAATGATTATGAGATTAGTCAGAGCAACTGTCAGTGATTGTGATAAGATATGGAGTCTGCAAACAGAAGCATTTGCAGACTTATTAGCAAAATATCAAGACTATAAAACAAGCCCTGGCAATGAGCCGAAAGAATATATTCAAGCAAAGCTCTTGGACGAATTTACTTTTTTCTACTTCATTTATCACGAAGACGAAATAGCAGGCGCTGTAAGAGTAGTTGACAGAAAAAATGGTGATAGAAAAAGAATTGCACCTATTTTCATTATAAAAAAATTCCGCAATAGAGGTTTGGCGCAAAAGGCATTTGAGGAAATCGAAAAAATCCACGGAAGTAATCATTGGATGCTTGACACCATTCTTCAAGAGGAAGGCAACTGTTATCTTTATGAAAAATTAGGCTACCAAAAAACAGGGAAAATTGAAAACATCAATGAACAAATGGATATTGTTTATTACGAAAAAAATTAAACCAATCCCATTTTTTTAGGTGTACTCACATAAAAAAGACCAACCTTTATGGTTGGTCTTTTTCTTATTTTCTATCCCTATACCACTCCACAGTGGCTTTCAGCTCCCTTTCGAAATCAGCCTCTGGCTGCCAGCCGAGGGCTCTGATCTTCCCAGAATCTATGGGATATCTTTTGTCATGGCCCTTTCTTTCATTTACAAAAACAAGCTCACCGTCAGGCCCACCGAGAAGGGTTATAATCTTTTCAACAAGATCAATATTTGACCATTCATTATCGGCGGAAACGTTATATATTTCGCACTCCCCTGCCCTGATTATCAGATCAACTGCACGGCAATGATCGGCAACGTAGAGCCAATCCCTCATATTCCTTCCATCACCGTATATAGGAACTGACTTGCCCTCCATGACGCTTTTCACCGTCATGGGAATCAGCTTTTCTTCGTGCTGAAATCTGCCGTAATTATTGGATGAACGGCTGATGGACACCCGAAGTCCGTAGGTACGCATATAAGAAAGTGCTAAAAGATCGGCAGACGCCTTGCTTGCACTATAGGGGGAGGAGGGCTTAAGAGGTGTGGCCTCGGTAAAGCGTTCTGTAGAATCAAGAGAGGTATCACCGTAGACCTCATCAGTGGAGATCTGATGAAAGCGAGATACGCCGTGCTTATATGAGAGTTCAAGAAGAGTATGCGTGCCAAGAACATTAGTTTCAATAAATTTATGCGGAGATTCAATAGAGCTGTCAACATGACTCTCGGCGGCAAAATTCACCACTATGTCAGGCTTATGCTCGGAGAAAATGCGATCAATCGCCGTAGCGTCACAAATATTGCTCTTATAAAAGGTAAAGCTACTGTATTCAAGAAGCTCATCAAGTGCCTCTCTGCTTGCCGCATAGGTCAGGCAGTCGATGCCGATAACGCTGTCATCGGGATAATTATCCAACAGATATTTCGAAAAGGCAGAGCCTATAAACCCTGCACAGCCTGTAACAACGATCCTCATAGCTTCTCCCTTCATAAATCTCTTCCATTATTAATATTATAGCATTTTGACTCCTATTTTGCAACAGATTTTTTTGCCTTGGCGACATCTATTGACAAAATTACCCAAAGGTAGTATAATGTAAACAACAACTTCACGCGGAGGATGACATGAACATATCTAGAATCGCCTTGCTTTTACTTACTGTGATAATGATTTTTGCCCTGATCTCTTGTAATTATACGGGTCACGGAGGATACAATGATCCTCATGGCAATGCTCATAATCAGCAAAACCAGCAGAATCAGCAAAATCAGCAGACACCGAATATCAACACTACACCCGAGCAGAACGGCAATGATAATGAGACCTCCGAAAACGATACTCCCGACACCGATGGCGGCGATAATGCTGTTGGCGGTGCTGAGGGCAAGGTTACCTACGTGTATAGCGTTGTTTCTAAGGTAATTCATCTCCCCGACTGCTATCATATCGGCAGAATCAACGATCTCTATAAGAAGGAGTTCACAGGAGATATAAACGAGCTGCTGGCTGACGATGACTTTACCATCTGCAAGGACTGTCTTGTACCCGACGAGGATAAGGGCGATGAGGACGAGGGCGACACCGAGGGAGATGAAAATAAGATCTCCAAGGAGGAGGCAACATACGCCATCAACAAGAGCTCACACGTGTTCCACACGCTGGATTGCTATCACCTTGAGGTAATCGTAAGCAAAAACCTGGAATATACCGATCTTACTATTGAGGAGCTGCTTGTATTGGAGAATCGTCCCTGTGCGGTCTGTCTGCCCGATGATTACGAGGAATACAAGAAAAACCACCCCGAAGAGTTTGAATAGTAAATATTTATTTACAAAATTACTAAGGCAGAGGCTAAAAAGCCTCTGCCTTTTATTTTTCATTTTATCAGAATCTGCCACCACCAACGTTGCGTGAACCGCCGCTCGATCTTGAGCCGCCGCCACCGCCGGAGGAGCTACTGCTCTGCCTTCTGGTTCGGGAAACGTTGCTGTAAAGGAAGAAATCTCCCATAGGTCTAACGTTTACACTACCGGGTCTTATGTATTCATGAGCCGTATAACGCCTTCTCACAGACTTAAGCTGAGCCTTCAGAATAAGAGCCACGATAAGTCCTATAACAAGACCGATTACAGCCGAAATGAGCAGATGCTTAAGAACGTTAAATCCGAGCTGATCACCGCAAAGATCGGCAAATTCAAGGAATGCAGCCTCGTAATCACCGTCGCTGAGATAGGGGGTAATGCTATCGGAGATGCTGTCAATATCGTCAAGGGAGATTTTATCTGCCGCCTTGCCGTTACTGAGAATTCTGAATTCACGCATACTCATACAAACAACCAAAAGCACACCGTCGCGTGTATCACCGTAGCCAAGGTCGTTGACGTCGTAGAAATTATTGATAAAGCTGTTGATGCTTGATCCACCGAGATAATCCACGGTAACGATTACTATTTCGGTATTGTGCTTACGGCTAAGCTCCTCAAGTCGATTGGATACGTTGCTTTCCTCATAGCTTGAAAGCAGATTTGCATCGTCGTAAACGAACCGTCCGGAGCTACGCTCTGCCGCGAAGGTCGAAACCGTCATAGCAAGTATAAGAAGAAGCGAAATGATAAAGGCCAAAATTTTCTTAGTCATATCCGCACCTCCTTAAAGCAGCCACATCAGATAGCTGATGATAAGGGCAACAATTCCCACTGCACCCGCTATACCGAACAGATACTTCTTAAATAGCGATTTATCCATAGGAAGATCGCCAACAAATTTACCCGTCTGACCGTTCATGGCAAAGGTATACATCTTATCCTCCCACTTGGTATTAAGGATCCAAACGGGATATAGAGCGTACTTAGCCGTACCGTTATTCAGGCTGATATTGGTGCTGACCGGAACGACCGAGCTGTAACCGATAACCGTAGAGGCGAACACCTGCTCAGTGCTCTGCTTAATACGTTGATTAGCCCTATCGATGCTGTCCTCTGAGGTGACGTCATATTTATCAGCAAAGAAGCCGGAGAGATAGGCAGTTCTGAAATCCACCGCAGCCGAGATATCGTAGGGCTCGATAGATTCCATAAGAGTATCGTCCATCTTAGTAGAGCCGTCCACGGGTACGTTTTCAAAGCCTATATCTCCCGCACGAAGCACGCTGTAATACCTGGTTTCGGTGTAGTTATAGTTACTGTCGCTCCAGTGACGGATCTTAGTTGCTCTGTATCTCACAAAGCCCTTTGCATCTGTTCCAAAGAGCCAGAAGGGAACGTAAATGCCCTTTATTTCCTTGATTCTGTTCTCATCCTTAAAGACCTTAGGCAAAAGAACCTTGCCCTTATAATGATTCTTCAAGGCCTCCATAGCCGCCTTTTTATCCAGCTTAAAGGGGATAACCAGGTCGGGTCTTAAGCTACCTGCGAACTGTCCACTCATAACCACGGGATTGCCGCAGAAGGGGCACTCGGTAGCACCGGTGGTTTCATCACCTACTATCTCGCCGCCGCAGGTATTACAGGTATAAACACGAAGGCCCTCGGTCTCACCGTTGGTCCACTCGCCACCTGCGGAGGAATCCCAGCTCATATTATCGTCGGGCTGATCCTTAAGTGCCTCGTCATAGGCCTTTAAGGTGTCGACGTCAAACTCACTGCCACAGTAGGGACATTTCATCTTTTGACTGGCGGTATCGAACTCTATACCACCGTCACAGCAGGGACATTTATACTGTTGTATTGCCAAGGAAAATCACTCCTTTTTCAATCAATTATTATAGAATGATCAGTTGAGGGGTGCACCGCAGTTAGAGCAGAATTTACCTCCGTCAGAGCGAGCACCGCAATTAGAGCAGAACTTAGGTCCTGCGGGCTTAGGCTGACCGCAGTTGGAGCAGAAGTTGCCGGAAACGGTTGCACCGCAGGAGCAGGTCCAGCTATCCGCGGACGCCTGCTGCTGTGCCTGTGCCTGCTGCTGTCTTGAACCTGCATTATAAAGCTCCTGAGCCGCATTAAAGCCGCCACCCATAGCACCGCCTGCCATACCAAGTCCAACAAAGCCGTTCATGGCTCCATTAGGATTGGAAGCAGCCTTCTCCATAGCGGAGGCGGTAGAATCGGTCATACGTCCTGCCATCATAAAGGGATTAGAGCCGAGAGTAGCCGCATCCTCCATCTGCTGGATCTTCTGCATATCCTCGGGATTGAGGGTGATGGGGTTAAGTGCGATCTTCTCAACGGTGATGCCGCGTGACTCAACCCATTCTGCACGGAGAGCCTCGTTCATAGCATTCTTAAGCTCGGTAGCCTTCGCAGGAAGCTGTGCGGGGCGAAGCTCAAGCTCGGCAAGAGCACCAAAGGCGGGCTGAAGAGCCGAAACGAACTCTGCTCTCATCTGCTCATCTATCTGATCTCTGGTAAAGGCGTATTCAACGTTTCCGCACACCTTAGTATAGAAGAGAACGGGGTCGGAAATTACGTAGGAATATACACCGTTACAACGAACGTTAACGGTGCGGCTCATGCCAATTCTCTTATTAATAACCTCAAAGATGATGGGGCTGGGAGTACCGAATCTGTTGCCCATGATCTCCTTGGTATTGAAGTAATAAACTCTCTGATCCTTGCCTGTGTCACCGCCATAGGTAAATCTCTTACCTATTGCCTTAAAGCTGTCTACAAGGCTCTTGCCGAACTTGCCTGCAAAGATAGAGGGCTCGGTAGACTTGTCGTAGGTGTACTGACCGGGCTCGGCACAAACGTCAACTACCTTACCCTGCTCTACGATGATCATACACTGACCGTCCGCAACGGCAATACCCGATCCATTGGAAATAATATTATCAGAGCCTTTGGTATTGGAGCTACGTCCGGAAATACGCTTTTGTCCCTTGACAACAAGGGTATCCATATCAAGTGCGTCGCAATAGAAGAATTCCTTCCACTGATCTGCAAGAACTCCACCAAGAGCTCCTATGCCTGCTTTAATAAGTCCCATAGTTATTTCTCCTTTATATAATAAATTTATTATTTTCATCAAATAGAGATTCTTTCCCTTATATAAAAGTATATCACCACTTGTTATTTTTTTCAAGTTTTTTCTTTTACTTTAATATTTTTTAGTGGATGACAAAAAACAGCCTGCACAAAAAATGCAGGCTGCTTTTGTTGAAATGTAATGTATAAATTACCTTTTATCCATAACGGATGCCGACAGAGTGGCCGCAAGTGCGGTATTTCCGTCCGCATCCTTAGGTGTACCGTTACAGAAAACGTCGAAGATCTCGCCTACCTTAGTAGCACAGCAGTCAACCGACGAGCAGTTTCTGATAAACGAATAGAACACCTCCTCACGTTGGGGAAGCTCGGTGTAATCTATAATATTCTGACGGGTGCGGGAATTGAATCTTCTCTGCGTTTCGGGAGAGTCCATATCATCCGCATAACGCTCCCTCAGTCGCTGCTCCATAACGTCGATATCGTCATAGATATATACACCGCAGGGAGAGATGTCACCCTTGTTTCTATAAAGCGAGGTAACGCCGTTAATATCGAGAATAAGCAGTGGAACCTTGCCCTCGGAGGTGATTCGATCGATCTCCGAGCGGGGAGTACCGTAGAGGTTACCGGCATATTCGGTATGCTCAAGAACTCCGCCGGTAGCTATAAGATAGCGGAACTCGTCATCGGTAATATAGATGTATTCATTGTCAAACTGATCGGCTCTTTTAGGACGGGTGGTAACCGAGCGAACGAATTCATAACGTCCGTCAAGCTCAAGCATACGGTGAGCAATAGTGGTCTTGCCAACCGCAGAGGGACCTGCAATAATGAGTATATTCTTCATACTACCTCTAAATTATCTCTTGGGGATGATCTTATCAACACCGCCCATGTAGGGACGAAGTGCTACGGGAATATTTACGCTGCCGTCAGCGTTAAGGTTGTTCTCAAGGAATGCAATAAGCATTCTGGGAGGAGCAACAACGGTGTTGTTAAGGGTATGAGCAAGATATGTGCCGCTCTCACCCTTTACACGGATCTTAAGACGTCTTGCCTGTGCGTCGCCAAGGTTGGAGCAGGAGCCTACCTCAAAGTACTTCTGCTGTCTGGGAGACCAAGCCTCAACGTCTATGGACTTAACCTTCAGATCTGCAAGGTCGCCCGAGCAGCACTCAAGGGTTCTTACGGGAATGTCAAGGGTGCGGAACATATCAACGGTGTTCTTCCAGAGCTTATCGAACCAAACGGGAGATTCCTCGGGACGGCAAACTACTACCATCTCCTGCTTCTCAAACTGGTGGATACGGTAAACGCCTCTCTCCTCGATGCCGTGAGCACCCTTCTCCTTACGGAAGCAGGGAGAATAGGAGGTGAGAGTGTAAGGAAGCTCGCTTTCGGGAACGATCTGGTCAATGAACTTACCGATCATAGAATGCTCGGAGGTACCGATAAGATAGAGATCCTCGCCCTCGATCTTATACATCATAGCCTCCATCTCAGCGAAGGACATTACGCCGGTAACAACGCCTGCACGGATCATATAGGGGGGGATGCAGTAGGTGAAGCCACGGTCGATCATAAAGTCACGTGCATAGGAAATAACTGCAGAGTGAAGTCTTGCAATATCGCCCATAAGGTAATAGAAGCCGTTACCTGCAACACGTCTTGCAGAATCAAGGTCGATACCGCAGAAGCGTTCCATAATATCTGTGTGATAAGGAACCTCAAAATCGGGAGTAAGAGGCTCGCCAAAACGTTCAACCTCAACGTTCTCGGAGTCATCCTTACCGATGGGAACTGTGGGATCGATGATGTTGGGAATAATCATCATGATCTTATTAACCTTCTCGGAAAGCTCGCTTTCCTTAGCCTCGCAAGCGGCAAGCTCGGCTGCCTGCTCTGCAACGAGCTTCTTTGCCTCCTCTGCCTCGGCAAACTTCTTCTGGCCCATAAGCATACCGATGGACTTGGAGATCTTGTTTCTGTTAGCACGGAGATCATCCGCACGCTTTTTATTCTGACGAAGCTCCTCGTCAAGAGCGATAACCTCGTCAACGAGAGGAAGCTTTGCTTCCTGGAACTTGTTTCTGATGTTCTGCTTTACGATTTCGGGATTTTCTCTAAGAAATCTGATGTCAATCATTTTTATTTCTCCTTAAAAAGGTCATAGCGACCCATTTTGTTTCATATCATTTATTTTACACTATGAGAGGTGAAATTTCAAGAGGATTTGCAAAATATTTTTAATAACAATCACTTTTTGTTGATTTGCTATTGATTTTGTCCAACTAATTTAGTATAATAGTAAAGGATAATTTTTTAACAAGGAGATATATTCAAATGTTAGTTTCTGCAAAGGAAATGCTTAACAAGGCAAAGGCAGGCCACTACGCAGTCGGCCAGTTTAACATCAATAACTTAGAGTGGACCAAGGCCATTCTTCTTACCTCTCAGGAGATGAACTCTCCCGTTATTCTCGGTGTATCCGAGGGTGCAGGCAAGTACATGTGCGGCTACAAGACCATCGTTGGTATGGTTGAGGGTATGATTGAGGGGCTCGGCATCACCGTTCCCGTTGCTCTCCATCTTGACCACGGCTCCTATGAGCACGCTTACAAGTGCATTGAGGCAGGCTTCTCCTCCGTAATGTTCGACGGCTCTCACTACCCCATTGACGAGAATATTGCAAAGACCAAGGAGCTTGTTGCTGTTTGCAACGAAAAGGGTATCTCTATTGAGGCTGAGGTTGGTTCCATCGGTGGCGAAGAGGACGGCGTTGTTGGCGGTGGCGAGGTTGCAGATCCCGCAGAGTGCAAGATGATCGCTGATCTCGGCGTAACCATGCTTGCGGCAGGTATCGGTAACATTCACGGTAAGTATCCCGCAAACTGGGCAGGTCTCAGATTTGACGCACTTGAGGCTATCAGCAATCAGACCGGCGATATGCCCCTCGTTCTTCACGGCGGTACAGGTATCCCCGCTGAAATGATCCAGAAGGCAATCTCTCTCGGCGTTTCTAAGATCAACGTTAACACCGAATGCCAGCTTTCCTTCGCGGCTGCTACCCGTACATACATTGAGGAGGGCAAAGACCTTCAGGGTAAGGGCTTTGACCCCAGAAAGCTTCTTGCTCCCGGCGTTGAAGCTATCAAGGCAACTGTAAGAGAGAAGATTACTCTCTTTGGTTCTGCTAATAAGGCATAAATTAGTATAAAACAAAGAAAAAAGGATAAAGTACACGGTTTTTCTGTGACTTTATCCTTTTTTATTTTCGATATGGGATAATTCCCCAATCTCGCTCATAGGCTTGTATGAAAGATTTTTTACAAGGAGAAAGATTATGAGCGATAATTCTATTTATTCGGATATTGCAAAGAGGACGGGCGGCGATATTTACATAGGCGTGGTCGGTCCGGTAAGAAGCGGAAAATCCACCTTTATTCATCGTTTTCTCGACAACGTGGTTATTCCTAACATTGAAAACGAATATGACCGTCAGCGTACCCTTGATGAAATGCCCCAGAGTGCCTCGGGCAGAATGATAATGACCACCGAGCCTAAATTTATACCCGACGATTCGGTTAAGGTCACGCTTGACGAGGGCATCGAATTCCGCGTTAAGATGGTAGACTGCGTAGGGTATCTGGTTGACGGTGCTCTGGGAGCCGAGGAAAATGGTGAAAACCGCATGGTCATCACCCCCTGGTCGGAGGAGGCTATGCCCTTCGCTGATGCAGCGGAGCTTGGCACAGGCAAGGTTATTGGTGAGCACGCAACAATAGCCATGCTTATCACCACCGACGGCTCCATTGCAGGCATTCCCCGCGAAAGCTATATTCCTGCAGAGGAACGCGTGGCAAGAGAGCTTAGCGAGCTGGGAAAGCCCTTCGCCATAATACTGAACTCGGCAAATCCCGACAGTGATTCATCTCATACACTTGCCCACGAGCTGGAGGAGAAGTATGGCGTACCGGTTGCTCTCGTCTGCTGTCCCGAGCTGGATGCTGATGATATACGGGAGATACTTGCTCTGGTGCTATCAGAGTTCCCCGTCAAAGAAATGAGCTTTTCTCTTCCTGCATGGACGGAGGTTTTACCCGAGAACCATCCTATTCGCGAGGAAATATTAAATAGCGTAAAATCCTTTGCAGATGGTGTAGAAAAGCTTGGTGATATTGAAAAACGTCTTTGCGGCTATAATTTTGAGCGTGTATCTGTAAATGCAGGCGACGGTACGGCACAGTTTAATATTCCGATTGAGGATGGAGCGTATTATAGAGTTATCAGCGAGATGTGTGGCGTTGACGTCACAGATGAAAAGGAGCTTATGGCTACCGTTAAAGAACTTGCTGAGATCCGTGACAAATACATACGCGTTGAGGACGCTCTTGCTGATGTTGAGGAAAAGGGATACGGCATAGTAATGCCATCTATGAAGGATCTGAAGCTGGAGGAACCTACCCTCGTCAAGCATGCAAACGGCTACGGTGTCAAGGTTACCGCCCATGCCGACTCAATTCACATGATAAAAACCGGAATAAAGGCAGATCTCTGCCCCGTTATAGGCTCCGAGGAGCAATCGGAGGAGGTAGTAAGATTCCTTCAAGGCGAGGCTCAGGATAATCCTGAAAAGGTTTGGGAGTATAATATGTTTGGCAAGTCGCTTTACGATATGGTCAGCGACGGCATGAATGCCAAATTATCCCACATGCCCGACGAATCAAGAGAAAAGCTGGGTGAAACCTTAGGAAAGATTATAAACGAGGGATCAAATGGATTGATTTGCATACTTTTGTAAACTATAATTGACATTTTTGGTATTTTCCCTCAAAAGGTTGACACGGTCTGCACTCGGTGATATAATAGTTGTATCTATTATCGCCGCGTGGCAGATTGTGAGGGAGATAGGATGAAAAGAATAAGTCCCCGTATTATGCTGATATTGTCTATGACTATATTCGGCACGGTAGGTCTGTTTGTCAGAAGCATTTCCCTCCCCTCCGGCGAGCTTGCACTTTACCGAGCGGTAATGGCAGTTATAGTAATCGGTCTGTATCTGCTGATTACAAAGCAGAGAATCCCCTTTAAAAGCATTAAAAAGGAGCTTCCCTTGTTGATTGTTTCGGGTGCGTTTATCGGCATCAACTGGATTTTGCTCTTTGAGGCATACAGATACACCACCGTTTCGGTAGCAACGCTAAGCTATTACTTTGCACCGGTACTGGTTATGGCCGTGTGTCCGCTTCTCTTCAGAGAAAGAATGACGAAAAGGCAAATACTTTGCTTTATTATGTCCACGCTCGGCCTTGTTTTAATAACCGGAGTCAGCGGTGGTGGCGGTAACGACCTGATCGGTATACTCTTTGGAATCGGTGCGGCGATATTTTATGCCGCAGTAATCATCATTAATAAATACATCGGGGGCGTTGATGCTATTCATAGGACGATCCTACAGTTTTCAGCCACGATTATTACCCTTCTTCCATACGTTCTTTTAACAGACGGTATTACTCTGCCGAGCCTTAACGGATTCGGTTGGATAAATCTTATAGTAGTCGGCGTGATCCATACCGGCGTGACCTACTGTATGTACTTCGCTTCCTTGAAGGAATTGAGTGGGCAGCAGGCGGCCATACTCGGATATATTGATCCTCTTGTAGCGGTGCTGATCTCGGTCACCCTGCTTGGAGAGGATATGACCCTTTGGCAGATCGTGGGCGGTGCATTAATACTCGGATTTACCATTTTTAACGAAATCGGTAGCAAAAACGAGGGTACGTAGGCTATTTTTATGTTTTCATGCAAAAAAAGAGGACACTAGGGTGTCCTCTTTTTTAGGGCTATTGCTTAGTATATTCACCAAACACCCACACCGCATCGTCAACATCAGAAGTGCTGTATTCGTGGTGATACAAGCCATTAATAACAATAGTATTGGCAGTGGTGTCAAAATCTCCCCTCAAATAAAAGTCGGGCGGATAATAGTTGCTGAAGGTAGTGTCATAATTTTCTCTATCGGCCTGCTTTATCTTCTGGTAAATGTCATGCTCGATGTATAGATAGATCGTCCTTCTGTCCTCGGCGATATTAAATATACCCTCTACGACTCTGTCGCCGCTTTCGTATCTGAATAACAGATAGCTTTTTGCCATTAAGGGAACAACGGTCAGCCTTTCACCGCCTTCACTTACATAGGTTCCCTCGGGAATACGGTATGTTCCGTCATCAAAGCCGTCATTTTCATAAGCCTTGTATTCCCTGCCCTCTAAGACGTAGGTGCCTAGTTTATAGGGTAGCTCGCTGATGCGGTAGATGTGAGTATAGACCGTTCCGTCGGTCACCCCCAGATCCTCCTCCTCAACCATAATGCTGAACTGGGTGAAGTCATCTTCAAGGCTTTCAACGTAGCAGGAAAGCCAATCCTCGTTTTGCTTATCGATGCGAGTCAGCATAATACTGAGTGGCGTGCTTGTGTCAGGGTCGCTTCTGCGTATTGCTCTGAAGCCTCCGCTGTACTTGATTTCTCCGTCCTCAAAATAACTGAAGGTCATTGCCCCCTTTGAACCGTTGAACTCGAAGTAGGTGTCCTCGTCACCGAGCAGAAGCCACTTACCCGTGGCAGACTCCATCTCATCATTGTATCTTGTGGTATCCGAATCGCCGCCAAAAAAGTCCTCACAGCCTGTAAAGGCGAGTAAAATCATAACTATAGTTAGCAAAAGTGCAAAAATTCTATTTTTCATCATCAATCCTCCACTTTTTTTGTAAAAGAATACGAAATCCTGGCAAATGTTATTTTGAAAAATTATGTGCAAATTTCTTGATCAAACTCACCGACAAATTGGAGCTTAGTCGCCCCTTTGCAATACACTGTCTGCAAAAGTAAATATTTCTTGAATGGTCGCACCTTGCAAGTGACCGTGTTCCAGGTTTGGAATCAATATCATTCTTCCGTTCATAGCTGTATCTCTGCTTTTTTTTGTTGCATCAACTGTGAAAAAGGGATCCCCATCCCAGTTAACAAAAAGAATGGGTGTACGGCAATTGCGTAGCATCTCAACATTGTCCCATAAGAAAGAACACCTTGGATAAGTGTTATAGAGCGTACCAAAAATTCCTTCTGTATCGGTCATTGCAACGGCACCATATACAGGGGCAGCAAAGGCGAAACGATCGTCATAGGCTGCCGCATTCGTTGCTATTACACCACCCCAGGAAATGCCTGTAAGTCCTATTTTACTGCTATCGACCTGCTCGAATGACGACAGAAACGAGTTCGCTACAATAGTTCCTGCTATGGCATGATAAAGGAACTGTTCGTTAGCAGGCTTAGCGTAATCACTATAGTCCGTATTAATTGGGCCGTGATGCTTTATGCTTTCAAGAGAAACGTTCGAAGCGGATTTTAAGCTTGCACTTTCCGTGGGGATTCTACCCTCGGTATCAATTGCAATAGCGGCATACCCTTTATCGTTCCACATTTTTACCCAGTCAGAAAAAGCAGTACCACCGCCACCGTGAACAAGAACAACGCCGGGAACGGGATTGTTCTTCGATGCCGTAGCGGGTATGCCAATGTAAGCAAAGACGTAGGTCGGGGCACCGTTATAATCTACACTTTGTAAAAAGTAGGCCTGCACCCCCTGGTCCTGCCTATCGTATTGAGCCGCTCTTTCAAAGACAGGTGTGCTCCAAAGCCGGTCAGGAAATCTGACCTCCTCAATACCGGTATAATACTGTCTGTCGCAAACTACATTTTCCTTTGGCGGAAAATCATATTGGGTTTCTTCATTAATGTCAGAATCGTCTTCGTGTTGGTTTGTGTCACCGCATGCAACACATAAGCTGCAGGCTAAAGCTATAAGCAAAATTGCCAAAATTTTTTTGATCATTTAGCAGCTCCTATATTTAGCGAGGCTTTATTGGATCAATGCAATAATTCCGGCAAAAGCCGAATAACCGTATTAATTCCTCGTTAAATTCTTATTTATTGTTGCGTTCATTATATCATATATTCTAGCTGGAATCAAGGCTTCGCTTTAAAAAATCAACAATTGAACGTTCAGCCATAAATTGAACCATAGGGTGTAAAGTTGAAACTAGGTTCACAGCACTCGAGCGGGTTCAACGAGCGAAGGTTCGTCAAAAAGAAAAGGACGGGGTTTCGCCAAAGGTGAATATTCTTTGCCTTGCTGCTTACGAGCTAGCTCGACGCACTCTGCGGCAAGAATGTGAACCCGATTCGAGTGCAAAGCACTCGAGCGGGTTCAACGAGCGAAGGTTCGTCAAAAAGAAAAGGACGGGGTTTCGCCAAAGGTGAATATTCTTTGCCTTGCTGCTTACGAGCTAGCTCGACGCACTCTGCGGCAAGAATGTGAACCC
>JAZSEC010000026.1:0-16658 GCA_045531485.1 Eubacteriales bacterium | reverse complement strand
CCGATATTCAAACCATCCGGATGATTTACCAGCTTCAAAAATTTAATAACGTTATCATAGTTATCAAGAGGCTCGCCAATGCCCATCATAACGATATTGGAAATTCGCTCACCGCTGTCACGCTCGGCAGCTATAACCTGGCCGAGAAGCTCGGAGGGATAGAGATCACGGACTCTGCCACCGATGGTTGAGGCACAGAACCTGCATCCCATACGGCATCCCACCTGACTGGAAATGCAAAGAGTATTACCATGCTTATATCGCATAAAAACGCTCTCTATACATGCACCGTCATGAAGGCGGAAAAGGTATTTAACAGTTCCGTCAATTTTTGATACCAGCTTTTCCTCGACGGTAGGAAGTGTATCGAGGGTTTCGGCAGCAAGTCGCTCACGAAGAGCCTTGGAGAGATTGGTTATCTCTGCTACACGCTCGCCCTTATGTAATCTTGAAAATACCTGCTTAGCACGGAACTTGGGCTCGCCGATCGAGATGAAATATTCCTCAAGCTCGTGTGGCAAAAGCGAGTATAAGTCAACTTTAGTTGTCATTTTATATTTTCCTTCTAATCTTCGCCATAAAGAAGCCATCTGTTGTATGCACGTGAGGAAGAAGAGTAAGCATACCGTTTTCACAGCTTATATCCCCAACGCTAAAGGGAACGAGAACGAAATCAGGGTTCTCCTTCACGAATTTTTCTACAACGCGTTCGTTTTCCTCGGGATTAAGCGTACAGGTGGAATAAACCAGTATGCCATCCTCCTTAAGATACTTTGCCGAGGTGGATAAAACGTCAAGCTGTAGCTCGGGAAGCGAGCTGGTAACCGAGATATCCTTATATCTTAGGTCGGGCTTTTTGCCAAGCACACCAAGACCCGAGCAAGGAGCATCGCAAATTACTCTATCTGCAGTTCCGATAAGCTTTCTGTCGGGATCTATCGCATCTCTGCCGAGAGCGGTAATGAAATCAAAGCCAAGTCGCTTTGCTCCCGAATTAATAAGCGAAAGCTTACTTTCGTGCAAGTCAAAGGCACGAATGTCACACTCACCGCCCGCAAGGATAGCCGCACCAAAGCTTTTTCCACCGGGTGCCGCACATACGTCTATAATAAGATCTCCCTTGTCGGGTGCAAGAACCTCTGCACAAACGGCGGATGCCCTATCCTGAACGAAGAAATACCCCTCCGCAAAGCCGGGAAGCCTCTCCGGGTTTACCGATCCCTCAAGACGAAGAGAAAGCGGTGCAAGAGTGTTCTCCTCCACCGAATATCCGTTATCGGAAAGAAGTCTCTTAAAGTCGCTGACCGATATCTTAGTTGTATTAACGGTCAGGTCTGTGTAATTAACGTTGTTATAAAAATCGAGCATACGTTCTGCCGATTCTCTGCCATATAGGGCATCAAAATGCTTTACCGTAGCAAGCGGGAAGGAATATTTAACCGACAGATATCGGCAATAATTCTTCTCCTCAGGTGGCATGGGCAGATCGTCCTTTCTACGAACGGCAGCACGAAGAACACCGTTTACAAAGGATCGCTCGCCCGGATTTTTAGACAAGTTGACAGTTTCGTTAACAGCAGCAAAATCCGGTATGGATCTCATATCAATAATCTGACATAAACCCAGACGGAGTATGTTCTTTGTATGGGGATCTATGCTACTCTCCGAACGTTCGGAAATGGCACAGATATAGTAATCGTAGGTCAGCTTACGCTCTACCGTAGTGTACAGAAGTGCGGTCAAAAAGGCCTTATCCTCCTTTGAAAGATTATCGGTCAAATGAGAGGATAGTGCCAGATTTACGAATTTTCCGCCAGCTTCATATTCCTCAAGCAGACGAAGTGCGATTTGCCTTACGTTCATAAACAGACCTCCGTTTAGTTTTAATAAATAGCAGATGCGGTTTTATTCAAGAATATCGCCAAGGGCAATCTTTCTGCCGCGTACGAATGCACCCGCACTCATCTTACCCTTGCCCTCAGGAATAAGAACGGTAATCTTAAGTGCATCCTCGCCGCAGGCAACGGTGATATATCCGTCACCCTTGTCGGAAAGATCAATAACCTGACCTGGTGTGCCGCTTCCCTTAACGGGAGTTGCCTTGTTGATCTTAAGCATTTTGCCGTTAAGATATGCAAATGCACCGGGAATAGGAGTGACGCCTCTGATAATGCAATCAAGCTTTTGTGCAGGTAATGTAAAGTCCACTTTACAATCTTCCTTCTCGACCTTCTTAGCATAGCAGGCAAGAGAGTCGTCCTGCTTGATTCTTTCGGCGGTGCCGTTATATATTTTTTCTATGGTTTCGGATAACAGCTTTCCGCCCACCTCAGCAGAACGGTCGTGAATTGCCTCAAAATCGTCCTCGGGCAAAATGGGGAATTTCTCCACAGAGATGATATCTCCGGTATCAAGCCCCTCCGCCATATACATAACAGTAACACCGGTCTCACTCTCACCCTCCATAATAGCACGCTGCATAGGAGCTGCACCTCTATATTTGGGGAGAAGGGATACGTGAAGGTTTACACAGCCATATTGGGGGTATTCAATTACGTTAAGAGGCAGAATTTTGCCATATGCAACGACTACTATTATCTCAGGCTTGTATTCGTCAAGAAGCTTAGCAAACGCCTCATCACGAAGGGTGGATGGGGTATATACGGGAATGCCATGCTCCAGTGCAAGCTTCTTTACAGGAGTGGGAGTCATAACATTGCCCCTGCCACGTGGCTTATCCTCGCGGGTAATTACCACTGAGATGCCGTGACCGTCCTCAATAAGCCTTCCAAGGCAGGTGGCGGATATCTCGGGCGTACCCATAAACATAATATTATTCATGCTGATAATTCCTTTCTTCTCGTCAATGCAAGAAAAAGAGCGTAAGTACGTCAAAAAATCGGTACTAATCCGTCACCTTACGGATCTGAACGTCGATATACAGCTTTCCATCGAGATGGTCACACTCGTGACAGATAGCACGTGCCATAAGATCGGTGCCACTAAGCTCAAACTCCTTGCCGTTACGGTCCATAGCTCTGACGGTAACCGCCTTAGGACGCTTAGTAATTCCGTATTCACCGGGATTGGAAAGGCAGCCCTCCTGCTCGTTCTGTTCGCCTGCAAAGGCGATTATCTTCGGATTAATGAGCTCGATAACCTCGCCCTCCTCGACCTCGATAACAACGATACGGCGAAGAACTCCAACCTGCACTGCCGCAAGGCCGCAACCACCCGCCTCACGCATAGTTTCAACCATATCGTCAAGGAGAGTGAGAATTCTGGGGGTTATTTCAGTAACAGGTCTTGAAACCTTACGGAGCATGGGATCTCCGAACTTAACTATCTTTAATTTTGCCATTTTATTTTCCTTTCAGCTTACATACAGCTAGACGGTCATAGGATTCATATCCACCGCAAGAGTAACCCTGCGTGAGGAGGAAAATTCACAAAGCAGCTGATGGAAAAGCATACGTGACTGCTTATTCAGCTTACATTTTACGACCATTCTCATTCTGTATTTTTCATTTATCTTATAAACCTGTGCCTCAAAGGGACCAAACACCACAAAGGGAAGCCTGGATAGCTCTCCTTGAAGCTTTGAAAGCAAGGAATCCGAGAGCCTCTTCGATTCTCGCATAAGCTCGCCCTCGTCCTCGGAGGTCAGCGTTAAATTTACTATATCACAGAAGGGTGGATATGAAAGCTCTCGCCTCAGTGCAATCTCGCCCTCGTAAAATTTCTCATAATTCTGCAGACACGCAAGACGAATAACCTCATTTTTCGGTGCGAAGGTCTGTATTACCGCCACACCGCCGTCTGTAGCTCTACCCGCCCTGCCGATAACCTGAGTGAGAAGCGAGAAGGTCTTCTCCGCCGCACGAAAATCGCTGACGTAAAGCGACGTATCCGCCAATGCAACGCCGACTAGTGTTACTCTCGGGAAATCGTGTCCCTTAGCAACCATCTGGGTACCAAGAAGTATGTCTGCTCTTCCCTCTCTGAAATCCTCCAGCATTCTGTCATAGGACATCTTGCCGCCGGTGGTATCGGCATCCATACGGAGAACCGACATATCGGGAAGATATTTATTAAGCTCGGCCTCCAGCTTTTGCGTGCCGTAGCCGAGGAAGGATAATCTGTCTGCCGAGCAGGACGGGCAAGTCTTCGGCACTCGCTCGCTGAAGCCACACATGTGACAAAGAAGCTTACCGCCCTCGGGACCGTTATGATAGGTCAAGGAAACCGAGCATCGCGGACAGCTTAGAACCTCGCCGCATTCCTTACAGCTTATCTGAGTCGAATATCCCCTTCGGTTCAGGAACAGGATAGCCTGCTTCTCATTCTCGTAGACCGAATTTAACGACTTAAGAAGTCGGTCGCTGATAGGAGAGACATTGCCTAGTCGCAGCTCCTCACGCATATCAACGATTATAGCATCAGGCAGCCTTACGCCACCGTATCTCTCACGCAAAGGAACCATAGTATACACGCCGGATTTCGCCTTATAAAAGCTTTCCAGCGAGGGTGTTGCCGATGCTAAAAGCATCAAGGCATTATTCCTACCACAACGGTATGCGGCAATATCACGTGCATGGTATTTAGGATCGGATTCGGACTTGTAGGTATGCTCATGCTCCTCGTCGATCACTATCATTCCGATATTATCAAGCGGAGCAAATATTGCCGAGCGTGTGCCTATAACCAGATCCACCTCACCGCGTTTGATCCTCCTCCAGGCGTCGTATCTCTCGCCCTGGGAAAGCGAGGAATGTATGACCGCGACCCGCTCTCCATACCTTCTGCAGAAGATATTAACCGTCTGGGGAGTAAGAGCGATCTCGGGTACCAGCATTATTACGCGTCTGCCCTCGGATAGCGTTTTGTCAATGGCCTTCATGATAACCTTGGTCTTACCACTGCCGGTAACACCAAATAGCAATGCAGCACGTGCCTTGTCTGAAAGCAGCTCGCTCTCTATTGTATCGTAGGCTACCTGCTGTGCAGGACTTAGCTCAATCGGAGAGTTATCTCTTATCCTTGCATACTCGGCATAAGGGTTACGAATCGCCTCGGATTTGATAATCTTAATTATGCCCTTGTCGGCAAGAGCAGAAATGTTGTTATAGGTCACGCCCGGAGTAGCTCGAATAAGCTCGATATCCGCACTGCCTATTTTTTTTAAGTACTCGACTATAATCCTTTGTCCCTCGCTGCGAATTCCGGCCCTGCCTTTAGCCGAAAGCAAAGAATCAGCCTCATCGGCGGTCAGGTTAAGAACGCAGGTCTTTTTTACCTTCACGTTAGGAATATCGGTAAGTGCCGAGGGAGGTATTACGCAGCGTGCCGCCTCGCCAAAGCTACAAAGGGTGTGTCCCTTCATAAACAAGCAAAGGCCAAGCAGCTCGTCGCTGAGAGAAATACTCTCGTCAAGGCGTGAGTGAACCGACTTAACACCATCGGCGTCACAGCTGTCCTTTACATTAGTAACGACAGCTAGTCTGAGATGATTTGTCCTGCCAAACGGTACCTTGACCACGTCACCGGGCTTTAAGTCATCTGTGCATAAATAGTCAAAGGGGCGGTCTATATGATATGGAGCATCAAAAAGATATACTTCACAATACATACAGTCCACCTCTTTTCCTTTGGTCTTTTTAATTATAGTCGACTAGCGACGTAAGATAAGCCTATCTTAGTTCTCGGGGTGCTTCATCTTGAAGCGGCCGGACTCAAGCTTACCAATAGCAATCTTAACCGCCTTCTTGTCCTTATACTCGGGATCGATAAGAGCTGCAAGAGGCTTCTCGGTTTCGTGATTGTCGATCATCTTCTGTGCCTTTGCTCTCATCTCAATGTACTCATCGGTAACTATACGGGCACACTTAGCAACACCGATAACCAGCTCGTAGCGGTTAAATTCGTCATTTGTAAGCTGTTTTACTGTAGGGTAAATCATTTGTATTCTCCATTCTGCCCTTTGGGGCCTCAAAAATTAACTAAAATTACTCTTCGTCATCATCCTCGTCTACCGAGCTGTCATCGGTAAGACGGTTGGTAATGGTTTCCGTCTGTATTGCAGACAGGATCACGTGCTCGGAATCGGTAATAATACCCGCTCTGGTACGTCTGCCGCAGGAAACGTCAATTACTCTACCATCCTCCTTAGCATCACGCACAAGCCTTTTAATAGGCTCGGAGTCGGGGGATGCGATGGCAACAATACGGCCTGCGGAAACCATATTGCCAAAGCCTATATTAATAAATCTCATATAAAATCCTCACTAAGATAAAAATCCAATGGAGTTTGTAAAATATGCAAAAATTATTCAACGTTCTGAATCTGCTCGCGAATTTTTTCAAGCTCGCCCTTCATATTAACAACTATGCGAGCTATCTGAGCGTTATTTGCTTTAGATCCGATGGTATTAGTTTCGCGGTTCAGCTCCTGCATAAGGAAATCAAGCTTTCTGCCCGATGGCTCCTTTGAGGAGATGATATCGTAGAACGCACCGAAGTGAGAGCGGAGTCTAACAAGCTCCTCATCAATGGCTATCTTGTCAGCCCAAATGGCACATTCGGTAAGCAGACGGTTCTCGTCGGGAGTGATCTTGGCATCCTCAAGGAAGGAACGGATCTTAGCCTCCAGCTTATCGCGGTAACCAACAACGTCGTTCTTGGATATCTCCTCCACCTGATCGGTATAAGAGCGAACGAGCTCGATCTTTGCCTTGACGTCCGACTCGATCTTCGCACCCTCACGCTGACGCATCTCGGTGTAGCCTGCAATTGCCTCGTCAAGCACAGATCGAAAAATCTCCCACTCTGCCTCGAGATCCTCCTCGGGCTTATCATAGGTGAAGATCTCCTGATTGCGGGCAACCGTCATAGCACTAATATCATCCTTAAGGCCAAACTCGTCTACAAGGCGACGAAGAGCCGAAATATAGCTCTCAAGATATGCCGAATCAAGACCAACGTTACCCACACCAGAGGTGTGATTGTCAACCGTAACGAACACGTCAACCTTTGCTCTGGCTACGGCATTCTTACGAATATGATCCTTGATTCTCTCCTCAAGGAAGATGTATGCTCTGGGAAGCTTTACGTTACAATCAAAGTATCTTGAGTTTACGCTCTTGATCTCGATAGTAATATCCTTAGCCTCGCCCTGCAGCTTTGCTCTACCGAAGGCAGTCATGCTCTTAATCATTTACTTTTCCTCCCCGGGAGATGAGATTTTCTTCTTAGGACGCTTTGAAAGAGTTTTAAGCTCGGCGGTAAAGGAATCAATGTCCTTAAAATCTCTGTAGATAGAAGCAAAACGAATGTAAGCAACTATATCGCATTCCTTAAGTCTGGTAAGCACCATTTCGCCAATCTCGACAGAGCTGATCTCGGTGATGATAGCGTTCATAAGCTCCTGCTCGATGGAAAGTGCAATAGCATCCGCATCCACGGCACGCTTCTGACACGCGATTCTGATACCGCGAACCAGCTTATGCTTATCAAAGAATTCACGACGGCCGTCACGCTTGATAACCGCAATCGGAACGGTATCTACAACCTCATAGGTGGTAAATCTCTTGCCGCAGGAGATACATTCGCGTCTACGCTTAATGCTGGCACCCTCGTCTATTGGGCGGGAGTCAAGCACCCTGGAGTCAGCAAAGCTACATAATGGACATTTCATATATTTTCACGCCTTTCTAAGCCGATAATATTTTAAAATAATACGCACATAATTATACAAATATGATTATAGCATAAATATTTAAAATTGTAAAGTATTTTTAATAAAAAAGGCTCGGCAAATCTGCCGAGCTTTTTTATTACTTGGTTTTTTTGAGAGCCTTGAGATTATTGCAAAGCCAGGAGGTAAATTTCTCCATAAATCCGATACGAAGCTTGGAAAACCACTTGAATGTGAGTGGCCAAACGCTACCGGCAAACATAACGATAAGGAAATATCTTACCGCACGTGCAATATACTCGTTGCCAAAGAGGGCTGTGAGAGGCGAGCTAAGTCCTGCCTTAATGGCAAGAACACCACCAAGACCGATGGCAAGCTTAATGATCTGAACGTACCAACGAGCATCAGTCTCAAACTTAATAATCTTACGGTCAAGAATATACACCGGAATAAGTGCCACGGTGCAGCCAAGAAGGGTGTGTGCATTCTTAAGTCCGCTCTTGTAGTTATCGGGATTAAGAGTTGTGTCACCGGAAATAGCAAGAACGTAAGCAAGGAAGCCAACCGAAAGAACTACCGAAGCGATCACTACCCAGGGCATGAATTTATTCATATTCTCCTCAGAGGCAAATACGGGGCGAAGCAGAAGGATCAGACCCAGTGCAACGACCAAGGAGGTAACCACGTCAAGAGGGGTATGAACGCCAAGATACATTCTGGAAAAGGCAACCAAAGCTATGATGGTAACGCAGAGTGCAGTTTTCCATTTTTTAGGGTTGTGTGCACAAATTGAGCCATACGTACCCGCAATATTCTGTGTATGACCCGATGGGAAGGAGTATCCTGTGGCCTCTTCACGAGCTGATTCAATAATGTCGAATTTGGGGTCAAGATCCCAGGGACGAGGAATGCGGAAGAACAGCTTAGCGACCTGATTTACAATAGTTCCGACTAAACCGGTGATGAGGATAAAATAACCTTCCCTCTTGTTAACGCACCAGAAGAAAAAGATGGCGATAACAAGGAAAAATGTTTCCTCACCCAGGTGGGTTATAGTATCGAATATCCAGTCAAGGACCGGGTTGCGAATGCTCTCCAAAAAATAGAGAAATGGCATACACGCTCTAGCAATATTTTCCATAATAATACTCCCGTATATCTAAATTTTAAACAAATAAAGGTAGATTCCGACCCACTGAACAACGGCACCGGCAAGAACGAAGAAATGCCAGATAAAATGACTGACACGCTTACGCAGAGAAAAAGGAATTATACCTAAGGTATAAAGCACTCCTCCGCCGAGTATCCACATAGCAAGGGGGAAATTAAGAGAAATCATCTGAGGAAGGAGCATCAAAGCACTCCAACCGAGCAAAACGTATATTGGAATATGTAAAAATCCAAGTTTGGATGGGCCGAAAACTCCAACAAGACTGATTCCTGCCGCAATAACCGCCCACTGAACCGCAAAAAATATATAACCGAAAAGATCGCCAAAGAAGCAAAGCAGAATAGGTGCAAAGGTAGCACCAATAAGCAGATAGATCGAGGAATAATCGAATCGGTGGAAGAGTCTTTTTACGGCACTACCATGAGCGAAGGCATGATAAAGACAGCTGGAGAGGAACATAATAAACATTCCGCCAAAATAAATAGCTGCCGAAACGTACTCCATAATAGAGTCCGATTCGATAAGCAAAAGGGCAAAAGCAAAGATTGCAAACAAGGCTCCAAGGCCGTGAGTTATAGAATTACCTATCTCTTCAAGAATAGGCCTTTTCGGAGGATTAACGGGTTGCTTTTTACCTACGGAGGAATAATACTCCTGAAGCTCAAGGTCAAATTCCCGTTCAGCTGCATCAAGCTTTTCCCTATATTTTTCCTCTGCGGAGGTAAGCATTTCCTTGTACTCTGCCCTTGCAGATTTTTTTAGTTTTTTAAATTTGATTTTTATCTCTTTTTTCGTCATTTTACTACATAAAGCCTAAAATTGACAATATAACTTTACTTATTTTGACAAAAATCGGCACATAAGTCCACGCTAGGGTGATACGAGATGTGCCGATTTTGTGTTGATATTTTGCTTAAATTGATTAATCTGCGGCTGAATTAAGCCTCGAGAAGACGTCTTACGCAATCGGCAATTCTCTCGTCCTTGCAGTTAGCAAAGAAGTATTCCTTAAACCTCTGACCGGAGAGAGCACCAACGGTAAGCTCTCTGTCAAGGTTTTGAAGAATGAATACGAGATCGTTGTGAGTAACCTTCTTAACCTCGTCGAGAATCTTCTTGTTTCTCTGCTCGGGAACAGCTCTCTCACGAGGATAGCCAAGACCCCACTCGGAAACGAAAAGCTTCTCAAATACATATTGAAGATTAAGCTCACAGCCCCAGCCCCAACCCTTTGCAAAGGGCATAGAGATGGCGTTACCATTATTAACCTGGGTAAACTGATATGCGTCTGTGGGGTCTACAATATGGCCACAAAGCACACCGGGAAATGCGTTACAAGCGAGCATCGCACCCTCGCCGGTACCACAGCCTGTGATAACGAGATCACATGCTCCGGAGTTGAGAAGAACGGCAGAAAGAATACCTATCTGAACGTAGGTAAGCTGTTCCTTATCCTCGGCAGAATACATGCCGTAGTTATAAACCTCATGACCAAGGGGCTCAACAACAGAGCGAAGAGTAGACTCGATCAGTGCATTCTTTGCCGCCTGGCTGTTTTCATTTATAAGTGCTATTTTCATAATAATTTCCTTTTTGTTAACAGTCTGTTTTACCGTAATTGCCTAGGGAAATCAAGGAGTAAGTCTGTTAGGACCACGGAACAGGAACTCCGCCTCCTTAATCGAAAGACCAAGGAAGAGCATGGTAAGGCGGTCAATACCAAGACCAAAGCCACCATGAGGAGGACAACCGTACTTAAAGAATTCGAGATAGAACTTAACGTCCTCAGCAAGGCCCTTTTCCTCTGCCTGTGCCTTCAGAACGTCATATCTGTGCTCACGCTGAGCACCGGTGGTGATCTCTACACCACGCCAGATAAGGTCATATCCCTGAGGAATACCCTGCTCATCTCTCATATGATAGAAAGCTCTTTCCTTAGCGTCGTAGTCGGTAATGAAGAGGAATTCGTGGTTAAACATATCCTTGCAAAGCTGCTTAGTCATACGCTCCGCCTCGGTGGTAAGGTCACCGTGAAGCTCTGCAGGAACGGTATAGCCGTATCTCTTTTCAAGCTCTGCATATACATCAGCAAGCTTCATTCTGGGGAAAGGAAGGGTAGGAACGATTACCTCGTACTCGGGGCCGTAAAGCTCAACGATCTTATCTCCGTGCTTCTCCTTAACCTCGGAAAGTGCGTAGGTAAGAAGCTCTTCCTCCATCTTCATTACGTCCTCAAAGGAGTCGATGTAGGAGAACTCAAGGTCAAATCCGGTAAACTCAGTAGCATGCTTATTAGTGTAGGACTTCTCTGCTCTGAATACGGGACCGGTTTCAAAAATACGCTCAAGACCTGCTGCCATAGCCATCTGCTTATAGAACTGAGGGGACTGTGCAAGATAAGCAAGACCGTCGAAATACTTTACCTCGAAAACATCCGAGCCGGACTCGCTTGCAGCTGCAATAAGCTTAGGTGTATGAATTTCAACAAAGTTGCGATCAACCAGGAACTTACGCATAGCGTTAGTCAGTGTGGTCTGCATCTCATACATCAGGTGATTCTTATCACGACGAAGATCGATCCATCTATAATCCATACGAACATCTATGTCGGAGTCATCCTTAATAGGAAGTGCGTCTGCAACGGATTCAATCTTCATAAAGGAGGGATACATCTCCTTGCCACCCATTTTAACGTATTCGCTAGCGACAACCTCGCCCTCGAATGTTACTACAGAATGAATGGTAAGCTGATCGAGCATCTCAAGGAATTCAGGATGCTTTTCCTTTTCAATAGTGATCTGAAGCTTGCCGGTAATGTCCTTTACAACAATAAAGGCCATTGTTCTCTTGTTACGGAAATTCTCAACGAAGCCCGAAACGCGGCGAATACCGGGGGTTACGTCTTTAATGTAGGTTCTTTCCATTTTTCTAGTCCTTTTTATATGTTTTTATTTGTTTTATTATTGAAAATTGCCATATTTTCTCACAATAATATTATAGCATTATTGATTAAAAAAAGCAATAGATTTTTTCCTTTTTGAATTTTTTATTGGTACAATTATTATTATTTTCTTAGTCAATTTATGAAATACAACTTTTTAAAAATTAAATGACACACTAAGCTATTTTCAGATCTGTTTGTTCTTCTATATATGTACGTTCTCTTTTCCCGATTAACGCTTTAAATCATGCAATTTCAGGAATGACTTTTAGCAATTCCAGAGTCTGTTTTATTATCTTGTTTTTATTTTCTGAACATAAAATATAAAACCGCCCGTTATGCACGGGCGGTTTTATATGTATATTATTCAATTTATCTGCCGGTTATTATGTTTGCAGACTTGTTTCTCGGTAAGTAAATAGTGAATAATAACAATTACGGCTCTTCATTATTATAAATTCTAACCGTAATCCATTTTCCGCATCCACCGTCTTCGATGGACTGGCACTTAATCATGCCCTCAGCATAACCATCCTTGCTCCATGCAGCTGCCATAGCCTGGCTGATGGTCTGTCCCTCTTTTCTTTCGTAGATGAGGATGATCTCTATTTCATTATAATTATAGTTGAAATAGAGCTGGCCGTTTTCGTCATAAAGGGCAAATTCCATAATGTCAACGTATTCCTCGGTGACAAAGTTATATACCATATGATTCTTAAGCGGACCCCAGAAGGAAATGGTTTTTGTTGCAACGACCTCATAATTGAAGCGGATAGTGGCTACATACTGATTCTCACCGAAGTAGCATTCGGGATGAACGAGATCAATAGTATATGTGTAGCCAGTATCAACTCGAGGATCGTAAACGTGATCACATTCGGTAGCGGTACAATCACCTACAACCGCAGGCTCCTTGCCAGATTCGGTTTCAACGTAGATTAAAGACCATTCGAAGTGATGTCCAATAGCTGCTACAGGTACGTCACGATCTACCTTACTTACGTAATCGCAGTCGGCACACTTGTATGTAACATCTTTGGTTCCCTGCTCATCACAGGTAGGCTCTAACGTAACTTTTTCTATCGTAATGATAGTAACAGATTCATGATTGGGATAAACAACTTCTCGAGAAAGCTCGAGGTTGCAATCCTTACAGTAAACAACACTCTCATAAGATTCGCCCAATGTATCTGTATGAGGCTTTTCGTTTTCAATCTTTGCGTCTAAGGGGCTATGTCCGGTAGCCGGAATTACCTCATAGTCATATCTCTCCCCACAGTCGGTACATACCTTACACTTGGAGCCTTCCTCAGTACATGTAGGCTCGGTTACAACGAGCAATGCATTAGCAGGAACATGCTCCGGGGGCTGCTCTATAAACTGCTTATAAACAAATAGTCCGAGAATTACTAAAACGATTAATAGTACTGCTATTTTTAATCCGGTAAAATCGTGATATTTAGCGGTTCTCATAAATAATCCTCCTACTATAATTAATAGCACCTTATAGTGCAAAACTCTCCAATTTTTTTTGGACAAGGCGGCTGCAGGAGCAGCCGCCCCGTCTTTATTTAGTAATCATTGGAGAAAGATTACTTTGATTTAAAATGTTAGTTTTAAATTAAGTTATAAAGTTTGAGATAAGTATTAAATTACTTGTTCTCGTAGTAAGCAACTACCCAGTTACCGCACTTGTCGCACTTGTATACCCAGTAGTACTTATCCTTACCCTCAACGATTACGCAATCGTCCTGAGCAGGAGCCTCGTCGTGGATGTAGATACCGTCAACCTGGAAGGTGATAACGATAGTCTCAAGCTCGCCGGTAACAACGTCGTTGAAGAGTACGGTGTACTCGTAAGTATCAGCGGGAGCGTCGCACTTACCGGTAGCAACAAGGAATCTGTACATAGCGGGAGTGATAGCGGGGATAGTCTCAGTGTGAACCTTACCACAATCATCACAAGTGAACTCAACAGTACCGTTGAACTGTGCGATGTGAGCATCCATCTCTTCGAGAGTGTACTCACCGGTAAGCTCAGTGGGTCTGGAGGGAAGCTTAGTGATGTTGATCTGAGTGGTGTAGGTGTGACCGAGCTTCTCAAGAACTACGGGAACAACGATCTGAGTGCCATCTGCATGAGTGTAGGTGTATGTAGCGGAACCGTCGTTCTCACAATCGGGAGCAACTACAACAGCATATACGTATGCGGGATTGGTAGGATCAAGAGCAGGAACTACTACAGAATCGGTAACGATCTGAGCACCATACTGCTCAAGGTTACAAACGGTACAAATTCTGATGTACTCACCCTCGGTAGTCTCGGTGGGAAGAGTAGCAACAGTCCATTCGCCCCAAGTGTGACCGGGAGCGTCGTTACGAACTTCAGTCTTTACGCAATCGATGTGGTTGAGGTCATAGTCAGAGTAGCAGTTGAGACACTCGTTAACCCAAACATCCTGCTGGAGGCAGGGGGACTCGCCGGGCTTCTTCTCAGCCTCGTGCCAACCGTTAACTTCGTCGTATGCGTGGCCGGGAGCTGCTACGGTGTAGCAGTACTGAGCCTGGAACTCGGGGCTGTAAAGATCGGTGCCGCAGCCATTCTGACATACGGGAGCATAGATCTTCTCAGCAGTACAGGGACACTCGTAAACGCCTGCGTTGGGAGTGTTAGCTCTGTACCAGAGACCATCTGCAACAGCCTGCTCGCTGAAAGCAACAACGTTGTGGAGCTCGGGATCTACGATATCGTAGGGATCGCCAACTACTACACCACACTCGTCACAAATATCCTCGGTGAAACCGATAGTGGTACAAGTGGGAGCATTAACGTTAGGAGTAACGGACTTGTGACCGCAAGCGATCTCAGCCCAACCGCAATCGAGACAAGCTCTGAGAGCGTAGTGTGCACCGTTAGTTGCCTCAACAACGATCTCCTTGAAGTTGTGGTTAGTGCAAACGTAAGCGTCCTCGCCGTCCTGACCCTCAGCCTTTACGCCGGTGTCGGTGTCGCCGATGAACCAGTTGCCGTTATCACCAATGGTGGGAGTAAGGCCGTCAGCACCAGCTGCACCGGTTTCACCCTTTTCGCCCTGGTCGCCCTTGTCGCCCTTTTCGCCCTGGTCGCCCTTGTCACCCTTGTCGCCCTTGTCGCCCTGGATGCCCTGTTCGCCCTGGTCGCCCTTGTCACCCTTGTCGCCCTTATCACCGGGAAGACCCTGGATGCCCTGTTCGCCCTGTTCGCCCTTTTCGCCCTGAGCACCAGTCTCACCCTTGGGACCGGTTTCGCCCTTACAAGCTACGAGAACGCCACAAATCATGAAGCACATTACTAAAATTGCAATGAATTTCACAATGTTCTTGTTCATAGTAAATTTCTCCTTTAATTAAAATAATAATTTTCTTTAGTGAAAACACACGATTGCCCATCTCAGAAAAGCGAAAAAATCAAAACCTTTGGGCGAGTGGTTTTTAAGTGATTTTTACCTACATTTCCATCAAAAGGGCAAACTAATGCACTTTCTTGTAATGATTATACTACCTTTTGTCAAATAAGTCAATAGTTTTTTTGAAAAAATTTGTTTTTTTATGTTTTTTTATTTATTTTAATAATTATATAGGGAATGATATAGTGAAAATAAGTACTTTTACACAAACAGTATAGGACAAACGCCGCAAAGTGTGACACTCCTTATTCAAGAGTGCTCTGCCCTATTTCCGCAAAAAAGGCAACCGATCACACGATTGCCATTTTTACTTTTTATGTTATTATTTTATTCTGCCTTGGGAGCAGCGTCACGCATAGAGAGATTCTGTCTGCCCTTCTCGTCGGTGCCGAGATACTTAACACGAACGGTGTCGCCAACTGCTACAACGTCCTCAACCTTCTCGGTTCTCTGCTGCTGGAGCTTGGAGATGTGTACCATGCCCTCCTTACCGGGAGCGAACTCAACGAACGCACCGATAGGAATGATTCTGGTAACGGTTCCCTCGTAGGTCTCGCCTACCACGGGCTCAAATACGATAGCGTCAATAATAGCCTTAGCCATATCCGCACTCTCGCGGTTAACTGCTGCAATAAATACAGTACCATCGTCATTGATATCAACCTTCGCACCGGTATCGGCAACGATCTTCTGAATTACGGAGCCGCCCTTACCAATAACCTCACGGATCTTATCGGGATTGATAGTCATAGAGATCATCTTGGGAGCATAAGCAGATACCTCTGCTCTGGGCTCAGCAATTGCGGGAAGAATAACCTTATCAATAATCTCGTTTCTACCCTGATGAGTAGTTTCAAGAGCCTGCTTGATAATTTCGGGAGTAAGACCGTCAACCTTAAGGTCCATCTGAATAGAAGTAATGCCCTTCTTAGTACCTGCTACCTTAAAGTCCATATCGCCATAGAAGTCCTCAAGACCCTGAATGTCGATCATGGTATCCCAGGAGCCGTCCTCAGCAGTGATAAGACCGCAGGAAATACCTGCAACGGGAGCCTTGATCGGAACACCTGCATCCATAAGAGCAAGGGTAGATCCGCATACGGAGCCCTGAGAGGTAGAGCCGTTAGAGCTTACAACCTCGGATACAAGACGGATAGCGTAGGGGAATTCTTCTTCCGAAGGAAGAACGGGAACAAGAGAACGCTCCGCAAGAGCACCGTGTCCGATCTCACGACGTCCGGGAGAACGAAGTGCCTTTGCCTCACCGGTGGAGTAACCGGGCATATTGTAGTGGTGCATATATCTCTTGCCTGTTTCGTCGTCAAGTCCCTCAAGCTTCTGTCCGTCGGAAAGAGTGCCGAGAGTAGCGATGGTAAGTACTTGAGTCTGTCCTCTGGTGAAAAGACC
>JAZSEC010000021.1:0-3239 GCA_045531485.1 Eubacteriales bacterium | reverse complement strand
TCTCTGCAGTGTAAGGAAGGGTAAGATTCTTTCTGTTGGTAAGCTGAGTACCTGCTGCATCGGAGAATACAGCCTCACACTCTGCACAGTACCAGTACTCAAGAGAGCCGTTCTGGTGGCAGTTTGCCTCTACTGCGGGAGAGTATGTAAGAGTAAGAGTTGCGGGAAGAACTACGCTCTTAAGGTTAGTAACCTGAGTAAGAGCCTCGTCAGCCCATGTAGCACCACAGTCGGAGCATGCCCAGTACTCAATGTTACCGGTCTGGTGACAGCTGGGAGCAACTGCCTCGTAGTGAACGATGCTGTGATTAACCTCTCTAACGATCTCATAGCAGGTCTCGCAAACAGCGTCACATGCGTATGCAAAGCTGTGAGCATGAACGTCGATAGTAACGGTAGTGCCCTTGAGGGTTACGGTTACAACGCTGCCGGAAGCAGCAACGGTGTACGCCTTGTCAGCAGAGGGATATGCAGTACCCCAATCGTGATCGCGGCAAACCTTAAGTGCATAGGAGCCTTTTGCAACGTTGGTGTATACCTTGGTGTAGGTACCGGTTACTGCATCATAGGTCATGTCGTTAGCGGTGTTCTTGGGGTCCCACTCGCCCTGCATGTGTGCACCGGAGCCGGCTACGGTGAAGGAAGCCTGCTCGCCACATCTGGTGCAAAGATGAGCGGCGTTGAAGGCATGACCAAGAGCGGATACAACGGGATCCTTACAGGTGTTACAGATCTGAGGGGTAGTGCAGGTAGCTGCAGGACCGAGATCGGTGTGAAGACAGGAGGATCCGAAGGTGGACCAAGTTCCGCCACCATTATCCCAGGTACCCTCCTTAACGGTATAATGGTTAGTACCGTCGGTGGGGATGGTAAGATCTGCGGTCTGATTCCACTTGTTGTCCCAGTTAGTAGCTGTTGTACCGGGATTCATACGGCAGAGGATAACCATCGTCATTCCTGCGGGAACCTCGCATTCGTATATGCCATCGCCGTCAGGGTCTGTCATATCAACCCACTTTTCGCTAAAGGGTTCGCTAACCCAGAAATAAGCAGCGAAACGAGCATTATCAATCTTCCAATTTGCATTGGGAGTAAGATAAAGCTTTTCAGGAGTTCCAGCAGCACTTACGGAAAGTGTTGCCATGCTCATCAGGAGTGTAAGAACTACGAGAAGAGCAATTAAAATTTTGCGTGTGTGCTTCATAATAGTTTCCTTTCTTAAAAAATTTTATTATCACGCTAAATAATTATAACATAATTAGATATATTTTTCAATAAACCTTTTTCAAAAAAAACAATTTCGTGATTTCTGCACAAAAGTGACTTTTTTCAAAATTCAGAAGGGTTTTTACGGTTGATTGACAAAAAGATGAAAATTGTTCAGGTGTTGGTTTATTTTGGTAACAAAATGAAAAAAGCAGGACCTTTGGTAAAAAATCCTGCTTTGAATAATCTTTGTGCAACAGTTACAAAATATTAACGAATTGTATACAAATACTAACCAAAAAATCAGCCTAAAATGAACTTAAGCACGTCACTCGGGGTATCAGAAATATGAGTAAAGCCGGAGGTTTCCAGCTCCTCTCTACTGCCGTGTCCCCAGCTTACACCAAGGCTATCGATACCGCAGATCCTAGCTCCCTCGGCATCGTACATTCTATCGCCGATAAGGATGGCACGGCTACGGTCTGCACCCACCGCGTTAAGACTGTATTCCAGCACCTGCCACTTATGGTCGCGGTTGTCGCCGGCGGCTCCTCCCATGAAATCAAAATATCTGTCAAGGCCGAAAAGCTTCATTATTTTTAATGCCGTTCCCTCGGGCTTTGAGGTAGCGAGAATGACGGTTTTACCCGCCGCCTTAAGTTCGGCAAGCATATCGTATATTCCGTCATATACCTTGTTATCCCACCAGCCGTATACGTTGTAGTATTCACGGAATTTCTCTATGGCGTCAATTACGGTGTTTTCATTAAATCCAAACTCATCCTGCCACACCACGTAAAGCGACGGGCCTATAAATCTTCGAAGCGATTCCCTGCTTCCGTAATCGGTAACGCCCATCTTTTTGAAGGCGTAGATAAAGCCGTCCACAAGTCCCTGCTCGGGATCGGAGAGCGTGCCGTCAAGATCAAATGCAATAACGTCGTAATTTTTCATAAGGTCCTCGTTTTTTATCAATCATTACCATTTATTATAGAATAAAAACCGCCGAAAGTCAACACAATATAGGAAAAAGCCCCGCTTTTCGCGGAGCTTTTTCTCAAAACCGAGCTTTGGGTTATCACACCACGCCCTGAGCGAGCATAGCATCAGCAACCTTAAGGAAGCCGGCAATATTTGCACCTGCAACAAAGTTGCCGGGCATACCGTATTTTTCAGCGGCACTTACCGAGGCGTTAAAGATGTTCTTCATGATCATCTTAAGCTTCTCGTCTACCTCCTCGGCAGTCCAGGAATAACGCATGGAGTTCTGGCTCATTTCAAGGCCGGAAACCGATACGCCACCTGCATTTACAGCCTTAGAGGGAGCAACGGCAACGCCACTCTGCTGAAGGAACGCAACTGCCTCGTTGGTCGGAGGCATATTGGATACCTCAACGTAGTACTTGACACCGTTTGCAACGATCTTCTCTGCATCGGAAAGCTCTACCTCGTTCTGAGTTGCACAGGGCATTACGATATCCACCTTAACGCCCCAGGGCTTTTCGCCCTTGAAGAAGGGAACGCCGAATTTGTCGGCATAATCCTCTACTCTGTTTCTGCAGGAGGCACGCATTTCAAGGAGATAGTTGATCTTTTCCTCGGTACAAATGCCATCCTTATCATAAATATATCCGTCGGGACCCGAAATGGTAACCACCTTACCGCCAAGCTCGGTGATCTTCTTTACAGTACCCCAGGCAACGTTGCCGAAGCCCGAAACCGCAAAGGTCTTGCCCTCTATGGTATCACCAAAGTACTTGAGCAGCTCTACCACGTAGTAAACCGCACCGAAGCCGGTTCCCTCGGGACAGCCGCCTTGGATCATAAAGCCTTTGATCACGCGGTGGAAGATCAGTCCGTCGTAAAATTTATCGCTTACCAGTTTTTTAAAGTTCTTGACGGTTTCGGGGGCAACGTCGGGGTAGAGCTCCACCACGATGCATTTGCCCGTATTCATTTGAATACAAACGAAATCCGTTTCTCCGTCAGCAGCGGCAAAGCCTTCGGGAAGACCGCTTGCCACGCCGCTTTCC
>JAZSEC010000003.1:0-3702 GCA_045531485.1 Eubacteriales bacterium | reverse complement strand
GTGTCTCATCATCGGCAAGCTGAAGATCAAGATCAACATAGATCCACTTATTGACGGTGGTGCTGCCACCAAGCTGATCAAGAGGAAGTGTAAGGGTCAGCTGATCGACGTACTGATAAGCACCCGAGCCTTTCTTAATTACAGAAAGGGTGAAGGTCTGATTATCGTCAAGAGCAGAAACTCTCTTTACGGGAATGCCTATTCTGGTGATTTTCTTACCTGCGAATAGCTCCTGATTAATATAGGAGTATGGGGGATTTGTAAATTCAACGTCATTACCGCCCGAGATCGCACTTTCGGGGAAATCCTTTAATACGTTAGGCAGTACGTCGGCATTTGTTACCGCAGCAAGGCCGTATTCGGTATGCTTAAACTCAATGGTCTCGGTAGCAATTACGTCAAAATAGATAGATTCATTAATAGGGGTGTTCCATCCTCCGGTAGCGGAACGGAAGGAATAATTAGAATTTCTTACCGAATTGTAAGCCCAGCTAACCGTATCGGTGGGCATACCGAAGGCAAGTGTTTCGTCGTCAGCAAGCTGAAGGTCAACGTCAACGTATATCCACTTGTTTACATTGGTGCTGTCACCAAGCTGGTCGAGAGGAAGCTTAAGCTCGTTTTTCGATACGTACTGATATGCGTCGGACGTAGTCTTTACAACAGAAAGAGTGAAGGTTTGATAATCATCCAATGCCTGAACGCTCTTTACCGGGATGCCAATACGGGTAATATGCTTTCCGCTAAAGAGACTTGTGTCGATGTAAGCATAGGGTGCTGTATTGAATACTACGCCCTTAGCAGACTGAATTGCTCCACCGGGAAGCTCGACAGTTACATTAGGCAAAAGATTAAGCTGTCTTGCAACCGTTGTCGCACCAAGCTCATCGTAATCGTCACCAAACGAGTCGCTTTCAAAATTAAACTGCGTTGCAAAGAGCTTGATTGATATACCGCCGCCAACCGAGAGATTCTGATACTCCTTGCCAAGTCCCTCACGCATTGCGAGAACGAGGCAATACTCTACAGAACCCGACGGGAAATTACCGACGGTACCCTCGGGTAGAAGAACGCCCCTGATAACACCGTTCGACTTATTCATAACCTCGCTTAGCGTACCAACGGAGGTAGAATTCTTAATTAACTGACGGTCAACAGTCTGATCGGCACTGAAAATATATACGTCAATAACGTCGGCAAGATTGGGCTTCCCCTCAGCATCGTCAATGTCAGCACTGAAATCAAGCTGATACTGTAATGCAAGGCTTCCCTCGTTCTGCACCTTGATTATTTTCGTATCGATATATCCGGGCTCCCACAGCTCATTATTAAAGATTGCCCCCTGGGAAGCATCAGAATAGTCCACCTCGCCGGGATTGCGATAATAAAATCCAACCTCAAGAGAACCCGCCTGAATAACGTTGTTATTACTGGAAGCAACGTCGGAGAACCACGCAAATGTAGAGCTCAGAAGCATTACAAAGCACAAAATCAGCGACACTATGCTACTGAACAACGATCGACGAAGCTTTTTTAATTCTGACATGGTCCTCTTCTCCTTTTAAGATAATTTTAACTTATTTAGTATAACATATATTTTAAATATATGCAATAGATATTTACAAAAATCGCAATATTTTCCACAAAATAAGAAAAACTACACTATATCTAGTGGCAGTTTGTCATTTCGCTCTTTTAAAAAGAGGTTTTCATTAAAGCACAAATCCCCTTTATTTACAAATACTAACATCACATCTAAAATAAAAGGAGATTTTTGTATATATATGAAAGCAACCGGAATTGTTCGTCGAATTGACGATCTTGGACGTGTAGTTATTCCTAAGGAAATAAGACGCACTATGAGAATCAAAGAGGGAGAAGCCTCTTTTCCTACATTGACAGATTTCGACAGATTTTATATTGCACTACATAGCGTGGCAGAAAGAACAAAGGTGGAGTAAAATTACTCCACCTAAAATTACAAATTATCGTTTTTATCTAGTATTAATTCCACAGAACCATCTTCAAGAGAATTAAAACTATCTAAATGAATATGAGAGCCACTTGGAGCTTCTTCTTGAGCTAATACAAGCAAATGACGAGCCAATGACACGAGTCCTGCTTTATTTGCCTCAATAATAATAGTATTATATTCGTATCTAGTTTTAATCTTAAAATCTTTTTCCCAAACGAGTTCAATGCAATTATCATACTCTGGGATATTAATTCTTATTTCTTTCATACTCCACCTAAAAACTTTTATTATTCTTCAGTATACAAAATACAATGCCTGATGTAGTTCTGTGGATCAATATATGCTGATTCGTGTGTAAATGCGATAAACCATTTCATTGACTCATCAAAAACATATAAATCCTCTGGTAAAATAGGTTGTGCTGGTACCTCGGAAGTAAACCAGGTTTCTTCTTTGGAGTCGTACCAATCATCCCATTCTTTTTCAATTAAATTTGCCAGCTCGTTTGCATTAACCTGAGCTACAAAATTAGTGTATTTTTTATCGTTGTAAAACAATTCACCCAGGTGATGTATATTATCCTCAGACATAATCCAAACACTTTCGGTATGCTCTTTAAGAGCCGCCAAAGCTGACGAGAATGAAACGATAGGAAAACCAAGATGAAATCTATCCCATAAATAAGATTTCTCAAACCAATCGATACCAAGATGATGAGCGGAAGCGTTATGTTTTACTTGAAACTCATCCCAAGACATAACAAAGCGATCAATAAATTTTCTTCTTATTTCGTCATTGTTTTCCAAAAGTGTAATTTTCATAGCATCATCTCCTTAATTACATTATAAAGTATGCTTTTGAAAAAGTCAATACATCAGTATAAATCCCCTTTATTTACAAATACTAACATCACACCTAAAATAAAAGGAGATTTTTGTATATATATGAAAGCAACCGGAATTGTTCGTCGAATTGACGATCTTGGACGTGTAGTTATTCCTAAGGAAATAAGACGCACTATGAGAATCAAAGAGGGAGATCCGCTTGAAATTTACACCGATCGCGAGGGCGAGGTTATTTTCAAAAAATACTCCCCTATCGGAGAAATGCAGACCTTTGCTAACGAGTATGCAGAAACGCTACAGAAAACCTCGGCTTCGCCTATTTTTATCTGTGACAGAGATGCCGTTATTGCCGTATCGGGTGCATCAAAGCGTGATTATCTGGAGAGAAAGATATCCAGGGGACTGGAGGAAATAGTGGAAGCACGTTCACTTTACGTCAGGGGGGCAAGTGGCGAACCCGTTTCCATTATAAACGACGGCGGATCTCACTACGTAAACTGTGCAATGCCCATATTAAGTGAGGGCGATATAGTTGGATGCGTAGTTTCGGCGTGGCAATACGACGTATCCACCTCCGGAAAGATTTCCGACGAGATAGAATCTAAGCTTGTTCAAACGGCGGGAATGTTCCTCGGCAGACAAATGGAAAGCTAAGAAAAAAGGCTGTCAGATGACAGCCTTTTTCTATTTAGTTGGACAGATAATCCTTAAGGGTCTTGGAACGGGAGGGATGTCTCAGCTTACGAAGTGCCTTAGCCTCGATCTGTCTGATTCTCTCTCTGGTAATCTCAAACTGCTTACCAACCTCCTCGAGAGTTCTGGGTCTGCCATCCTCAAGGCCAAAACGAAGCTTGATAACCTGCTCCTCTCTGGGAGTGAGGG
>JAZSEC010000014.1:0-43359 GCA_045531485.1 Eubacteriales bacterium | reverse complement strand
GACCACGACTGCGACGTATGTGGCGAGACTCTGAGCGAATGCTCGGACGCTGATGCCGACGGCATTTGTGACACCTGTGGCGCAGCCCTTGAAACACCCGAGAATCCCGAGAATCCCGAGAATCCCGAAAATCCTGAAAATCCTGAAAATCCTGAGACACCCGAAGAGCCCGAAACACCTGAAGCTCCCGAAACTCCCGATGAGCCCAAGGACGGACTCGGTGCAGGTGAAATTATCGGCATCGTAATCGGCTCTGTGCTGGTTCTCGGTGCAGGCGGCTTCTCTGTAGTCTGGTTCGCCGTTCAGAAGAAGACCTTCGCGGATCTCGTATCGGTATTCAAGAAGGAAAGCTACGCTCTTCCCGAAAACCCCGATAACGACTCTTCCGATAAAAACGAAGAAGAGTAAAAAATAAATTTCAAAAGCAAAAATTAAAATACGGAAGCCAAAACAACACCCCTGTCCGTCAGGGCAGGGGAACAAGAAAGAAAGGAAGGAAAGAAAAATGAAAAGAAGATTTGGTTTATTTTGTTTAATGATTTTATTAGCCTTATCCATTACTGTTTTCTTATCGTCCTGTGACCCTACTGAGCCCGATGACGGTGGCTCCACGGGAGATCCCGAGTGCGAGCACGTATTCGGCGAATGGGAGCTTCGTGAAGAAGCGACCTGTAAATTACAAGCCCTTGAGGTGCGTGAATGTACCCTTTGCGACGCCACAGAGGAAAGACGTGAGGGCAGCTTCGCCTCTCACGACTACGGTGAATTCGTCTTAGTTGAGGAAAACGACTGCCTCAGAACAGGTAAAGCAATACGCACCTGTAAAAGCTGCGGTGACGAGGACACTACCTATCTGCTCGGCGATCATAGCCTCTCCGAGCTTATACCCGGCACCCCTGCAACTCTCTTTGAGAATGGCAGTGTAGATCACTATCAGTGTTCTCTCTGCGAGGGTCTTTTCGACAGCGAGGGCAACAAGCTTGAGTCTGTTTCTCTTCCAAAGCTTGAGGCAAGGCTTTCGGTTTACCTTGACGGTACACCCTCGGGGGAACTTACCGTACTGTCGGAAGGTGGCGAGACTATTTCGCTCTCCTTCTCTGATCTTTTGGTCAGCGCAGGGCAGTCTGTAAGCTTCTGCCTTACCGATGACCCCACCGTTATCTTTGAGTATACCGTAGTTGAGGAGCTTCTCAGCTCGCTTAGTGTGGTTTATGGAAATATTGATCCTACTACTAAAAAGATCCGCACCACCTCCACCTCCGACCTGGAGCTTATCCTTAATAAAAACGGCACAGCCCAGCTTTCTATGAATGGTTACGTTCACAGCGGAATGGTTGTTGAGATTACCAGCTCACGCAGCGATAACATGCCCGTGCTCTTCCCGATGAGCTATACCGATTACTACGATGACCCAGAGATGAAGGCATACGTGTTCGGTCTTTTCGGCTCGGACGAATCCACCTCTCTGCGCATTATAGATATGGACACCGACACAGTATATGACTATGACGATCTCAGCGACACAAACGCTTGGGATAAGTGGTCCTACTCCCGTGGCACAGGCGGCGAGATAGTGTTTGCCGAGGGTGTGATTTCTGACTGGTGGCTGGCATTTGATATAGGCGGCGACGGTAAGATAACCCTGACACGTCATAATCTTCCGAGTGTCGTAAAGCCCACTATCACCGTTTTTGACGGCGAGACCTCCGAGATGGAGAAGATCACCCTTGAGGTTGGCAGCGACGAGTATAAGTACTACACCTGGCCGCTTACTAATGAGGCATTCTCAAGACAGGACGTGTGGCTTGATAGGATTGACCTTGAAAATATATACATTTACAGAGGCATACTTTCTGCCGAGGCAGGAGACAGCTTCTATATCGGTGATTACAGCATAAAGCCCTGGACGCTTCTCTCCACGGTATACGTAGAGGGCAATGCCATTGATAAGTATACGGGCAGCATCAAGGATGGCTATTATACAAAGGCCGCATACGGCATTACTCTTAAAAATGCAGGCACCTACGTTATCGAGTACATCCCCTTCTGCAACGTGATCAATATTATTGAGGTAGAAGATTTCAGCGACGGCTACGTTATGTATCTTGACGGTGCTTTTATCGACCTTGTGGAGACCGACGGATATCTTACCTACGAGCTTGAGGCGGACGAATATACCAACGTAGCCTTCTTGAGAGGAGACTACACCTTCCTGCCTGTCAGCATATCCGAGGATACTCCCGCGGGCATTGCCAACGTTATAGAGTCAGAGGGTGCGACTATGCTCTTCTTCTCAAGGGCGGGTAAGTACACTCTCAGCTATAATATTTCAAGCGGCACTGTTACCATAACACCGAAGGACGGTGAGATCACTCCTCCCGAGGATGATCCCGCATTGCCGATGTCTATCTATATCTCCTTCGATAACAAGCTCACCCTTATTGAAAACCCCGATAACCCTGATGAGATGTGCTATCTCGGTCTTACTATGGGCGCATGGGATGAGTTCAAGGTATGGGACACCGACCGTAGCTACATCTCGGATATGACACTTGCCGCAGGAACGGCAGGCATTGTCACCGACGGTAGAATCATCACCTTCCAGACGGCTGGCAGCTATGACTTCTACATTAACAAGACCACCCACCAGGTTCGCTTTGTTGCAGCCTCGGGCGGTGAAGGTGGCGGTGATGATGTCGGAGGCGGAGATGACGTTGGCGGCGACGATCCCGTTACATCCGAGGAGTACATAATCTACCACGAGGGCAGCTTTATCAGCGTTTATTCCGAGGGAAATACATTTAAGTATACCGGTCTCGCCGTTTCGGCAGGAGATACTCTTTCTATCCACGACAGCGGCTATGAGAGACTTCCCGTAAGCTTTGATCCTTCTGTTGACACTTCGCTTGCAAAGCTTAAGTCGAGCTACAATATGTTCAGCTTCGTCTGGAACTGCAAGGCCGACCTTACCTATAATGTAGAAACAGGCGTGCTGATGATTGATATTTACGACGTAAGCTATGCGAACGCATTGGTATATCTGTTTTATGGCGACACCTACGAGGAGGCTTATTCCGACGGTGATGGCATAGTTACAAAGCGTTTTGAGTTCAGTGCAAGTGATAATATTTATATTGACAACTCTGCCTTTGAGACACTTCCTATGATTCTCCACGAGGATTCGGACCGTTCTCTTGTCACCGTGATGACCTTTGGCGAGGGCTCAATGCTCTATATCCCGAACGCAGGAATCTATGACCTCACCTACGACCTTAATTCCAAGATCTTTACCTTTGAGGCTGTAACCGAGGCAGAGCCCGATCCCGATCCCACACCTGATCCTGATCCCACACCCGATCCCGATCCCACACCCGATCCCGACAGCGAGATCATATACAGAATAGATATACTCGGCATTACGATGCCCTATACCGGCGAAAAGCCTGCCACCGACGACACTCCTTACGCACTTCAGGAGGGCGTTGAGATCATTTCGGTAGATTGGGGCGAGGAAACCTACGATGAATCCACCGACAAAATTGTTCTCGATCCCTTTGGAGAAGACTATCGCTTTGAGACCTCGGGTGACAGATATTATATCAGAGCCCGAGTAAAAATTCAGGATGGCTATCAGCTTGCCTATACCTCCGAGGACCTGCCTTACGAGCTGATCGCAACTATAAACTACGTAAGATGCTGGACTATACAGGTAGATGGAGATGTAATAGAGCTTTACACCTACATCGGATGCAATGACACCACCGTCTCGCATATTGGCGTGGTTGGTGTGGATGGAGCTGCCGCGGGCGAGCTTCCCGACACCGATTTCACCTGCGTTTACGAGGGCTTCCACGTAGGCGACGTGCTCTGGTATGACTACACCGAGAGCGACGGCACCTTTGAGACCGCAAGGCTTATGGCCGATGGCGAGACCTTTGTAGAAGGTGGCTTCTATCAGGTTCATATAGTTCTGGAGGCAGATGAGGGCCACGAGTTTGCACCCGGCTACTACGGTCCCGGCGTTACGGTATTTATAAACGATCACGAGACAGCAGCCGAGTTCTACGGTGACGCAGACCCGAGATATCAGATTCTCCTCACCTGGTTCTTTGACTGCGTGTAAAACAGAGTAACTTATCACGCCGAGCAATCGGCACAAACTCCCGTTTTTGCGAACTTAAGCTTACATTTTAGCTATTTTCGCTTTAAATAAATCATCCTTCATAAAACGAAAGGAATTAAAACTATGAAAAAACACAACAAAATCCTTCGAGTCATTACATTGACATTGATAATGACTGTGTGCGTTGTAGCGTCGATCCTCATGAATCCCATTGAGTCAAACGCACTTCCTGATGAGCGCCTCTCTGTTGTGGGCTTTAATATCACAGGGCTTACAGTGCCTAAAATTGGCGAGACCTATAACGCCTCCTTTAGTTATGACACAAAAGATGTCTTTACCTATACCAATATGTATTGGATGAGGCATGATCTTGAGACCGGAAAAAGCTATGTAATGAGCCCCGACGAGCCATATCAGAGAGGCTATGGTTACACAGCTGAGCTCTACTTTGACATCGACTTTACAAAATATCACTTTATTGCTAGCACACCTTTGATTACTGTAAACGGAATGCAGATTCCTGTTTCGGATATAACGATATACGAAAATGCAGGCTCAATTGGAATTGTCGTTGATTTTGGCGTTTTACGTACCAACATAGGCAGCCTTGATATAACCTATCCGGGCGACCCCACCTACAGCCAGAAGCTTCCTTCGTCAACAATTACGATGAACGATGGCTTTACCGTTGTTAGAAACGGCTGGTATGATGCAAACGGCAAGGCTTATTCCGCGAGCCACGTTGTTACAAACCCCAATGCATACTACGAATACATAATCGAGCTTCAGGCAAAATTCGGCTATAAGTTCAATCCCAAGTCTAAGTTTGCCCTTCGCTCAGACGGCGACTCCGTCAACAATTTCACCATCTCCGATGACAGAGAGACTCTCACCTTCAGGATGCCCTACGGCAATCCCGAGAGAGCTAAGATAAACTCCTTTGATCTTGCAATAGATGAGCCTATTGCCAATGCAAATCCCGACTTTACTGCAAATGGCAGCCTCGTTTTAGTCAACACCGACTATAATGATGACAGATTTGTTAACGGTATTGCCTGGGTTGATAAGGCGACTGGCAAGTACCTCAGTGCCGGCGATAAGTTCGTTGGCGGCAGAACCTATCTTCTCAGAGTATCTCTCGATGCTGCAAACGGCTATCAGTTTATCTATGGCTACAATCTTGACTATACGGTAAACGGTCAGGATGCGACCTACGGCTATGCAGGAAGTCAGCCTTATACCAATATACTTCTTGAGACCGAATTTACCACAGCCGAGCCTATAACCAGCATCAAGCTTCAGGGCTATAAGGAGCCCGTAGCAGGTGAAAAGCCCGATTATAACATAACCTCTCTTACCGAGGGCGTTCGTGTTACAAGGGTTGAGTGGTTTAAGAACGGCGAGCTTATGGATCCTAATTTCACCTTCCAGATTGGCAATACCTACGGTGTCCGCGTGGACTTTGAGACCACCGGCGACCGTCCCCTTGCATACGACTTTGCAAAATACGATGCTCTCTACGGCGTATCCTCGGGTGACTTCTTCTTCACGGTAAACGATGGCTACGATGCCGATCTTAAGGGCTATGACAGAGGCTCTGCAAAATATACAGTCACCTGCGACACCGCCAATATCAGAGAGGTAAAATTGGGCGGTATTGATGCTCCCGAGATTGGTGCAAAGCCCGACTTTAAGGTAAACATCGGCTCTTCTCTCTATTCTGCAAAGGACGGTATCTACGCAGGTACCGTTAACGGCATCCGTTGGATCGACTTTACAGATGGCAACAAGGAGCTTACCGAAAACGATAGCTTCAAGCCCGGCCACAGATACAGAGTAATTATCTATCTTGAGGCAAAGGCAGGCAGCTCGTTTGCCTTCGACAACAATACCGGACTTGCGGTTACGGGCGTTCTTAACGGTGTAGAGTGCGAGGTCGCTATGGTTACCGAGGCTCACAACACCATGTGTGTATTTATGGACTTCACCTGTCCTAAGGAAGAGCTTCACAGACTCGACCTTACTATTCCTGTACCCGTAGTTGGTGAGAAGCCCGATTACTCCGGTATATCTACCGATAAGGTCATCTCCAACCAGCAGTACACCTCCTCCACTCCCGAGGCAGAGAACGGTGTTATCTGGAATGATTCGGGCGATTACGGCAAGGCTTACGGCAAGGACGATCTCATAAGACCCAACACTAAGATCGAATTCCTCGCAGCTCTTAATCCCACCGACAGCTATACCTTTGCTGCCGACCTTGTGGTTTATATAAACGGCAAGCCCGTTGACTACTTCTTCCTGATCGGTGACGCTCTTGTAGTAGGCATTGAGCTTACTCCCAAGACCTGTGACGCCTGCAGCCTTGAGCTTGTTCGCGGCACAGCTCCCACCTGTACTGAGGAGGGTATCGCACACAGCTACCGTTGCACAAAGTGCGGTCAGAATTATAAGGACAACAAGGGCGAGGAGCCCATCTACGCAGGCGACGAGTGGGGCAGTGTTCCCGCACTTGGTCACAGATACGGCAATGCCACCGAGCATCTCGCCTTCGACGGCGGCCATCTTGCTACCTGTCTTGAGTGTGGTGAAGAGGGCAGAGTTGACTGTACCCTTGTTGAAAACGAGGTATACGGCCCCTCTAAGTATTCTCAGTATGACGCAGTCGTTACCTCCTGCTCCGAGTGCTATAGAGTTTATTCCGTAGCGGTTGAGGAATGGCAGTGTGAGAGTGGTGGCCACGCTCTCAGAGAGTGGATGCCCATTACCAGCCTTGGCGAGCACACCGGTGTTCACTTCAGATCCTGCGATTGCGGTATTAACAGCGTTGAGGACGAGTGTGTAAACACCGTTGTATTCGTAAAGGGTCCCTATGGCGACCTTGAGAGAGACGTAATGCTCTACGTTTGCGAAAGCTGTAACGGCAAGACCGTAGCTCCTCTTGCTCCCGGCCTTGAGTACGTTAATACTCTTACCGACAATGAGAGCGGTATTACCATTAATCTCGGTGAGAGTGCTATCCTTCATCCCGATACAGTATTCAGCGTTGCTATCGGTAACGAGCAGGCTCTGCCCGATTCTCTTATCGATGAGATCGAAATAAAGTTCGGTGACAACACCTCCTATTATGCTTGGTACAACCTTTCCGCATCCTACATTTACTCTGACGCAGAGTACACCGTTACTCCCTATGGCGAGTTTACCGTAAGCGTTCCCGCTCCCGCATACGAGGAGCATAAGTCCATCAGAGTTTGCCTCATCGACGAAAGAGGCAGAATCGGTGAGGTTGCCGAGATCGAGAAGGATGGCGAGTTTATCAAGTTCACCACAGATAAGCTTGGCCAGATAGTTGTAGTAGGCGACGAGGATCCTATGTATATCCTTACCTATCAGCTTAAGGGCGGCGGTCAGGGTACACAGCCCGGCGATATGTTCTTCCCCGGCGATAGCTTCGTTCTTGAGGAATGCACTCTCATTCCCGACGAGGGCTTCAGATTCAAGTGCTGGGAGATCGACGGCGTTGAGTATAACCCCGGTGACACCATTATAGTAAACAAGGATACCTACGTTTACACCGTTTGGGAGAGAATTCCCGAGGAGGTTCACACTCACTCTTACGTTGACGGCGTTTGCGAGTGCGGTGCCTGGGATCCCAATTATGAGCCTGCTGCTCCCGAGAATCCCGAGAATCCCGAGAATCCCGAGAATCCCGAGAATCCCGAGAACCCCGAGAATCCCGAGAACCCCGAGAATCCTGAGAACCCTGAGAACCCCGAGAATCCCGAGAATCCTGAGAACCCTGAGAATCCCGAAAATCCCGAGAATCCCGAGAATCCCGAGAACCCTGAGAATCCTGAGAATCCCGAGAATCCCGAGCAGCCCGAAAATCCCGAGCAGCCCGAGGAAAAGGATCACTCTCAGTGTGAGGCAAGCGGCTGGAAGAAATTCTGGAACGCTATCGCAAACTTCTTCCGTATGCTCTTCGGCATGCCCAAGAAGTGCGTCTGCGGCGAGGAGTATGTGTAATTCAGTTTATTAACGAAGCAGATCTAATAAAAAAGAAAGCTTATAAAATAGCTTTCTGAAACCCAAGTATTTAAGGCAGAGGCCGTAAAGCCTCTGCCTTTTTTATAATTTTAAAAGCCTTACTCAAACAACTAATTTCATAGATAAACTTATAACTAGGAGGTGCTTTGTTGTGAAATCAGCGAAGGGCAATAAAGAGATAGCAACCTATAGTGGTATAATTTATTATAGACGTTATTGCAGTTTTACTGACAATTTCGAATATTTATTTCTAATGTATAAGGAGAAAACATGTTATTTAAAGAATGGTTACCCGAATGGTTGAGTACGTATATTAAGCCTACGTTAAAATTGCGTACGTACAATCGCTATTATGAAATTGTTTATCAGCACATTATTCCACGGCTGGGAGAGTATGAGATCGAAGAAATAACAACATACAAGTTGCAAAGCTTTGTGGCGGATTTGATGCAGAATGGCAATCTTAAAAACGGACAAGGCTTGTCAACAAATTCAGTCAATTCCATAATCACAGTTATTCAGAATTCGCTTAAAACGGCATGCGTATTAGGATTGACCGACGAGTACAATGGAAATAAAATAAAGCGCCCAAAAAACAGCGAAAGAAAGGTCGAATGTTTTTCCTTGGAAGAGCAAAGAAAAATAGAAGAATACATCATTAACAACGATGATTGCGGAATGTACTTTGGAATAATATTATCCCTATATACCGGAATACGTATCGGAGAATTGATGGCGTTGGAATGGACTGATATTGATTTAGATCGTCGATTGCTGAAAATCACCAAATCCTGTTATTATTGTAAGAATGATGAGGGACGGTATTGCCGTACAACAGATATTCCCAAGACCGCAGCATCTATAAGAATTATTCCCATTCCTAAACAAATTGTTCCATACATAGAGAAGATAAATAAAAAAAGCCTTTCAAAACTCATTGTTTCGAAAGACGAAAAGGAAATATCCACGAGATCATATCAGCACAGGTTTTCGAAATTGTTAGAAAAGTTACATATTCAGCATAAGGGCTTTCATTCATTGAGACACACATTTGCAACAAGGGCAATTGAGTGCGGTGTGGACGCCAGAACGTTGTCCGAAATCCTTGGCCATACTTCCACGACGGTGACACTGAACAGATACGTTCATTCGCTTTTAGAGCATAAAATGATAATGGCAGACAAAATTGGTGAAATATTCAATTGTGTCACCAATTAGTATAATAGGAGTTATTTTTTAAAATATATTATTGACATAAGTTTACCACAAAAGTCGATTTTTGTCAAGGTAATCATATATATTTCTTCAAATCTATGTTTTTTTTGCATTTTTATATCATTTTTATGGTTTTTATAACCTTTTTTATACATCTATTATACTAATAGGAGAACAAATAATTAAACAATAACTAACAAACAAAGCATAACTACTGATATATTTCACTATCAGGACATTTTATTTTTTCGACATTGTGTAACGAGCGTTACATACACATACAAAGCAAGAGGATGCACTAAGGTGAATTTTTTTGAAGACAACACAACGCAAGAAGAGATTATTCTAAAAAAATGCTTCGACTGTCTTGTTGACATAGGGTTGGAGCACGCAACAATCAGAACCCTATGTCAAGCGACGGGGTTGAAGGCAACCAGTATATACTATCGCTTTTCAAATAAAGAAGAAATAGTTTTGGAAGCTACCGTATGGGGCTTTAAAAACGTGACTCGATCCATCTGTTGGTCGGTTATTCAAAAAACCGAGAGATTCAAAGAACTCTTCGACGGTCTTTTTGAAAAAATTGAAGCGAATAAAAAACAATTAAAGTTTATATATCAAGTAGCGGGAAGTCCACGGTACGGTGAATTGCTAAGGGCGCGTGCCAAAGGATTAGATACCTTGTATGCCAGCTTTACTACTAAACTGGCGGAGGAGATAGGCTGTGCGGATGCGGATTTACTACCGTACGTAAGACTTTTTGTTTCTGTGGTCAGAGAATATGTATTGTGGGATGATAAGGAATTAGTTGAAAAAAACCTGCAATTCATTTATTCACGAGCCTTAAGATTGCGTGGTAAGTGATATGAATAACATATTGGAAGCTCTAAACTGTCCGAATTGCGGTGCGATTATTGATTATATCCCAAGCAATACGTCCGATTTTCAGTGTAAGTATTGCGGAGGTGTAATTCATATTAACAGAGAGCCGCAAAGCATAAATGTCAATATCGCAGATGATTTTCTACACGTCGCACCCGATCAGATAATCCAAAGAATCGGTCGTCTGTTTTATTTAGGAAAATACGAACAAGCAAAGCTGCTCTTAGAAAAAGCTTTGGTATATCATCCGAGCAACGCTAAACTACTGGAGCTTGAGAACCAATGCGAGTGCTTTCTGACACGTAATATTGGCAACTATTTCAAAATGCTCTCTGTCCGTACGTTCTTAACAGAGGATGAATGCGTGAGGTTTAAAACTGAAATAGACGGCTTTTGCAAAATGGTTGGAAACAAGGCCATCAATTCCCTGAATATTCCGATGCAGCGAAAGCAGAATACAGAAAATTATATAGCCATTCTGACATACATAGTTGATTTAAAAAAGTGCTTAAGCAACGAAGCAGTTATTAATAATGACAGGCTTTACGAAACGGTCAGGAGGGCGGTTTTGAAGCTTTCCGCAATCGTTTGCAATACGATTTATGTAAAAAATACACGACTTCCTCGCCAATACGTTATGCTCATTGATTTTAATTGTAGGCGACAATTAAAAAAGGATTTCGATGCAATCGACTCATTCGGAGAAACAGAATACAAAATCGTTGATGAAGCTGTCATAAGACGGTATATTTCCGGAGGCAGATATGAATAGTATGAATTCTATAACAAAAGAGGTACAGCGTTTTCAGTCATCCGTGAAAAAGCTTAGCACAGATATCAAAGAGGCAGGAGTTAATTGGAACGATGATAAGCATCAAACGCTCTCGAAAATGGTTTCCAAGGTTGCGTCAAACGCTAAGGACGTAATGATTTCTGCGGATAGACTTTCATCTGATTTCAAAAAATTTGAGTCTATCGCTGCTCAAAAATGACGGGGGTGGTATAAATGCCGTATGTTGACGTTGAGGTTTCCTCTTTAGAAAGGGTCAGAGATTCCCTTAAAGCATTTAAGGGAAATATATCGGGATTTTCAGGCAAGATCAGCAGAAATACCACTGAGGTGATTTCGTATTGCGATAAAAAGCTGAAATCGCAGGAAAATATCCTCAAGGAGTTAAAGGAAAACCAGAAGAAGCTTGAAAATGAACTGTCTCGGCTAGAGGTGGAGATAAAGGAAACAAAGAACAGGCTTGCTTCTGCCGAAAAGGAAGCGACAGAGCTTGAAGCACGCAAGGCTGATTTAGAAGGTCGTCTGGCTGTGCTTCGAGCACAGCGAAGTGCTTTGCAAAGTCAAAAAAGCGACGGAGATGATTCCCCTCAGATCGATACATCGGCATTGGATGGGCAGATCTCATCCTTAGAGTCGGAAGCCTCTCATTTTAATTCGAGAATCATTTCGAAAAAAAAGGAAATGGCATCGCAAAAATCCGAGCTGGACAAGCTCTACGCAAAAAAATGTGCAACCGAGGCAGAGCACGCGAGAGTTAAAGCAGAAGTTCAAAGGAATGAGTCCAAGTTTGAACAGATGAAAAAGCTTAAGAACTCGATTAATCAGGATGCGAACAAGCTGAAAACGCAGGCTCGCAATTTGGAAAGCTATTCATCCGATATGGCTACACACAGTAAATCTTGTGTTGATGAGTGTATCCAATATTTAAATGAATATTTAAATTCTTGAGGATAGGAGGGTTAATAAATGGCAAATGTAAATGTTACGCGAACTGCGGTGAATAGGGCAAGGTATGCTTGCGTTAACGCGGCAACTGAGCTGAAAAACGCCTCTAAAGATATGCTTAGAACATATGAGGAGGCAGGATCCGGCTGGAGTGATTCTAAGTACAAAGAGGTTGGCGAAATAGTTAAGCAATGTAACGAGGCTATGAAAGCACCGATAAGTCAGTTGTCAAGCTGTTACAAAACGCTTGAAAACCTAAGCAAAATTCTTGAAATTTATGAAAACGCATAAGGAGGTATCACCGTGTCTCAGATTTCGGCTTCATCTGAAGCAGTTAGAAAATTAGCAAAAGATTTGAAAAGTACTATCGACACGCTTAAAAGCATTAGCGAGGATGTTAAAAGTGCTGGTAACGTAAGCGGATGGGATGATAGTCAAGGCGAACAATTTAAGTCGGTTGTAAAACGTGTTGCGACACTAACCCAATCCCCTATTGCCACCTTGGAAGCGGCAATTCCAAGACTAAACAGAATTGCCGAAGCACTTGATCAATACAGCAGCGTCAGATTCTAATAGCATTTTAATTTATATTTTTAAAGGAGAACAGAATATTATGGCTAACAACATTCCTACTTTCACCCCACCGGCGCCGACGTTTACACCTCCGTCGAATGCACATGCAGGAGCGGCAACCTGTCATTTTCATCAAAATGAAAGAGCCGTTGCCAAATGTGTAAAATGTGGCAAGCAGATTTGCCAGGATTGTGTCGATACATATCAGGTAAACGATGAAGAGTATGACGGCAAGCCACTTTGCTACGATTGTTGGAAAGCAATGGTTTCCAAAAACGTAAGAAGATTAAGATGGCAGAAAACAAAGATTATCTTTATGTATATCTTTTCCATCTTAGGAATGATCTTTGGTGGAATTGTCGGAAATGGATTTGTTTCTTTGGAGCCGAACAGCGATGAGCTCTTCTGGATTCCTATATTAACCGCCCTGGTAGGCGGATGTCTGTGGACATTTATAGTAAAAATACTCAAAGCTTTTTGGCATGCTATCAAGAATTTCTTCGATGGCGATTGGTTATTCGGCATTATAGAGTTTGTTATTGAAATTCTTCTTGCTATCGTTACTTCCATATGGGGAACGATCAAAAAGCTCTTCAATTACACAAAGCACTTAATTAAAACCTCCGGCTTTATTAAAGCTGACGCTAATGCCCTCAGACAGATGGCTGAATATATGGAGTATACTCGCGTTCGTAGCCAGAATGTTGGCGTTGATTTGGCAACTCTGGCAAGTGAGAGCGGAGAGCTGTATAACAATACGTTCGCACAGACAGTACTCCAGAACGGCGATGCTTCTGCTGAAACAATGATCAGAGATTGCACTATGACAATCAATAGCCACGGAGAAATCGTCAGAAACTTCGATGAAAGTGAAGCTGTTATTAATGAGAACGGCGAGATTCTCAGAAGATTCAGATCTAATCGTCGCTCGTAATTTTTGCGATATATCACTAAACAGTATACTATAAAAAAAGAGGAGATAAAGTTATGGATAATCAGAACAATGAAGCAATCGTAGCAAGACGCAGAGCTCTTGCAGAGGCATTGAAGAATGGACAGGACGTTGTTGTTGCTCCCTCCGGCGAAGTTGAGTTCAAGCATGAAGCACAGGCTGAAGGACAGACCGCTATCCAGGTTCCTGCCGGAAAGCTTGCATAAGGAGAATTCGTATGGCAGGATATTATTGGTATCAAAACGATCCTCAGCTGTATAAAGCCGAGGTTATGGCAATGCAGAAATTCTTCCCTCAGTTCAAGATCCAGCAGCTGCAGGATGGCTCGGGAAGGCTTTATTGGCGTGGTAAGGTGCAGCCCGTACCTGGAGGAATTGTTTGGGACGTAATGCTTATTTATAAGAATTCGCATCCTCACGCAAGCGATGGTGAGTACGGTGGTTCGGTACAGATCCTTCCCATCTCTCCTCGTCTAAAGGATATCGCTAAGAGAACAATGCCCTTGCTGGAGCAGACCTACGGAAGCTATGATGCTTGCGTCAGAAGAGGCTTCGGCCTGGGATTACCCCACATTTATAGAGAAGGCTTCGGCAGAGAGGACGAATATTTCATTTGTACCGCCGATCCTAAATATTTCAGGGCAGGTCAAAACCATTCAACATCTGCCGCAACCGCACTTAGCTGGGCTTGCAAGTGGATGTTGTTGTGCGAGATGTGGATAAATGGAGAAATAAGTGACGACGTTGCTTTGGAAGGCAACTACTAATACCAGATATTCAAGTTCTCGTTAAAAGCTTGCTTTTTACGGGAACTTGAATTTTTTTAGGAGTAAATTATGAAAGTTATTTTTTCCAACAGAGCTTATATAGCTTTGCTTTCTGAAACGCAGGAAAAGATTACTACCGAAACGGGTGGTGTTTTCTTGGGTTACTATGAAGATGACACGTGGTATGTAGTTGAATCAATTGACCCCGGCCCAAGCTCAATATTTCAGGTAGCGTATTTTGAGTACGATAAAAAGTATGTTAACCATCTCATCAATAAGATTGCGAGAATGTACAAAAAGAATCTTTCCCTGATTGGCTTGTGGCATAGACACCCCGGATCCTTTGATGTTTTCTCTAATACCGATGATGGAACAAACTACTCTTATGCTCAGCTGGCACCTCAAGGAGCAATATCTGCTCTTGTAAATATTGATCCCAAATTCAGATTAACAGTATATCACGTGCCTCTAAATCTGAGGTACAAAAAAATCACCTACCAGGTAGGAGATGAATATTTTCCTAAAGACGTCTTGTCCTTGCTGACAGAGGATGAGCTGCTCAAGCAGATAAACGGTGATGATAACGCCGATTTCGTCAATTCGTTACAAGTTAGTATTGTTAATAAGGTAAAGCTTTCGGACGTTATGAATTCCATTTGCGAAAGCATTGAAGAATTTAACGGATTGAAATACAGGGACGAAATCCTGAACGCCCACGAAAAAGAGGACTTTGTTGAAAAGGTTTCGGGTGAAATCCTGGAAGACCTAGAGTACCTTTCGCAAGAAATAAAGCTGGGTGTTAAAATCAAAAAGACGGCAAAATATATTTGTCTATTTGACGACTCTCCGGAAAAGGGAGGAAGGGTTTATTTCTCCTTTATTGAAAGCATTGGCAAGCATGTTTTTATATACAAAGACAAGTGCTATTTATATCAATCCGGCTTGCTTTCAAAGATTATCGTTGAAGGAGTAAGCTCAGAAAAGTCAAATTCGCTTTGGGAAAATATTAAAAAGTTCTTTGGAATGAAAAGGAGATAAAAATGCTTAAAAACTTTTTCGGCGAAGAAATCCCCAAGACAGTATTTATTTCGCAGGAGCAATTAGAGGATAGTACAGAGAGAAATATATACGGACGCTACTATAAGGATACAGCCATTTTCAACGTATTTCCTCGCGGAAAAGAAAAGGATGGCAGGCTTCTGGGAAAGTTTATAAAAGATCCTAAACTCAAGGATAAGATGCAGCTTTGCGGTTTAATTACCGATGGTGGCATCGAGTTTTACAGCTACGGCAAAAGAGTCGAGGTCGAAACCTATAATCTTTACCAAAACATCTTTTCAAGAAACAAAGGAATTCTTGAAACAAGCGTAATGTCGCAGAAGAGAGTAGTTATTCTTGGATGTGGATCTGTCGGCAGTCTGGTCGGAATGGAGCTGGCTCGCTCGGGTGTGGGTCATTTCTTCCTCGTGGATGCGGACATTATGGAATATCACAACATTTGTCGACACCAATGCGGCGTTGAGGATGTAGGAGATCTGAAGGTTAACGCTCTTGAAAGAAAAATTTTGAATATAAACCCCAACGCAGAGGTTGTAAAATTCAAGGGTATAGTTCAGAACGTTCCCGAAAAAATGCTCGAGGATTTCTGCAATGCGGGCGACACAATATTTGTCGGCTGTGCTGACAACAGAACGGCAGACGTGTATACTAACAGAATAGCATCTTATTTCTCCGCTTCCTTCCTGTCAATAGGATTCTGGGAGAGAGCCTATGCGGGCGAAATCTTTTATCATATTCCCGGTAAGAACATGCCCTGCTATGCCTGTGCATTAGGCGATGGCGGAGATCTGTCGGGCAGAGTTGAAGCAAATCATCACATTTATTCTAACCAGGAAAATATTGAAGGCGTAAAATTTGAGCCGGGCATATCGGTGGATATCAATTTCATCACTTGCATCGGCATTAAATTGATCATTGATATTTTAAATGACGGTGAGAATGGATACGTGCCCAGATTACTCAATGATTTAAGGCAATACACACTGGTGTGTAACACATCAAATCCTGAAATCGCAGGTGAAATGGTCGAAATCTTTAGTTATCCGTTACAGGTAACGACCTCGCTGAAGGTCGGTTTTGGCACAAAATGCGATGGAAAATGTAAAAATGAAAAATAGTAAAAAGCTTGAAGAATGTCTATTGCAGAGAAATCGAAGCTATGTAAAGCTGGATAAAGCAATTTCACAAGAAAAGATGTACTTGAATGAAAAGCAGTACGACCCGTTATTTCATGCGGTAAGTGATATTGAAAAGCAACACAATAAGCTGGACAAAAGGATTTACGATGCAATAGATATTCTGAGGGAAATTGAAAAAGCTTTGGAGGAGTTGAAAATATGAATAAATCCATCAACTATAAATATATGATAGGGATTGTTGCAAACTTGCATTCGTTTATTGATGAGGCTGAAAATGCGATCAACTCTACGTTTGCCAACTTCAACTCTTCCAAAAACGCCGTTATATCAGCCCGTGCTCAAGGCTTGCAAAAATTAACGGAACAGTATAAGGCTCGTCATGCGGGTATTAAATCTCAATCGCAAAAGATAATTCGTGATGCCCAGGGCATTTATGACGAAATCCTTAGATTGGAAGAAGATCTTGCTGCAAGTGATAAGTATTTTGTAAAGACGAAAATCAAAAAAGAGCAGGAGCTTTTAGACAGATCTTCGGATAGATATGATGAGGATCCAAACTATTTTGAGATATTAAACGATATCAAGAGCAGGTTTCAAAGCTTAGTTATCAAGTATTCTCGCAGAAACCATCACGGTATAATTGACGGTATCAATTACCTGATATCATCTCAAAGAAAAGCCGATTATGAAGAACTGATAGTATTGAAGAATACTACCATGAAGCTTTTGAAGGAGATCAATGAAACTATTCCGCAGCTTACAAACGATTCTTTAACCGAGTATGACAAAGAGTTTGTTGATGGAAAAGAAGCGATTGAAAGACAGTATGCTGCGAACATGGCCTTCTTGGAGCAGGAGCTTGACAAAAATATTGATGATGTTGCCGAACAGATTTGTGTTCGTTTAGATAACATCTTGCCGGATTCTCTTATTAGCGAATTAAAAACGGCGATGGAGGATTATGATGCCAATTACGGAAAGCTTGATCCTCAGAGAACACAGTTCGGAAATTATATCATACTTGGTTATCTTACCTATCCATACAAGGAGTTCATTCAGTCAAGCGTCTTGGTTCAGTTGCTTGAAAGCAAGTGCGAAAAGATTATTCGCGACGGAGCTATCTGGCTGCCGGTCATGTGTGCCTTAGATGCTGAATTCAATTGGATGATTGAAAACAATGACGTAACAACCACCAACGTTTCAAGGCTGACACACTCACTGATGTTTGGATTTCTTTCGTCTGCTCCGGTTTCAAAGGTGCAGTTTTGCGTATGTGATGCGGAAAACAGAGGAAATAGCATAATTCCGTTCCTCGAATTGAAGAAGAAGGTTCCCGATATGTTCTTCGGCAAGGCGTTTACCACGCAGGAAGAAATTCACGAAAGAATGTATCAGTTAAGTAACTATATAGACGATTTTATCCAAAACAAACTGGGTAACAAATATGACAATATTTTTGAGTATAACGAAGGCAACCCCAACGACGTTGCTCCGATCACCGTTATGGTGCTGTACGATTTCCCCGGCGGATTCGACGAAAGAAACCTTGCAGAGCTTAAAAACATTATTCGCAACGGCAACAGATGCGGTATTTTCTCAATAATTTGTCATAACAAAAAAAGCGAGCAGACCGGATTCAGAGATTTGTCTGAGGGAGTTGCATCACTTTCCGAAATGTGCACCTCTATTAATTATGAGCAGGGAGCTTTCTGGCTTAACGGCTTAGAGCTTAGCCTGAAAGCGATTCCTTCAAGCCAGGAGATCAACAGCTTTGCAGACAAGTATATGTTGATCATGGAGGGAAGAAAAAACAAGGGATTGATCTTCCCGCCCGCAGTAAAGAAGCTGTTTGCAGCAAAGGATGGAGAAAAACTACAGAAGGTTGTAGACCGTTTGGCAACGTTGCAAAAGAGGTATTCTGTTGAATATGGAAACGCGATTGACATTGAAAACTCCTTCCCCCAGTCTATAATGCTTGGCAGCATAGAATATCCTGCTGAGATTTTTACACCTGAAATCGTATCGGCCTGTGTTCGAAAGGGACTGGTTAAGAAGGATAGCGGAAATCGCATCCTGGAGCTACCCTTCACCTGTGAGCTGGATGATAAATTCAATATGTTCATAAACACATCCGAAGAAACAGAGTCGAGGATGGCAGAATTAACTCACTCGCTATTGATGAGCTTCTTTTCATCCTTGCCCTATGGAAAGCTTAACGTTTCTGTATTTGACTGTGAAAAGCGTGGCAACAGCATCGTTCCTTATTTAGAGTTCAAAAAGCAGATGCCCGATGCCTTTGACGGCCAGATCTATACGAGCGGAGAGGCTATTCAGGAAAAGCTTACAAGGCTAAACGCGTATATTGACGAATTTATTCAAGAAAAGCTGGGCAACAATTTCTCAAATATCATAGAATACAACGAGCATTCCACAAGCAAGCAGGAGTCTGTTCAGCTGCTGCTTATCTATGATTTTCCCAAGGGCTTTGATAACAGAGCCTATGAAGCACTTATGAACGTCCTGAAGAATGGAAGCAAGTGCGGCGTTTATACCGTTATTTGCTATAATCCCGAAACAACCGTTTCACGCTATGATAACCATAGCGAATACGTTGAGCAGATTCAAAAGCTTAGCACCTGCTTTGGCTATTCGGATTCCGAGTACGTATTGTCACCCTACAACTTAAAGTTAAGGGTCAACAACATGCTTTCCGGCACTCAGATGAGCGAGTTCGTTGCCGAATACTCAAGCCGTGTTAAAAAACTCAAGAACAAGGGTCTTGCTTTCCAGGATATCTTGTCACCCGAATTATTCTCCTGCAACGCTGCAAAATCCCTCTCCATTCCTATGGGTGTTACAGCGGGAGATGCCGTTGTTAGGCTGAATATGGGCGAGGGATCGTCGCATCACGGTCTGATTGCCGGTGCAACCGGTTCGGGTAAATCAACGCTGTTACATACTCTGATTATGAGTGCAATGCTGAATTATTCTCCCGATCAGCTGAATTTGTATCTGATGGACTTTAAGAGTGGTACTGAGTTTAAGATCTATGAGTCTGTCAAGCTGCCACACATAAAGCTGCTTGCTCTTGATGCTATGCAGGAATTCGGAGAAAGCATTTTGGAGGATCTCGTTGCTGAAATGGGCCGCAGAGGCGAGCTGTTCAAATCTGTCGGTCAAACCAGCCTTAAGGGCTATTCAGAAGCATCGGGCAAATCCCTGCCGAGAATTTTGGTAATTATGGACGAGTTCCAGATTCTGTTCAATGATTCGACGAATAGAAAGATTGCTATGAATTGTGCAGAGCTTACTAAGAGAATCGTAACGGAAGGCCGTGCATTTGGCATACATCTTTTGATGGCAACCCAATCTACCAAGGTAATACGCGATCTGACCTTACAGCAGGGTACCATCGAGCAGATGCGTATAAGAATCGGTCTGAAATGCGGTGAGGATGATGCTCGCTATTTATTCACGGACAGAAATGATACAAAGGCTCTTGAACTCATGAAGGGCCCGATCGGTACAGCCGTTGTAAACCAGGAGTATATCGAGGCGGCTAACGTAGGATTCAGAGCAGCATACTGCGACAAGGAAACTCAAAGAAAGTATTTGGATCAGATCGCAGCTACATACGCACATCTTGATGAAAAGCCTCAGATCTTTGAAGGCAACAGAACAACCGCTATGGTTGAATATATGAGTGGCATTGATACGGCTTCTTATTCAAATTCTGTTACCAGAATTCACTTTGGCGAAAAGATCAAGGTTGCACCGCCCTTTGTACTCGACGTAGACCGCAGAAGAAAGCACAATATGTTGATTTGCGGTACGAATGAAAAAATGGCTGAGAACCTTATGAACGTTTATATGACCTCTGCAATTCTCAATGAATCCGCGTTGCTTTACTGTATAGACGGCGATGCAATTGTTGGTGATTGCGGATCCATAGAGGTTTACAGGGCGTTTGAAAGCTATTCGGATCGCTTCAAATATTCGATGAATCGTGGTGATATTATCAATATGGTTCACGAGATATACGAGCAGTATAAGGCTAATAAGAGTGCCGGTGCCAACGGTAAGAACGTATTTGTGTTTATCAAGAATCTGCAGTGGCTTGATATCGTTCAAAAAATGCTGAAGGACGAGAATGTTGATGAGGAAGAATACTTGGGTGAAAGCATCTCCGAGCCGATCGTCGATAATGATGATCCCTTTGATTGGGGTGTGGACAATACCATGCGATCTTCTAACGAATCCGTTACCCATCAGCTTAGAAAAATGATAGACGACGGTTCGTCCTGCGGAGTTTACTTTATCATCAGCTGCTTGGAATACCCGGTAGTCAAGGAAACTATGTATTATTCAGATAATATTCTTGCAAAGGTTCCCGAGCGTATTATATTTGCCTTGAATGATACCGATGCAGATAATTTGATAGATGGCGTTTCGGTTTCTCAATTGAAAGACAATACGGTATGCTTCACGGACGGCGTCAAAAATACATTCCAGTTTAAGCCCTGGGTTATCAAGTCTGCGGATGAGATAAAGGCTTTTTTGAAAAATAAGTAAAATGAAAAGGTCAGTCATGACATTCTCATGGCTGACCTTAAGGTGAAAAAATGGGAAGAATTATTGATGTAGTAATCTACTGTGCGAAATCCAACAATCGCTACAAAGCCTTTTTCGAGGAACAACAGCCCGGAAAATGGTATGGAGTACGCACCGAAAAGCTGCCTCCTATCTCCTTCTTTGAGAGATTGTCTATGAAATCGAAGGCCAAGGAGAGCAACAGCAGCTCCTCATACGCAAAATACAGCGTTAGCTCGATTAATAAAACGATCGGCAAGGCAAACGTCAGAGGGGAGTTCTTTATTGGTAATAATCGATGTCCGTTTTGCGGAAATACCGGTTTTGTAAAGTGCGGCGTCTGTAGCGAATGGACCTGCAATCCTGAGAATGCTACCAGCTTTAAGTGTGCTGTATGTGGTAATTCCGGTCAAATATCCGGTCACATAGATGCAGCTGCGGGAAACTTAACACAAGGTAATAACAAGAAATTTGTATAAGTGCTTGCACTGATATTCTTGTAAGATAACGAAGCACAAGGGACTGTCGGAGCTTGCGAAGGTTCTTTGTGCTTTCTTATTTAGAAAAAACTAAATGGGATTGAATCAAGCATTACGTTGAATAAGCCTTCATGAGAGTGCTCAAGAGGGATTGATCAATTCGTTTTTTCTATAAATGGAGGTATATATGTCTGAAGCATACGTAGACTTAAGTCTGATTCCAAAAATAAAAAATCTATGTGTCAGTGCCGAAAAGGAAATGGAAGACACGATTACCTTGTTAAAAAAAGAAATGAACGCCGTTTCGGCGGGGTGGAAGGATCAAAAGGCGAAGGAATTTGAAGGTATTGTTAATCAGTGTATTACTTCTTTGAAGAATCCCTTGAATGATCTACATAGATGTGACCTGTATCTGCAGCGTATTGAAAAAGCACTTAAGGATTACTTGGCTATATCGCTTTCGGGCTCTCAATCCCCGGGCCAATCGCAGAATTCATCAAGCTCAGAAGCCTTAGGATCCAACGGCGGAGGCGGATTTTTCTCCGGATTATTTGGTGGAAATATCCACGCCATGCTAAGGGGTGTCAAGCACAATCCCATACAGGCGGCTTCTTCTGAAAGATCGGAGCAAGAGATAATAAGCGACCTGGGCGGTGGAGATAAAACCAGCGGGTCCTGTTCTTCGCTCGCACTTGCTTATGCGGGAAACAGGGCGGGATATGTCGTTCGTGATTTCCGTGGCGGCCGAAGCTGTCAAACCTTTTCTCGCAGATCTTCGATCGAGCAGATCGCCAATATGGACGGAGTGAATGCGACAATACTGCGAGGAACGGACGATACGCTATGCGTTGAACGCTTTATGACAAGCATGGAGCGGGGAAGAGAATATTATTTGGCTACCGGCTCTCATGCTGCCGTGGTTCGTATGAACGAAAACGGAAATTATCAGTACTTGGAATTGCAAAACGGTAATCCGAGCGAAAATGGATGGCACCCCCTCACCCTGACATCAATGGCAACGAGATTTCGTTGTATAGATAATCGGACCAGAGAGTCATCCAATTTCCTTATCGAGTTATCTTCTCTACAAGGTAATTCGGAATTTTTGAATCTTTTAGGATATATTAACACCGCTGAAGGTGAACAAAGGAGAGGAACGGACGGTTATGAGCGATAATAATTCGTTGAAGTTTTCATGGATTGAAAACCCTGATACAATAGGGGAAATGCTTTTCACGTTTGATGGTAATCAAATTTTTAATTTGTTCAGAGATTATCCCAACAAGCTTACTCCCGAGCAAAAGCGGGTGTTTGATGAGTTGAATCCATTTTGGGCCGACTTTTTCAAGGACAGAAAGTACGAAGGGCAGGATTAGTAGCTCCCCGGCACCAAGTACAGAGCAATTATCAGTAAAATCTATGATAAGGAAATAAAGGAGGATCTATAATGGATATGAATGATTTAATGCAGGAAGAGTATGATCGAATCTGGTCACTCTTTAGTCAGGCACGAGATGAGCTACATCGTGGGTACTATTATTTTCAGGAAAAGCTCGATTATACCGGAGCATATATTTTTTTTATTGAAATCTGTAATATAGATGGTTTTCATTCTGAGCTCGATTCAGCTAAGAAGAAGACGGTTAGTTATATCGTTGTTCCAAACAGTTATGAATGGGGCTTTTTTAATCAAGCTTATTGGACGGAAGACAACAGGGCTAAAGTAAATAAAAATTATATAACGGGTAGTTTGAGTGCTAGATCAAATCCTTACTTGAAGGAAATCCGTTTCAAAAACGGTACGTTTTATGGTTATTATTGTTATAACATATATAGCAAGATCTATTCTTGGTTTCTAGGCCTGAAGCCAAAGGCACACCCAAAGGCTTTGCCGATGTATGAATGTGCTGAAGAATATATAAAATCAAGAATGGACTTCTTTATGAAGTTTGAAAACGGACCGGACTAGTTATGCATTGCGGGAGTATGAGTGCAAATGAATGAAAAACTATCAGTAGAGAATATTGATAAGGCAATAAAACACAGGAGGAAGCTCCATGAATGATATGAATGATTTAATGCGGGAAGAGTATGATCGAATCTGGTCACTCTTTAGTCAGGGACAAGATGAGCTGCGTTGTGGGTACTATTATTTTCAGGAAAAGCTCGATTACACCGGTGCATATATTTTTGACACTGAAGTCGGTTTCATGAATGTAATTCACAACAAACTGGATAGTGCTTATGGCACAACGGTTATCTTGCATATTCCGGCTTCTTTTAATAGGATGAATTTCAGATGGACGGAAACCGAAAAGGCTAAAGTAAATAAAAATTATATAACGGGTAGTTTGAGTGCTAGATCAAATCCTTACTTGAAGGAAATCCGTTTCAAAAACGGTACGTTTTATGGTTATTATTGTTATAACATATATAGCAAGATCTATTCTTGGCTTCTTGGCCTGAAGCCAAAGGCACATCCAAAGGCTTTGCCGATGTATGAATGTGCTGAAAAAGAGATAAAAGCAAGAATGGACTTCTTTATGAAGTTTGAAGACGGACCGGACTAGTTATGCATTGCGGGAGTATGAGTGCAAATGAATGAAAAACTATCAGTAGAGAATATTGATAAGGCAATAAAACAATATTTAAGCGACACTCAAATATCGCTGGAAAAATTGCAGATGATAAAGAACGAGAGCTTTGAAAGCTTGGACTCCTCATTATATGAAATCATCAAGCAATCCGGCGGGTATCTTGAGGATGTTGCTCCAAAAATCAAGCATCTGAAAAGGCTTATTGAAAAGTACAAGGAAACAATTATGGATTTGTACTTGTCATTGAAAAAGGACGTTGAGTTTAATAATGGCAAGCTTTCAAAAAGCCTTCAAAAGTATTCCAGGTGTCTGTATTACCTCAATACAGTAAGGTTCAACGGCTCGATAAATTTGTTTACAGATCCGGTGGTTGTTCGGGATAACTGTATAGACGGATCGTTACAGACGGTATTTAATACAGAATGCTATGTCTTTGGAACGGAAAATAACGTTGAAAAGAAATTTACCGGTCGTCAAGGCAATAACAGCTTTGGTATAAAAAATAACTGTGGCGTTGCCTGTGTTGCACAGATTTTGATTCTGTCGGGCAAAAGGGTAACAGAAAACGACGTGGTTCGTGTTGCCGTAAGCGAAGGCTTATGTAATATAACAGAAACCTCAATGGGAACAAATGGAGCCACATCATCAATTCATAGAGCCGCGTTGCTTAGTAAGTTCAACATAAAATCCAGGGTTGAGTTAGCTACAATCAAGGATATTGCAAGGTATATTGAACATGGCCACGGGGTTATCGTATCGGTTGATGCAGGACTTTTGTGGAATAGAGTGACAGAGGTTGGAATAGGACACGCCATTGTACCGTATGGAACGATACACCGTGCAAGTGACGGTGCATTAATGGGGTTTGTTGTTTGCGATACAGGCTCCGGTAATATGAAAAAATATATATCCTGCGATGATTTTGGAAAAATGTATTACTACGATCGTGGAATCAATATAACTGTGGAGGCTGTTAGAAATGCTCATGAAAGCTGAGTTTTTAGACAGATGGGCAGAGGTGTCGGGTTTTGATTTTCGTAAGCTTCTTGAAGACAATCAAAATCTATCCTTGCCTATGATTACGTTGGTGGATAATACACCGGTTATTTTTGCATTTGTGTATTCCTGCCTTCCAAATAACAAGGTGGTTGTATCTCAAAGGCATTTTTGGAGCTTGAGCGAGCATCGATTTATGCTTTGTAAAACTTCATATAATGTGAATATACAAAACGGCTCTGTGGATGAAAAGACTTATTTAGAAGCTATGTCTTCTGTTGCTGAGCTGTTGTTTAAAGCTAATCTTTCGGCAGAGGAAAAAGTAATATGCAAAAACTATCTCTCGCTTTTTAGTGACGAGAGCTTGAAAAAACTGTATTTCTCTGAAAACAAGCCCTTGACCAGATGGATGAAATCCAAAGAGCTTGACGTGTAGTATGAGGTATATTTTTTCGAATGATATACTGGCAGTACAAATGGACAAAGCAATTAGGATTTTAGAAAGCATCAACAAAACCATGGTGATCTTTTCGCTGAGGACAAAAATATCCGCACTCTCCACTTGACAAGCGATCTTCTAGATCTTCGAGAGGAATATGCAAAATCCATTTTGCTACGCAGAGCGAAGCCTGAACTACATAGCTTCAACAAAAAGAAAAAAGAACAGACAGCCACAAGGACTGTCTGTTCTTTTTTGGTCGAAGCGGCGGGACTCGAACCCACGGTCTCCAGTACCCGAAACTGGCGCGATACCACCTTCGCTACGCCTCGAAATGATGTGTCGAATGGGGAGAAAAGATATCAAAATTTTGATCAAAAATCGGACGAAAAAGTCGGGATTTTTGTAGACAAAATCAGCGTGATTTAAGGCGGATTTTTTGATCAAAAAAGTATAAGGATTTCAGCATAAAAATCGAGAGGATTTTTGCCATAAAAAACGGTCTGAACAAAAGGGAAAAGCTGCCGAAAAATCAAGGAAAATCCGTGGGTAAAAAGCCACCGATTTATATCGAAAAAAGCCGCAATTTTAGGTTAAAATCAAGTGTAAAATCCAAGGTGTTTTTGAAGTGAAAAATCTCCGTTTGCCTTATTATTATAGCAGAGGTTTCATGATTTGTCAAGTGCTTTTTTGCAAAGGTGAAAAAACGGCATTTCCGTAAACTAATGTTTACGAAACGGAGTTTGGAAAATGTCCGAAAAATCGCTCGAAAATTTGAAATCAACGAAAATTTTTGAAAAAAACCGAAAAAAGTTCGGAAATTTCCGAATTTTTAGCTTAAAAATTTAAATTTTGGGCAAAAAAATGAAATCAATCCCTTTTTAGATTTCCTTTTTGCTTCGATTTTTTTAAAAAAGTCCGAAAAAGCCTAAAATCTCCTGTTTGCCTTAAAATCACTCGAAAATTCGCAGGCGGAAGGGCATATTTTGCGTGTCCGAGGCCTTGCTTTTTCTTAGGCTGATGCTTTGGAATTTATGCTCGTTTTTTCCTTCTTTACCCTGGATTTTTCACCCTGGAATTTCGTGTATTTTTTCCTTGCATTTACTCCCTTTTAGTCTTGATTTCTTATTCCTTTTTTACTGCTTTTTCTTCGTGCCCTTGCCCTGTTTTTTTCCTCGATTTTTTCTTGCTTTTTCAGCCGATTTTCTACGTCAATTTTCGATGGCTTTTCCTTATTTTTTTGTCCCCCTTTTTCACCTTGAATTCTAAATTTTTTTGACCTTCTTTTTTCATTCCTTTTGCCTCTCATTTTCGTTGCTTTTCCCCTTCCTTTTTTGTCCTGATTTTGCTTCCTTTATTATTTATTTTCATCTCTCCACTTGACACCTTCGGACTATCGGGTTATAATATATTTATCAAATTTAAAGGACAAATTATGCTTATTAAAGGACTGCAAAAGCTAACCCTCTTAGACTATCCCGGTCATATTGCCTGCACCGTTTTCACCGCTGGCTGTAATATGCGTTGCCCATTCTGTCACAACGGCTCGCTGGCTCTTGGAGTAGGTGGAGATGATATTTCGGTAGACGAGCTGCTCGCCTTTCTTGACTCCCGCAAGGGCAGACTGAGCGGCGTTTGCATCAGCGGCGGTGAGCCCACTCTCCATAGCGATCTGCCCGAGCTGATCGAAAAAATCAAGGCCCTCGGCTACTCGGTAAAGCTGGATACCAACGGCACCAATCCCGATATGCTTTCTTACCTTATAAATAATAACCTTATTGACTACGTTGCGATGGATATAAAGAACGCACCGGATAAGTATGCACTTACTATGGGTATCGAGTCGGCTGACGAGGCCTTTGCTGCCCGTCTGTTTGAAAGGGTGAAGCGTTCGGCTGCTATTCTGATGGAGGGAAGGGTAGATTTCGAGTTCAGAACCACCCTGATGCAGGAGCTTCATAGCTCTGATGATATGATTTCCATTGGAAAATGGCTCTTTGGCGGCGAAAAGTACTATCTTCAGACCTATCGTGACGAGGGCGATCTTCTCGTGGGCGGCTTTACTAATTATATTATGGAAGAAACCGAGTCGCTTCTTGCCACTCTTCGTCGGTATATCCCCAATGCCGAGATCCGCTGAAAATAATAAACGTAAATAAAGCTCTCTTTTAAAGGGAGCTTTTTCATTTGCCCGTTTGGTAAAGGGTGTCGGTGCTTTTCACTTCGGTTCGTGATTCCTCGGGAAATTTGCTCCCTCGAAGCAAAGCTGTGCCCACTTACGCCAATCTGCGTGGATATTCACTAGGGTGCTCGCAATTTTAGGAAAATTCACCTGATTTTTCCATATTTTGTATGCTTTTGAACAAGTTGCACAAGAGCGGAAAAATCTACCATATAAAAAAACAAAGATTAATCATCAAAAAACGCCTTAAAAATTGTACTTTTTAAGAGGGAAAAGCGATATTGCCAATTATAGTTTACAAACTATATATTGTGACGAAAATGCATTTTTTAGTCAATATTTTGTGTTTTTCCATTGACTTTTGACTCAAAATATGATATGATTTAGGGGCTTATACACTATTCAAGAAAGGGGCAAAAATCTGCCCTGAAATAACTACAAAAAAGGAACGCAAAGCTATGTATACCGTATTAAAAAGAGACGGCAAGATCGTCGAATTCAACATAAAGAAGATCACCGACGCGATTTCTCTCGCCTTTGAGGCTCAGGAGAGGAATTATCTGCCCGGAATAATTGATTTTCTCGCCCTTAAGGTTACTGCCGACTTTGAGCCTAAGATCAGAGATGGCCACATCACCGTAGAGGACATCCAGGACAGCGTTGAGTCTGTGCTTATCCAGGCAGGCTATGACGACGTTGCCAAGGCCTACATTCTCTACCGCCGTCAGCACGCACGTCTTCGTGAGATGAGATCCACCGTGCTTGACTATAAGGCTACCGTTGACAACTATGTTAAGATCAACGACTGGCGTGTAAAGGAGAATTCCACCGTTACCTACTCCGTAGGCGGCCTTATCCTTAATAACTCGGGTGCTATTACCGCAAACTACTGGCTCTCTGAGATCTATGACGACGAGATCGCAAACGCACACAGAAACGCCGACATTCACCTCCACGACCTTTCTATGCTTACAGGCTACTGTGCAGGCTGGTCGCTGAAGCAGCTTATTAAAGAGGGCCTTGGCGGTGTAACCGGTAAGATCACCTCCGCTCCCGCAAAGCATCTTTCCTCTCTCTGTAACCAGATGGTCAACTTCCTTGGCATTATGCAGAACGAGTGGGCTGGTGCACAGGCGTTTTCCTCCTTTGACACCTATCTTGCTCCATTCGTAAAGGCGGACAACCTTACCTACGAGCAGACCAAGAAGTGCGTTGAGTCCTTTATCTACGGCGTGAACACTCCTTCCCGCTGGGGAACTCAGGCACCCTTCTCCAATATTACTCTTGACTGGACCGTTCCCAACGATCTTAAGAACCTTTCCGCTATCGTTGGCGGCAAGGAGATGGACTTCACCTACGGTGACTGTAAGGCAGAGATGGATATGATCAACCGTGCCTTTATCGAAACCATGATCGAGGGCGATTACAACGGCCGCGGATTCCAGTATCCCATTCCCACATATTCCATCACCCGTGACTTCGACTGGTCGGAAACCGAGAACAACAAGCTTCTCTTTGAGATGACCTCCAAGTACGGCACACCCTATTTCTCCAACTACATCAATAGCGATATGGAGCCCAGCGACGTTCGTTCCATGTGCTGCCGTCTGCGGCTTGACCTTCGCGAGCTGCGTAAAAAGTCGGGCGGCTTCTTCGGTAGCGGTGAGTCCACCGGCTCTATCGGCGTTGTTACCATCAATATGCCCAGAATTGCCTATCTTGCAGAGGATGAGGCTGACTTCTACAAGCGTCTTGATCACATGCTCGACATCTCAGCTCGTTCGCTGAAGATCAAGCGTGAGATCATTACCAAGCTTATGGGCGAGGGACTCTATCCCTATACCAGACGTTATCTCGGCAGCTTCAACAACCACTTCTCCACCATTGGTCTTGTTGGTATGAATGAGGCAGGCCTTAACGCTAAGTGGCTCAGAAAGGATATGACCCATCCCGAGACCCGCGAGTTTACAAAGCAGGTGCTGCTCCACATGCGTGAGCGTCTTTCCGACTATCAGGAAAAGTATGGCGACCTCTACAACCTTGAGGCTACTCCCGCAGAGTCCACCTCCTACCGCCTTGCAAAGCACGACAAACGCTTCTATCCCGACATTATCACCGCCTCCGATAAGAATGGCGGTACTCCCTATTACACCAACTCCAGCCATCTTCCCGTTGGCTATACCGACGATATCTTCGAGGCTCTCGATATGCAGGACGAGCTTCACACCCTCTACACCTCAGGTACCGTGTTCCACGCATACCTGGGTGAGAAGCTGCCCTCCTGGAAGTCGGCGGCAAATCTCGTTCGCACTATTGCAGAGAACTATAAGCTTCCTTATTATTCTATATCTCCCACCTACAGCGTTTGTAAGAACCACGGCTACATAGCAGGCGAGCATTTCGACTGTCCCGAGTGCGGTGAAAAGACCGAGGTATACAGCCGTATTACAGGCTACTACCGTCCCGTTCAGAACTGGAACGACGGTAAGGCACAGGAGTATAAGGACAGAGTTGTCTATGCTGAAAGCAAGCTGAACGGCAAGCAGCCCCTCTACCTTAATAATTCAGAAGGCGAAATGCACAATGCAGAATGTGAGGCTCAGAATGAGGTGGCTGCCGCACCCGATAAGCTTCTCCTCTTCACCACCAAGACCTGTCCCAAGTGCCGTATGGCAAAGATGTTCCTTGACCAGGCGGGCCTTAGCTACGATGCTGTTCTCGTTGAGGATAACAGAGAGCTTGCCGAGGGATACTCTATCAAGGAGGCACCCACTCTCGTCGTTATCAGCGGCGACAAGGCAGAGATAATTGCCAACCCCTCCAACATCAAGGGCTACGTAGATAAAATGTGCGTTAAGGCTTAATTAATGAAAAAACAGGCCTGAAACCATTTATTCATCAAAATAAAGCAAAACAGCCTCTCTTTTTACAAGGGAGGCTGAAAAAGACGTAAGGAAAATCTGCACTGCGTTTTGCGGCCTGCACTTTTCCTGAAAGGAAAATAATGTACGACATAGTAATTATTGGAGCCGGACCTGCAGGTCTTACGGCTGCCATTTATGCAAGGCGAGCAGAAAAAAGCGTGCTCGTTATAGAGAAGGATACCTTCGGCGGACAGATCACCCATTCGCCAAGGGTGGAGAATTATCCCGGCTTTCTCGACATCAGCGGCAACGAGCTTGCCGACCGTCTGCTGGAGCAGGTGTTTAACCAGGGAGCGATGATCGAGCTGGACGAGGTAACGAAAATCGAGGGTACGTCAGGCGATTTTTCGGTCATAGGTGCTACAAAAACCTACAAGGCACGCTCGGTTATTATTGCCGCCGGCTCTCATCACAGAAGGCTTGGCATCGACGGTGAGGAGCGTCTTACCGGTCAGGGAATATCCTATTGTGCGGTGTGTGACGGTGCATTCTTCCGCGGTCAGCGTGTTGCTGTTATCGGTGGCGGAAATTCTGCTCTGCAGGATGCGGTTCTATTGTCTGACGGCTGTGAGAAGGTATATATAGTGCAGAATCTCGACTTCTTGACGGGTGAGGAAAAGCTGCAGAAGATTCTCCTCGATAAGCCAAACGTAGAGATAATCACCTCCTCGGTGGTGGAGCGTATCGTAGGCAACGAGCAGCTTCGCTCTATTGAGATACTGAATACGAAGTCGGGCGAAAGACGTGCCATCGAGGTAGAGGGTATGTTCGTTTGTATCGGTCAGGTCCCCGAAAACAAGCCCTTCGAGGACGTTACTAAGCTTGACGGCAGAGGATATATCACCGCTGACGAGGGCTGCGTTCCCTACGGCTCACCCGACGGCATCTTCGTCGCAGGCGACTGTCGTACGAAGGAGATAAGGCAGGTAACCACCGCCACCGCAGACGGTGCGGTTGCAGCACTTGCGGCAGTAAAATTTCTTGAGGAATTTTAATCGGTTTTAGAATTCGTAATCCGAAATCCAACCGTTGGATTTAATATTAAAAATAACAAAAAACAGCTAAAATGCAAACTATACGTTGCATATTAGCTGTTTTTTCTATAAATAAAGTTTTTTTGTTGCTTCGCTAGGCAACTATGGCTTTTACATTCAAATTGAGTTGATCAGGCGGACACTATTATCTAAAATTAAGCCTTATCTGCTCACTCTGTGGTCCTTGCCCTCGAAGGGAAGAATCTTAGCCGCACCGATGATACGGGAGTAGATTCTGTCCTCGTATTTTCTTGCCAGCTCATCGGGGGTGAGGTTGGTGGAAATTATGGTCGCCAGTCCCTTGTTCTGTCTTGTGTTAAGCAGATTATAGAGGGCGGAAATGGTGAACTGATTCACAAATTCGGTGCCAAGATCGTCGATTATCAGCAGGGTGCAATCGAGATATTTGTCCGAACGCTCCTCCTCCTTGCCGTAATTATTTCTGAAGCGGTCGGCCTCGAAATCGGCAAGAATATTCTGGGTCGAATCGTAGATCACGTCGTATCCCTCGTGGATAAGCTCGCGGGCAATGGCGGTGGAAATGTGCGTTTTTCCCGTACCCGTTGGGCCGATAAGCAGCATATTGTCCTTTTTCTTAGCGAAATTCTTAACGTAATTCTTCGCCATGGCAACAATGGCAGTCATCTTCTCCTTCACCTTTTCATCGTAGGAGTAGCAGGAGAGATCGAAGTTGTCAAAGGACTGCTTTTCGATAAGATTACCCATAGCGGAGGCGGCGATACGCTCTCTTATAATGATCTCCCTGAGGCAACGGCAGGGGCGGATGCCGTCCACGTAGCCGGAGTCGGAGCATTCGCTGCAGGTATATTTTACGTCGGTGTAGTCGGCAGGGTAGCCGAGGCCAACGATGATCTCGGTGCGTCTTGCCTGAAGAGCCTTGTTACGCTCCTTGATGGGAGTGATGTCACCGCCCTGGCAGGCGGTCTTGAAGATGAGCATACCAGTCTTGGAAAGCTCCTCGTCGATAGCCGCCACCTCGTCACTGAGGGAGCGGATAAGCTCACTTCTGTAATCCGACTCGGCTCTTGCGGAGGCACGTCTTGCCTCGATCTCGGCCTTTGCCTTTTCGTATATTGAATAGTTAGACATTAGTTTTCTCCTTCCTCCTCGACTCCGAAGCTGCGTGCAACCGCATTGTTAAATGCCTCGTTGATATCAAAGTTGCCGTATCTCGGTGTTTCGGGGGTGGTTTTGGTGCGTTTCTTTTGCTCGCCCTTTTCGCTCTCGCGACGAAGTCTGTCCGCCTCTGCCTTCTCGCGGCAATCGGCTACGGTGCGGCAGCCGGCGTTATGCCAGCCGGTAAGTATGCTGTCCATATATCTGAGATCGCCTCTGCCGGTCCTGGTGTTAAGCACGGCAATATCGTACGCCTCGCTTATCACTCCTACCGAGTAGCCGAACTCCTCGTCCCATTTCTTAAAGTAGCTCTTCTCGCTCTGGGACAGATTTCTGCCGTAAATACCAAGCACGCGGCGGTATTCCCACTCAGCTCCGCTGCTGTTCTCCAGGTCGTTTATATACGCCTGAAGACCCTCGACGTTGTCGATTCCCTTGCCGCACAGTCTGATAGCCTCGTCGCAGAGTCGTCTGGCGGTGAGAACACCGCGGGCGGCAAGATGGGCAGCCAGCTCGACAATATAGTCGGGTGATAGCGAATATTGTGTATGTAATGCGGTAATATTCTTTACGTCTGCGGTGGGCAGGCAGGCAAGACCCATAAGGGTCGCACATTCGTTTATCATAGATGCAAGACTCTCGTCACGAATGCTTTCGGCAACTACTCGTGCGGGCTTTTCATCGATATCGCCACGTCTGAGTCTGTCCTCAAACTCATCCTTGATGATGGGCGTATCTCCCTTGGAGATAACTCCCGCCTCCTCCCATAGAGTCAGTGCGGCCTTGCATCTGGCGGTAGAAATCTCAGCAGCATCAGCCAGCACGCTCACGTCCTCACACCTGCCCGAAAGCTCAATGAGGGCAAGCAGGGCACGAAGCTCCTCGCAGGAGGCCTCGGTAAAGGATGGGTTACCGATAAGTGACAGTCTGTCTATGCGGTAATCAACCCTCGACATTCTCTGCCACCTCATCTCTTGTCTTTATCTCATAGCACAGCCTCATAAGCGAATCGCCGAGGTGAATGTTCTCCACCACCACACCGTCGTAGTCAAGCTCAAGCTCGGTGTTGGCGAAGTTCCATATACCCTTAACGCCTGCACGTGCCATGGTCATAGCAACCTTGTACGCCGCGTCCTTCGGTACGGTAAGCACGCCGATGCTGACGCTCTCCTTCTGGCAGAAGTCGAACAGCTCGTCAATGTGATAAACCTTAATGCCGTAGATTTCGCTGCCGATTATGCTCTCGTCGATATCAAAGAGTGCCAGTCTGGTCACACCGCGTCTGCCAAACATTCTGGTCGCCGCAAGAGCACGACCCAGGTTACCTGCACCGCAGATAACCGCGGTATAGCCCTGAGTAACGCCAAGCAGCTCGCTGATCTTGCCGTGAAGGTATTTTATATTGTAGCCGTATCCCTGCTGACCGAAGCCGCCAAAGCAGTTGAGATCCTGGCGGATCTGGGATGCGGTAACGTTCATAATCTTAGACAGCTCGGCAGAGGAGATACGAAGTCTGCCGTCTGCAAGCAGGTCGCCGAGATATCTGTGATATCTGGGCAGTCTTTTAATAACCGCGTCAGATACGGTGGGCTTTGTGCCACCCTGATTTTTCAGCTCGAAGGTGCCTTTTACTTTATCAATAGATTCCATATCCTTATTACCTTTCTGTCTGTATACTGTCGAGTGCACTTGCGTTGAGAGAGGAGTCCGCACGCTCGCCCTTTTTGAACTCATAGTAGCCCTGGGCGGCTATCATAGCGGCGTTGTCACCGCATAGGTCAAGGCTGGGAATGAACAGCTTAACGCCGTGGGCGTCTGCCACCTGCTTAAGCCTCTTTCTGAGGTGTGAGTTTGCCGCGACTCCGCCCGCCATACATAGATCGTGGCCGGGATATCTGTCAAGTGCCGCGGATAGCTTCTTCGCCACCGCCTCCACCGCCTCGTAGGTGTATCTTGCGGCGAACAAGGCACGGTCGATATCGCGTCCGTTCTGCTCATAGCGGTGTAGCAGATTTATAGCCGCGGTCTTAAGGCCGGAGAAAGAGAAATCAAGGCTTCCGTCACTCAGTGCAGGGGAGGGAAGCAACATTTCCTTGTCCTTATACGCTGCAGATTTTTTATATTTATTATAGAAATCGACCTCGTCGCCCGTTGCCTTGATAAAGCCCTCCTTTGCAAGAGCGTCAAAGCCGCGTCCTGCTGGGTAGGGAATGCCGATAATTCGGCCGATCTTGTCAAAGGACTCGCCGATGGCGTCGTCACGGGTAGTGCCGATAACGTACAGCTCGGTGTGGCTTACCACGTGGTATATGGCGGTGTGTCCGCCCGATGCCGCCAGTGCGATGAAGGGCGGCTTTGCCACGTTGCCTCTGCCACCAAGATAGCAGGAGGCGATATGTCCCTTTATATGATCCACCGCTACGAGAGGGATATTGTTTGCCGCCGCCAGAGCCTTGGCAAAGTTCACTCCCACAAGCAGAGCACCGATAAGACCCGGATTTGCCGTCACGGCAATAAGATCAATATCAGCCAGGGTAACGCCCGCCTCGGCAAGAGCCTCGTAGGTTATACGCGATATAGCCTCGGTGTGTGCTCGGCTTGCTATCTCGGGCACAACTCCGCCATACAGACGGTGGGTCGCCACCTGAGATGCGATTATATTCGATTTTACCTTAAAGCCCCTGCCTGCCACCACAACGGCGGTACTGGTTTCGTCACAGGAGCTTTCAAAAGAAAGTATGTTCATTTTTATCTCCGAAAAAATCAAAGTGCATAGCATCCTATCCATCGCTAAGGGCGACTCTCTTCAGGAGTACCTTAATGCAAGGCGGTGCAAAGCAAAATCAGATAATTTTGCTGTCCTTTATCATAATAACCGCATCCTCTGCGGGATTTTTGTAATAATTCTTGCGTACCGACACCTCGGCAAAGCCGTAGGCTCTGTACAAGGCACGTGCAGGGGCGTTGCTCTCTCGTACCTCCAGGAACACCGTTTCCACGCCTGCTCCACGCTCACTCTTCAGTGCGAAGGATAAAAGACGGTAGCCGATACCACGCTGACGCTTGTCCTCACGGACGGCAATTCGGTATATCTCTCCCTCGGGTGGGATCTTAGTGCCGATAATGTACGCAATAGGCTCGTCACCCTCAAGGGCGGTAAAGCACATTCCTCTGTCCGAGCAGATGTAGGAGAATATCTCCTTTTTTCCCCAGGGATCGGGAAAAATACTAAGCTCCATCTCGGCAATAGCCGTTGCGTCATCCGGCCGTGATCGTCTTATTTCCATTAATAATCTCCCTTCGGTAGATTAAATGATGAATGCAGAATTAACCCTTCGTCAAACGGGACGGTCGTTCCTTCTTACAGCTTATCCGCTAAGCCAAGGATAAACTCTCTTATCTCATCTCCGGTTTCGGGATGCTCAAGACCCTTGACGATATTCGCCTTAAGGAAACCGGTCTTAGAGCCGAGATCGTATCTGTCACCCTCGAACTCAAGGGCGTATACGCCACCCTCACGGGCAACCTGCTTTATAGCGTCGGTCAGCTGATATTCGCCGCCCGCACCCGGCTCAAGCTCGTCGATAATGTCGAATATTTCGGGCGTCAGCAGAACTCGTCCCAGTATGGAGAGGTTAGAGAACTCCTCGCCACGCCTTGGCTTTTCGATCATATCGGTGCAGTAGGTAATTCTGTCCTCGCCTGCTATGGGCGACACCTTAAGCGAGCAATACTTGGTCAGCAGCTCGGGGCTTACAGGCTTCACACCAACTACGGGACGGCCGTATTTTTCATACACGTCCATAAGCTGACGGCACACCGGCCTTTTCGAGAAGATAATATCGTCGCCGTACATAACGAGGAAGGGCTCGTCACCGACGAAGCTGCGTGCTCTGCCCACCGCGTGACCAAGGCCAAGGGTTTCCCTCTGCCTTAAGAAATACACGTTCGCCATGCTAGCCAGGTCGCGAAGCCTTTCTATCTCATCAAGCCTTCCCTTAGCCGCAAGAGCCGCCTCGTATTCGGGCGAGAAGTCAAAGAAATCCTCCATGACCTCCTTGCCTCTGTTGGTTATTATAAGAATATCGGTAATGCCGCTGCTTGCCGCCTCCTCTACCAGATGGCAGATGGCGGGAATATCCACAATGGGCAGCATCTCCTTGCATACAGCCGCCGAAACGGGCAGCATCCTTGTGCCAAGGCCCGCCGCGGGAATTATCGCCTTAGTGATTTTTTTCATTTCTTCGTCCTCCGGAAAAGTCAAGGATTTTTCCATGTCAAGGCATCAGCCTTGCCGCTTTTACAAGTAAGGTATCAGTTTTCTTCCTTCTTCTGTGCGTTGATCTCCTCAAGGAATCTTGCGATCTTTGCACCATGCTCGATAGAGCCGTCCTTGATGAATTTAAGCTCGGGAGTGATTCGCAGATTAAGGGTCACCGCCAGGTGATGACGGAGCATACCCGTGCATTTTTTAAGTCCCTCAAGGGCCTCCTTAGAGTCGCCCATGCAGGAGAAGTAAACGGTAGCGTTACGCAGATCGGGTGCAACCTCCGCACGTGTGATGCTAACGAAATTATCTATAACCTTAGGCTCGCGTACGTCACGCAGAGCTACCGCCAGCTCCTGAGAAACTGCGTCGTTTATTCTTCCTCGTCTGTAATTTGCCATTTTTTTACCTTCCTTTCGTTTTCTTCCGACCGTGTCGGTATCCTGCCTTACGGCACGGTATATATTGCTTTGCCATACTCTCTGCAGGGCATTGATTTTCTTGCAATTTCCTCAGCACCCACTCTTGCGGGGCTGATAATTTTTACCTTCGGTAAAAGCCTACCGATCTCGCCCTCAAGATGAGAGAAATGGGTGCAGCCGAGAATAAGCAGATCGGCATTCGTCCGCTCAATTCTCTCCTTCATTTTGTCGAGGTATCTTCTGCACTGTATATCCACTCTTCCGTCGCGGCTTCCCCCCTCAACCAAGGCTACAAGCTCCTGCTCGGCAAGCTCGGTTACCTCGCATTCACCGTATTTCTCTATCTCTCGACCGAAGGCGTGGCTGCTTGCGGTGTGTCTTGTGGCTATCACCGTTATTCTTTTGCCCATATTGGCAGCAAGCTCTGCCGTCGGGCGAATGATGGGTATGGATATTGCCCTTTGCTCCTCGCTTAGCAGATGATGTACGCTGGACGCGGTGCAGCAGGCGATAAGTATTTTTCTCGCTCCGACGGAGCTGAGTAGTTTTATGTTTTTCTCGGTCAGCTCTTTTATTTCATCCTCGTTTTTTGTGCCGTATGGTGCGTTCCGCTTGTCAGCAAGGTATACCACATCCTCATAGGGAAGCAGCTCTCTCACTCTGCGTAGGGCACATATCCCACCGACACCGCTGTCGAAAATACCTATCACGCCCGAGCTATCGCCGATTCTACAAGCCGTGAGAACAGCTCACCCTCGGAGATTCCCATCGCACCGATCATCTTGGCGTACAGGCTGCCGTCGGTAAAGCCGGGCATGGTGTTTATTTCGTTGAAATATATCCTTCCGTCCGACAGGAAGAAGTCTATGCGTGAGATATCCCTCACGCCAACTGCACGGACAAGCCGTCTTGAATAGTCGCGTATCGCCTCGGCATGCTCTCTCTCCACGTCTGCACGAATGGATAGCCGTACCGAGTCATCGTGGTATTTTTCCTCGTAGCCGTAGGTTCCCTCCAGCAGTATTTCGCCGGGGAATGTAAGAATTTCGCGACCACGTGCGGCAAAAAATCCGCATTCCAGCTCTCTTTTCGTCTGTAAAAACGGCTCGATAAGCAGCCTTGGACAAAGCTCGAAGGCATCTTTGATCCTCTGTCGCAGCTCATCGCGACAGCAGGCAGATCCCACACCCACCGAGCTACCCAGTCTTGCAGGCTTAACCAGCATCGGATAGCTAAGGCTCTCCTCGGCACGTCTGGTGGCAAAATCCACGCCCTCGCACTTTATAGCCGAAACGAAGGGCAGGGTGGGAACGCCAAGCCTTGCCGCCACCGTCTTGACTATACTCTTATCACGGCAGATAGCAGATGCAGATGTGTCACAGCCCACGTATGGTAGCCTGGCACACTCAAGTGCCCCCTGAATTGTTCCGTCCTCACCGAAGTCGCCGTGTAGCAGTGGGATCACACAGTCAACGGACAGAATTTTATTGGTGCTTTGGCAGTAGAATCCGCCGCGGCAGGGAAGGACCTCGCCATCCTTAGTAAGCCATCTGCCCTCCTTGTCAATAAGGATAGGCGTCAGCTCGAATTTCTCATTAAGCAGGGGCAGAAGATGCTCCTTGCCCTTTGATGAAACCTCACTTTCATAGCCTCGGCCGCCCCATAACAGAGCAACCCGGGGCCTATTGTTTTTATTCATAGCATATACCTCCGATTAAAGTATATGCACTTTCTCGTAAAGGGGAAATTGCCGCTCGGCTATGCTCTGTGGCGTAGAACCGCTACTCTATCGTGACCCGACATATCCTTGATTATCCTGCAGGTCATATCGCACTCCTCGGCAATTTTTAAAAGCAGCTCTGCCTGGTCGTAGCCGATCTCGTAGGCAATAAAGCCGTCCGACGCAATAATATCCTTATAAATTGGGGTCAGCCTGCGGTAGAAATCTCCACCGTCCTCACCGCCGACGAAGGCGTGGCGTGGCTCGGCAAATATCTCGCTCTCAAGCTCGGTGTACACCCGATCGCTTACGTAGGGCGGATTTGAAAGCAGAGCAAACACAGGCTCCTCTACCACCTCGTTCATAAGGTCGGCACGGCGAAGGTGTATCCTGTCCGAAACCCCGTTTCTGTATGCGTTTTCCGTTGCTACCGCCAGTGCTCCGCCGTCAATATCCACGGCGATGGCGGTGGTGTTTTTCGTATTTTTAAGCACCGATATAGCTATACAGCCACTACCTGTGCATAGGTCGAGAAAGCTAGCTCCCTCGGGCAGATTTCTTACTGCAAAATCTACCAGTATCTCGGTGTCCTCTCTCGGTATAAGGCAGTCGGGAGTAACGAGATAGCTCTCACGATAGAACTCCACCTCGCCTATGATGTATTGCAGTGGCTCGCGGTTTTTTCTACGCTCAACGGCAGATATCACAGCCTCGCTGTCGGTGGAGGGATTAAAGAGCAGAAGCTCGCTGCGGTTGAAGCCGCCGAAATGAACGAACAGCTCTCTTGCGTCGTAGCCTGCCGATCCTATACCCGCCGCCTTAAGTATTTCTACCGCCTCGTTATAGGTCATTTTTTGCCTCGTCACTACCGTCGGCTACGCATTCCTCACTCTGCACCTCGCACTCTGCGTTCTGCTCCCATCCCCTTGCCTCATAGAACTCCATAAACTCGGGGTAATCGTCACGCAGGGCACACTTAAGCGAGGTTATAGCCACCTCAAGCATAGATTCGTCAGGCTCCTTGGTGGTGATTCGCTGGATCCAGAGGCCGGGTGCGGACAGCATACGTGTAAACCAGTTGGGATGCTTACCTGCAAAGCGGATAAACTCGTAGCCAACGCCCATAAGAATAGGCAGGATCGCTATTCTGAGAAGAGGATAGATTAATCCGGGCCACTGCTCGGGAATGGCCTTCTTGAGAAGGAAGCCGGCGAAGATACCGAGCAGGATCATAAAGAACATAAAGCTGGTGCCGCATCTGGGATGGAAGCGGGTGTGCTTTTTTGCATTCTCGGGAGTAAGCTCCTCGCCCGCCTCAAAGCAGGCAATGGATTTATGCTCTGCACCGTGGTACATAAAGGTACGCTTTATCTCGGGCATAAGCGATACCGCGGAGAGATAGCCTACGAATATTGCCATCTTCACAAGACCCTCGACAATAGCCTCAATATCATCATTCATCGAAATATCGAAGGTGATACCAAGCAGCCAGTTAATGCCCCAGGTCACGACGATGGGCAGCACTACGAATAATCCTGCCGACAGTATAAGACCAAGCACCAGCGACACCACCATAACCACGTCGGTGATCTTAAGCTGAAGCTTCTCGGAGAGCCATTTTTCGAACTTAGAGGGCTCCTCCTCGTTATCGATGCCAAGGGCATCTGCCGATGCACCCAGAGTCTTAAAGCTCATTGTCAGCGACTCGATAAAGCTTACTACACCGCGGATAAGCGGCAGGTCGAGTATCTTGTGCTTCTGTCTTACAGAAACGAATTTATCATCCGAAACGGCGAGAGTGCCGTCCTCCTTACGGCAGGTGGTAACCATACGCTCGCCCGCCTTCATCATTACGCCCTCAAGGACGGCCTGTCCGCCAACCTTACCGAGTCTGTCGGAGAAGGGACAGGAGTTGTTTTTGCTTTTGCTCATAATTTTACCTTTCTTCTATGTCAGTGCCACCGAGGTCGACCCTTTTGGCCGAAAAACCGTCATGGCACACTTTCGCATATTAATTGATCATACCATTATAACATAAAATTTTAAAAAAATAAATAGCTTTTTTAAAAATTAACAAATTAATATATTGAATTCAGAATTCAAAATAAATCTTACCCGGCATAACGCCCATGTTGGAAACTGAAAAAAAGCGAAAGCTTGCCGAAGGTTCTGTAAGAATGAATGTAATAAAATTACGGTAGTAGAATTAGGTTGGGTTTACTTGTATTGTATTGGCTTAGGTTATATTAGGTTTAGTTATATTAGGTTATATTTACTTAACTTGGGGTGCGGAAAAGTGCCGTGAAGTCTTGATATATCTACCACTTGACTGTGTTACCTCTGTATCAAGGCTGTGTCAGTGTGGAGTCCTTCATGGTTCTTCTCCTGCCTGATTTTGCTATGTATAAGCTGTTTAGATATAACGGGAGCGACGCTGTCCGGCATTATAATCCGTTCTGCATCTGCCCACGAGTCGAGATGCCTACGCTTTACTCTGAGCCGGCGTGGAAGACTTTTCCACTTGTACACATTCAGCCATCCGAGAATAAATAATAAAGACCAAAAAAGCCGAATAATTCTTGACATATCAGAGCAAGGTATGGTATAATAATTAAGTTAAATATTTTCACGAGGACTTTTTTATGATTAAGATTTCTAACGTTGTAGTAATGAATTTCGATAACGCCATCAGAGGAGCCAGAAACCCCATGAACAGCTGGGCAAGAATGGACTCCTATTATGACGATGAGGGCAACTTTGTCCTCGGTGATAACGACCTTTCGCTTGCTTCAAGACTTGCAAAGGCGGGCAGCGATCACAGAAAGTTTTTGAGGCAGGTTATCGTTTCTATTGATATTTCCGCTCCTCTCTATTGGTGGAAGGAGTTTGATACCTATAAGGTTGGCACCGTTGCCAATTCCTGCTCTACAATGCATAAGATTCAGGCTAAGGAGTTTACCAGAGATGATTTCTCCTGCGAGAAGATGAGTGAGGATGCACTTGCAGTTCTCGACTCGGTTATCTCCTTTATGGAGAAGGAGAGAGTAGCGTTTATTGAAACCAAGGACAAGGCTCACTGGCATAATATGATCCAGCTGCTTCCCACCTCCTATAATCAGCTTCGTACCGTTACCCTTAACTACGAGGTGCTTATCAACATCTACCGTGCAAGACGCTATCACAAGCTGGATGAGTGGAAGACTCTCTGTGCCGAGATCGAGAGGCTGCCCTATGCCAAGGAGCTTATTTGCTTAAGAGAGATTGATGATGAGTAATATTTTTGATTTGTTTAAGAAGATCGAGCAAAAGCCTCAGGGCCCAGTAAGCTTTATTATCGTGGGACTTGGCAATATCGGTAAGCAGTACGAGCTTACCAGACATAACGCAGGCTTTCTTGCCATAGACTATATCGCTGAGAAATACGGTGCCAAAATCGACCGCGTTAAGTTCCATGCCACCGTTGGCGAGGCAACTATCGGCGGTGTAAGGGTGCTTCTTATGAAGCCCACCACCCTTATGAATAATTCTGGCATCGCGGTGGGCGAGGCTGCCGCATTTTACAAGATTTCGCCCGACCGTGTCCTCGTTTTACATGACGAGATAAGCTTTGACGCGGGAATTATCCGCATCAGACGTAAGGGTAGTGCAGGCGGCCACAACGGTCTTAAGAGCATTATTGCAAGGCTTCCCGGCGAGGAATTTCCCCGCATTAAGATCGGCATAGGCAAAAAGCCGAATCCCGAATACGATCTTGCCGATTGGGTACTCGGCAAAATGCCCGAATGCGACCTTAAGGCACTTAAAGGACGCTTCGATGATATTGCATCGGCTTCAGAGCTTATAATAAAGGGAGAGATTGATGCCGCTATGGCAAGATATCCCAGGTAACGGGATATATTTGACTGATACCGTCGCTCGCTGGACACTCGACGTAGGTAACTACGCCTTCGGTCACAAGCAACGCTCTCAGTCTAAATCTATCTCCATTATTTAAAGAAAGATTTAAAAAACGAGATTCATTTGACTGATACCGCCGCTTGCTGGACTCTCGACGTAGGTAACTACGCCCTGGAAGCAGTAT